>NZ_JAWLNX010000011.1:0-204476 GCF_035320975.1 Saccharopolyspora mangrovi | reverse complement strand
GGCGGGGGGGCCCCCCGCCCCGCCGCAGCCGGTCCACCCGCCGGTGCCCGGCAAGGCCACGGTGCGCCCGGAGCGGGGACCGCGGTGGACGCGGCCCGGGCAGCGGCTCACCGGCGGACGACGCCGGATCGCGCGGAAGCGCACGCCTCAGTCCACGTAGCGGCGCGCGGGGGAGCGGCGCTGCGGCTCCTCCAGCAGCCGCAGGCCGCGCTCGACCTCGGCGGGCACGACCCGGCGCTCCCGCAGCACCCACCGCCACTGCCGCAGCGCCTCCAGCGCCGCGGCGGCCGTGCACCGGTCCCTCGGCGCCGAAGCCAGCACCTGGGCGCTGCGGCGCCATGCGCTACCCGCCGGTCGCCGCAGCCACGTGGTCAGCAGCGTGTTGCGGATGCCGAGCCGCCTGCGCCGCCGCGCGTCGCGCGCCCGGGACGGCGCGTGGTGGATCAGCACGTCCGGGTCCCAGCACAACCACCAGCCCCGCGCCGCCAGGTCCAGAGCCAGCAGCTCCTCCTCGCCGCCCAGCCACAACCGCTCGGAGAACCCGCCCGCCTCGCGGAAGGCGCTCACGCGGAAGGTGGTGAGCCCGGCCATCACGCTCAGCAGCGCCGGCCCGGGCAGCCAGTGCGGCGCGGGCACCGGCGAGGTGCGCAGCTCCGGGGTGAGCGGGTCCTCGGTCAGGCGCGGTTCGACCAGGCAGCGGCCCATCACGGCGCCGATGTCCGGGTGGCGGTCGAGCAGCTCGGTGGCCCTGCCCAGCGATCCCGGCTGCCAACGGGTGTCGTCGTCGCAGAAGGTCACGTGCTGCGTGCGGACCCGCTCCACGGCGACGTTGCGGGCGCAGGCGCCGAGGTTGCGGTCCTGCACCAGCAGTTCGACGTCCGGGAAGTGCCGCCGCACGGCCGCGGCCGTGCCGTCGCGGGAGCCGTTGTCGACCGCGATGATCGGCGCCGCGTCGGGCAGCGCGGTCATGTGCTCGAGGGTGCGCAGCAGCTCCTCGCGGCGCTCGTGCGTGGCGATGACCACCGTCGTGCCGAACACGCTCACCACCTCGCCAGCGCGGCCAGCGATCGCCGCACCACGTCCTCGTCGTGCTCGTCGAACGCGTGCGAGCGGTGCGCGTAGAGGCTCAGCGCCCCGGCGGGGAACGCCGGCTCCAGCGGCACGATCAGCAAGCTGTGCACCCGCAGCTCGCGGGCGCGGCGGGCGAAGTCCGGCCAGTAGGTCCGGATCTGGTTGAGGTCGGCGAGCACCGGCCGCTGCGACGCGGCCACGTCCACGCTCGGCCCGGCGCCGTTGCGCAGCTGCGCGATCTCCAGCGACCGGGCCCGCTCGTCGGTGTGGGCGAGCACCGCCGGTTCCGGAGCGGTCGTGCCGAGCACGGCCATGTCCGCGCGCGGGACGCGGTCCAGCAGCGCGCAGAGCCGGGTGGGCTGGGTCGAGATCCGGGAAGTCGTCATGACGTCTGGGACTCCACAGTGGTCAGCTCTCGTTCGACGCGGTCGGGGAGTCGCCGCCTGCGGCGCAGCGCCTCGGGCAACCGCCGCAGCGCTCCCGCCGTGGACCGCCGGGACCGGCGCAGCGCGTGCAGCGTCTCGGACACCGCCGCTGACGGCGACCGGCGCATCCAGGCGATCAGCACGTTGTTGCGCAGCTCCAGGGCTTCGCGATCGGCCCGGCTCAACCGGGCGGGGGAGGGGTGGTGGTGCGCGACGACGTCGTCGGCGTAGACGAGGTCCCACCCCGCGGCCGCGAGATCGCAGGCGAGCAGCTTCTCCTCGGCACCGAAGAACAGCATCGGGTCGAAGCCGCCGACCTCCTCGAACGCGCGTCGTCGCACGACGGCCGCGCACGCGGTGAACCCCAGCACCCGCGGCCCGGGCAGCCCCGGCGAGCCCGGCAGCGGCGAGCGCGCCATCAGCTCGTTGACCGCGTCCGGCCGCTGCTGTGCGCCGACCAGCGTCTTCGCGGCGATCAACCCGACGCCGGGGTGCTCGGCGAAGAGGCGTTCGGCGCGGGGCAGCGCGCCCTGCTCCCACCACGAGTCGTCGTCGCTGAAGGCCACGTACTCCGCCCGGCAGCTCAGGACGCCGAGGTTGCGCGCCGCCGCCCCGAGGTTGTCGGGCGCGCGGATCAGCTCCACCCGCGGGTGCAGCGCGGCGATCGCCTCGGCGGTGCCGTCCGTCGAGGCGTCGTCGACGACCACGACGCGCGGGCACGGGCGCAGCTCTAGCAACATCCGCACGGTGCGGAGGAGTTCGTCACGCCGGTTGCGCGTCGCGATCACCACGTCGGTGTCGATTCGTCCGTCCATTCGGCACTCCCGGAGACCGGCAACGGGCGTCCACGCTCCTGCGGTTACCCGCATCCCGCGCGAAAAACCCCGCAGTCGCTCGCGCAGCGTGCACGAAGACCTCCCGGGCAGCGCCGAACCGCGCGGCATTCGGGCGCGGATGTGTAGGAGAGCCGCTTCGCTGGGTAGCGATGTAGTCGGGCGTCGCGGAATGGCCGCGGAAAGCCGGACGCCGGAACCGACGAACAGCAGCACGACACGCAGGAGGCGTCGCTGTGCTCGTTCCAGTTCTGCACCCAGCACGATTTCGCCACCGCTACCCGGCGGAGGCGCCGCAGCGCGCCGGACGTGCGTCGTGACCAGGCGGGCGCTGGTCGTGCGCCAGGACAACCTCGGCGACGTGCTGCTGGCCGGGCCGGCGGTGCGAGCCGTGGCCGCGCACGCGGAATCCGTCGTCATGCTGGCGGGCCCGCGCGGCGCCGCGGCGGCCGAACTGCTGCCCGGGGTGGACGAGGTCGTGACCCGGTGCGCCCCGTGGATCGACCCGGAACCGCCACCGGTGACCGAGTCCTCGATGCACGAATTCCTCGAAGCGCTGCGCAAGATCGACGCCGACCAAGCGGTGGTGCTCACCTCGTTCCACCAGTCCGCGCTGCCGCTGGCGCTGCTGCTGCGGGTGGCCGGGGTGGAGCGGATCGCGGCGATCAGCGAGGACTACCCGGGCTCGCTGCTCGACGTCCGGCACCGGATCGACGGCGATCCTCCCGAGCCCGAACGCGCGCTGTCGCTGGCGCGCGCCGCCGGATTCGCGCTGCCCAAGGGTGACGACGGGAGGTTGGCGGTGCGCCGCCCGCTGCCCGACGTCAGCCGCCTCGCCGGCGAACCCGGCTACGTGGTGCTGCACCCGGCCGCCTCCGTCCCCGCGAGGCAGTGGCCGATGTTCCGGTGCCGGGCGGCGGTGGTCGAACTGGCCGCCGCCGGGTGGCGCGTGGTGGTCACCGGTGCTCCGTCCGACCGGGAGCTGACCGCCCACGTGGCCGGCCACATCGGCGTCGACCTCGGCGGGCGCACGGATCTGCCGGAGCTGGCGGCGGTTCTCGACGGCGCCGACGCCGTCGTCGCGCCCAACACCGGGCCCGCGCACCTGGCCGCCGCGGTCGGCACACCCGTGGTGTCGCTGTTCGCTCCCGTGGTCAGCGCGGCTCGGTGGGCTCCCTACGGCGTGCGGCGCGTGGTGCTCGGCGAGCAGCTGGCCCCGTGCCGCGACACCCGCGCGCGGTCCTGCCCGGTGCCCGGGCACCCGTGCCTGACGCTGGTGACCCCGGAGGAGGTCGTCGAGGCGGTCCGGGAGGTGACGGCATGACCACCTTCGCCACGCCCGGAACTTCCGCGACCTCCCAGGAGGGCCTGCGGATCCTGGTCTGGCACCGGCACGGGTCGTGGGCGACCGCTTTCGTGCAGGGCCCGCACACCTACCTGGTGCCGGTCACCGCCGATCGCGGCCCCGACGGGCGAGGTCGCTCGCAGACGGTGTCCTGGCCGGACAACGCGGTCGAGGTCGAGCCCGGCCGGTTGCGCGACGAGGACATCGATGTCGTGGTGCTGCAACGGCCCGGCGAGCTCGAACTCACGCGGCTGTGGACCGGCCGCCGACCCGGCGTCGACGTCCCGGCCGTCTACGTCGAGCACGACACGCCGCGCGGCCCCGCAGGACCCGACCGGCACCCGGTGGCCGACCGCGAGGACATCCCGATCGCGCACGTCACCCACTTCAACCAGATGTGGTGGGACAGCGGACGCGCGCCGAACACCGTCATCGAGCACGGCATCGTCGACCCCGGCCACCGCTGGACCGGCACCGTGCCGCACGCGGGGGTCGTGGTCAACGAGCCGGTGCGGCGCAGCCACATCGCCGGGACCGACCTGCTTCCGCGGCTCAGCCGAGGCGCGCCGCTGGACGTGTTCGGCATGCGGGTCCGGGAACTCCCGGACGTGCTCGGCTGCGACCGCATCATCCCGCACGAGGACCTGCCGCAGCCCAAGATGCACGCCGAGCTGGCCGCCCGCCGCGTCTACCTGCACCCCTACCGGTGGACCTCGCTGGGCCTGGCGCTGCTGGAGGCCATGCACCTGGGCATGCCGATCGTGGCCGTCGCGGCCACCGAGGTCGTCGAAGCCGTGCCGCCGGAGGCCGGAGCGATCTCGACCCGCGTCGACACCCTCATCGACGCGGTCACGACCTTCACCGCCGATCCCGACCGCGCTCGGGAGGCGGGCAACGCGGCCCGCCGGGCGGCGCTGCGGCGGTACTCGCTGGACAGATTCCTGGCCGACTGGACCGCGCTTCTGCACGAAGTGCGCCGGTGACCCGAGGAGGTCGACGTGAAGCTCGTCATCCTGGGCGACGCCCTGCTGGACCTGGACCTGACCGGGAGCGCGTCCCGGCTGTGCCCCGACGCGCCGGTCCCGGTGGTCGACGTCGAGTCGCGACGCGGCAGGCCCGGCGGTGCCGCGCTGGCGGCGCTGCTCGCCGCGAGCCAAGGCGCCGAGGTGACCCTGATCAGCGGGCGCGGCACCGACCCCGCCGGCTACGAGCTCGATCGCCTGCTGCCGGCCGGGATCCGCCTGGTGGACCTGCCCTTCACAGGAGGCACGCCCAGCAAGACCCGGGTGCGGGCCGGGGGCCAATCGGTGGTGCGGCTCGACGCCGGGGCGGGAACCGTTCCGGACGTGGCTCCGGGCCCGGCGGTCGTGCGGGAACTGCGCAGCGCCGATGCGGTGCTCGTGGCCGACTACGGCCGCGGTGCGGCGAGCAACTCGCGACTGCGCCACGAGCTGTCCCGGCTGCCGCCCGGCACACCGCTGGTCTGGGACCCGCACCCCCGCGGAGCCGTGCCCGTGGCCAGATCGGATCTCGCGGTGCCCAACGAATCCGAGGCCGCCCGCTTCAGCGGCGTGACCGCGCAACCGGCCGGTGCGATGGAGCTGTGGCGGCAGTGGGAGTGCGGCGCGGTCGCGGTGACCACGGGCGAGCGCGGCGCGGCGCTGGCCCCCGGCGGCGAGCTGATCGCCGCTCCTGCACTCGACACCGCGACCGACACCTGCGGTGCGGGCGACGGCTTCTCGGTGGCGGCCGCCCTCGCCCTGGCGCGCGGGGAGTCCACATCGGACGCCGTCGCGGACGCGGTGCTGGCGGCCACCCGGTTCGTCGCCGCCGGCGGAGCCGGTGCCTGGGCCGCGAGCGAGCAACCCGCGTCCGAAACCGGCCTGGACGTGGTCGAACGGGTGCGGGAGCGCGGCGGCAGGCTCGTCGCGGCCGGCGGCTGCTTCGACCTGCTGCACCCCGGCCACGTCAACCTGCTCAACCAGGCCCGGCGGCTCGGCGACGCGCTCGTCGTCTGCCTCAACTCCGACGCCTCGGTGCGCAGGCTCAAGGGCCCGCCGCGCCCGCTGGTGGGGGTGGAAGACCGCAAGTGCCTGCTGGAGGCCCTCGAATCCGTCGACGCCGTCGCCGTTTTCGAGGAGACCACGCCGTGCTCCCTGCTGGCCGAGCTCCGACCCGACGTGTGGGTCAAGGGCGGTGACTACGAACCGTCCCGGATGCCCGAGGCCGGCGTCGTCGAGCAGTGCGGCGGCGAGGTCGTCCGGGTACCGCTCACCGACGGGTACTCGACCACCCGGATGTTGCGAAACCTGCTGGAACTGGACGGGAATCGGGAGGAACTCCATGAACGGGCCGGGTAATGTCGTGATCACCGGAGGCGCCTCGGGCCTCGGCGCTGCGGTCGTCGAGGCGGTGACGGCGGCCGGTGGCACGCCGCTGGTGCTGGACCGCGAGGTGCCCTCGGCCCCGGTCAAGCACGCCCAGGTCGACCTGGGGAACCGGCGCGAGGCGGAGCGGGCCGTGCGCGAGATGGCCGACACCGTCGGCGGTCTCGACGGCGTGTTCACCGCCGCCGGCATCGACTCCTGCGGTTCGCTGAGCTCGGTGCCGGCCGAGGACTGGGAGCGCGTGGTGGAGGTCAACCTGCTGGGCACCGCCGCTGTCGTGCGCGCCGCGCTGCCGCACCTGGAGGAGAGCGGCGGCACGGTGGTCACCTGCTCGTCCACGCTGGGGCTCAAAGGCCTGCCGGACGCGACCGCCTACTGCGCCTCGAAGTTCGGCGTGGTCGGCTTCTCCCGCGCGCTGGCGGCCGAGCTCAGCGGCCGCGTCGGGGTGACGATGCTGGTGCCCGGTGGGATGCGCACCGCGTTCTTCGACGGCAGGCCGGAGCAGTACAAGCCGCCGCAGGACGCCAAGCTCAACCGGCCCGAGCACGTCGCCGAGGCCGTCCTGTTCGCGCTGCGCCAACCGGCCGGCTGCGAGGTCCGCGAACTGGTCGTCTGCCACTCCGAGGAGTCGTCATGGCCGTGAGGGAACCGCGAGCTCGCGTGCTCGGCGAGGGACTGACCGCCGTCGCGGTCGCCACCGGCTTGGCCTGGTGCGGTGTCCGGGTGAGCTGCGCGCGCCCGGACCCCGCGGTGGTGGCGAGCGAGCCGTGGCTTCCGGAGGTGCTGCGGTGCCTGCACCGCAGCGGCGCCCTGAGCTTCGGTGAGCTCGCCGCCATCGACGCCGTGTTCGTCTGCGGCGCCGACGAGCCCACCGCCCCACCGCGCAGCTCCGTGATCAACTGCGTGCTGCCGCCGTGGGAGTCCACCCGGGACCTCCAGGAGGCGTTGGGCAGGCCGGTCGTGAGCAACCCGCAGCAGCTGCGGGAAGGCTCCGCGCTGGAGGACTTCCTGAGCGCGGACTGCCAGGTCCTCGGCGCCGACGACGCCGAGACGCTGGTGCGCGCCGACGTGGTGCTGGCCCGCCTGCCCGCCTCTCCGCTGCACTGCGACGTCGACAGCGCCGACCTGGTGCCGCACGCCACCGCCGGGCTGCTCGCCGTCGAGCGGCAGTTCTTCGACGAGCTGGCCCAGCTGTGCCGCGCGGTCGGGGCGGACGTGGACCGGGTGATCGAGTGCGTCCGCGCCGACCCGCGCATCGGCCCGGACCCGGACACCGAGCCCCGCGCGACGTCGTCGCGGCGCGCGCCCACCGCGCGGCTGTGCGAGGAGCACCCGCCCCCGGTGCTCGCGGAGCTCGAAACCCTGCGCTGAGGAGCCGTTCTCGCGGGAGGGGGCCCATCATGGAATCGCGCCGGATCGCGGTGGTCGGCTGCGGCTACGTCGGCCTCACCACGGGTGCCTGCCTGGCCAAGCTGGGCCACGAGGTGAGCTGCTGCGACGTCGACGGCGAGAAGATCGCCCGGCTGCGGCGGGGCGAGGTGGACATCCGCGAGCCCGGTCTCGGCGAGCTCGTCGCGGAAGGCGCGGCGACGGGCGGGCTCCGGTTCACCCGCGACAACCGGCAGGCGGTCTCCGGCGCCGAGGTCGTGCTCCTGTGCCTGCCGACGCCGATGGGCGCCGACGGCGACGCCGACCTCGGCGCCGTCGAATCGGTCGTCGGCGACATCCGCGCGCTGCTGGCGCGCGGGGCGGTGGTGGTGACCAAGTCGACCGTGCCCGTGGGCACCGCCGAGCGCCTCGGCCGGTTGCTGGGCCGCGAGGACGTGGCGGTGGTCAGCAACCCGGAGTTCCTGCGGGAGGGGCACGCCGTCGAGGACTTCCTCAACCCGGACCGCGTGGTCGTCGGCGCCGACGAGCCGCGCGCGGCCGAGCTCGTCGCCGGTCTGTACTCGCCGCTGGGCGCGCGCACGGTGCTCATCGACCCGGTCAGCGCGGAGCTCGTCAAGTACGCCTCCAACGGCTTCCTGGCCACCAAGCTCTCCTACGTCAACGACCTCGCCGAGCTCTGCGAGCGCACCGGTGGCGACGTCGAGGCGGTCACCGAGGGGATGAAGCGCGATCACCGCATCGCACCGTCGTTCCTGCGCGCCGGGCCCGGGTGGGGCGGTTCGTGCCTGCCGAAGGACACCGCGGCCCTGCTCCGCACCGCCGACACCGCCAGCGTGGAGCTGCCGCTGCTGCGCGCCGCGGTCCGCGCGAACGGGCACCACCAGGCCCGAGTGGCCGACAAGGTGGTCGACCGCTGCGGCGGTGACGTGGCGGGCGCGCGGATCGGCCTGCTGGGCCTGACGTTCAAGGCGGGCACCGGCGACCTGCGCGACTCGCCCGCGCTCGCGATCGCCCGGCTGCTGGCCGACCGGGGCGCGCAGCTGCGCGGCTACGACCCGGAGTGCGCGCAGCTGTCCGCGGTGGCCGGAGTCCGCTGCGTCGGCGACGCCTACCTGGCCGCCGAGGACGCGGACGCCCTGGTGCTGCTGACCGACTGGCCCGAGTTCGCGGAGCTGGACTGGGCGAAGGTCGCCGAGGTCATGCGAGCGCCGGTGCTGGTCGACGCCCGCAACCAGCTCGACCCGCGCGAGCCCGGCCGCGCGGGGATCACCTGGCGAGGAACCGGCCGCACGCTGCGCTGAGGCGCTCAGCCGCCGGCGGCCTCGCGGAGCGCGGGCAGCAGCTTCCCGCGGGCGAAGCCGAAGAAGCCCGCCGGGTCCTCGTCCACACCGACCTGCACCAGCGCGATGTCGGTGAAGCCGGCCTCCCAGTAGGCCGAGACGGACTCGACGATCTTGTCGACGTCCGGGCCGCAGGGAATGCCCGCGGTGACGTCCTCGACGCGCACGTGCTGGGTGGCCGCGGCGAAACCAGACGTGCCGGGCAGTTCGGCGTTGACCTTCCAGCCGCCGGCGAACCAGCGCAGCTGCGACCAGGCGCGCTTGGCGGCGGCCTCGGCGGAGGGGTCCCAGCAGATCGGTTGCTGCCCGTACTTGCGCTGCTCACCGCCGGCCGCGGCGTCCCAGCCCCGGCACAGCGCGGCCTCGGGCTGGACCGCGATCATCGCGTCCGACAGCGGGGCGAACTTCTGCACCGACTGCTCGCCCGACACGGCGGTGGCGATCGGCACCCGCTGGTCGGGCCGGTCCCACAACTTCGCCGAGTCCACCCGGTAGTGGTCGCCGCGGAAGTCGACGTAGCCGCCCTCGAACAGCGACGAGATGATCCGCAGCGCCTCGTCGAGCATCTCGTGCCGCACGTTCACCGGCGGCCAGCCGCGGCCGATGACGTGCTCGTTGAGGTTCTCCCCGGAGCCGACGCCGAGCGTGAACCGGTTGTCCGACAGCAATCCGATCGTGGCGGCCTTCTGCGCGACGACGGCGGGGTGGTACCGCATGATCGGCGCGGTCACGAAGCTCAGCAGGTCCATGCTCTCGGTCGTCTGCGTGACCGCTCCGAGCACGCTCCACGCGTAGGGGGAGTGGCCCTGCTCGTCCAGCCACGGCGAGTAGTGGTCGCTCATGACCGCGAAGTCGAAGCCCGCCCGCTCGGCGGCGGCTGCCTGCTTGACCAGCTCGCGCGGCCCCGACTGCTCCGTCATCAGCGTGTACCCGAACCGAACCATGCTGCAGTCCTCCACCCACCGGGCTCCGTCGGCAGTCCTGTTCCGCGAGTAACCGCTGCGCCGCGTGGTGAAACGTGGCCCGATCGGGCATGGCCGGATCGATTGGTGGGTAGGTCAGCGGGTGGTGCCTGGGACCCGCCGTGACGACAGAGGAGGACGTGTGCGCGAGGTGAGCGAGCTCCCGCTCGAGACCAAGCAGGAGGAGATCTGGATCCCGCTGGCGGACGGGACCCGGCTATCCGGCCGCCTCTGGCGGCCCGTGGCCTCGGACACCGAGCCGGTCCCCGCGGTGCTGGAGTTCATCCCGTACCGGCAGCGCGACCTCACCGCGATCCGCGACTCGATCCACCACCCGTACCTGGCCGGGCACGGCTACGCCTGCGCGCGCGTGGACCTGCGCGGCAGCGGCGAATCCGACGGCGTGCTCACCGACGAATACCTGGAGCTCGAACTCTCCGACGCCGAGGAGGTGCTGGCCTGGCTGGCCGAGCAGTCCTGGTGCAGCGGCCGGACCGGCATGATGGGCATCTCCTGGGGCGGCTTCAACGCCCTGCAGGTCGCCGCGCGCCGCCCGGAGAGCCTGGGCGCGATCGCCGCGCTGTGCTGCGCCGACGACCGCTACGCCGACGACGTGCACTACATGGGCGGGTGCCTGCTCAGCGACAACCTGTCGTGGGCGAGCACCATGTTCTCCTACAACTCCTGCCCGCCCGATCCGGCGGTGGTCGGCGACCGCTGGGAGGAGATGTGGCGCGAGCGCATGGAGGACAGCGGCCTGTGGCTGGACACCTGGCTGCGCCACCAGCGCCGCGACGACTACTGGCGGCACGGCTCGATCTGCGAGGACTTCTCCGACGTCGGCTGCCCGGTGCTGGCGGTCAGCGGCTGGGCCGACGGCTATTCCAACGCGGTGTTCCGCCTGATGCAGAACCTCGACGTGCCGCGCCGCGGCCTGATCGGGCCGTGGTCGCACAAGTACCCGCACCTGGGCCGGCCGGGCCCGGCCATCGGATTCCTGCAGGAGCTCGTGCGCTGGTGGGACCGCTGGCTCAAGGACGTCGACAACGGCGTGATGGACGAGCCGATGCTGTGCACCTGGATGCAGGAGAGCATGCCGCCCTCCACCAGCTACGAGGACCGGCCCGGCCGCTGGGTCGGCGAGCCGTCGTGGCCCTCTCCGCACGTGCACCGCACCCGATTCCCGTTGGCGCAGAACACGATCGCCCGACCGGGGGAGGAGCGCCGGAGCCCGCCGGTGACGGTGTGCTCACCGCTGTCGGTCGGGCAGTACGGCGGCAAGTGGTGCTCCTACAACGCGCCGCCGGACCTGCCCTACGACCAGCGCGAGGAGGACGGCGGTTCGCTGGTGTTCGGCACCGACCCGCTCGAGGAGCGCTGCGAGATCCTCGGCGGCCCGCTGCTGGACGTCTGCGTCGAGGTCGACCGCCCGGTGGCGATGCTGGCCGCGCGGCTGTCCGACGTCAGCCCGGAGGGCCAGGCCACGCGCGTGACCTACGGGCTGCTCAACCTGACCCACCGCGACGGCCACGACGAGCCGAAGCCGCTGGAACCCGGTGTGCGCTACCAGGTTCAGCTGCGGCTCAACGGTGTCGCGCAGGCCTTCCCGGCGGGCCACCGCATCCGGCTGGCGCTGTCCACTTCGTACTGGCCGCTGGCCTGGCCACCGCCGGAGCCGGTGCGGTTGACCATCCACCCGGAGGACAGCGAACTGGAACTGCCGCTGCGACCGCCGGAGGAGGCCGACGAGCTCCCCACGCCGCTGTTCGGCGAGCCCGAGGGCACGCCGCCGGTGCAGGCCAAGCAGATCACCCCCGGTCAGGAGCAGTGGCAGGTGAGCAGGGACCTCGTCGACTACCGGTCGTCGCTGGAGGTCATCAAGGACCTGGGCCAGGTGCGCTTCGACGACATCGACCTCGACGTCCACCGGCGCGCCGTCGAGCGCTACAGCTGGGTCGGCGAGGACTTCGACTCCGTGCGCGGCGAGACCGAGTGGACGCTGCGGTTCGCCCGAGGCGACTGGGCGGTGCGCACCAGCACGCGCACCGCCCTCACCTCGACACCGCACGAGTTCCGGCTGCACGCCGAGCTGGACGGCTACCTCGGTGGCGAGCGGGTGTTCTCGAAGAACTGGGACCGCCGCATCCCGCGGGATCACGTGTGACGAAAGAGGGCTCGGCGCCGGGAGGAACGTTCCCGGCGCCGAGCCTCGAGCTGAACGCGGTCGTCATTGACCGCTCTTCTGGACGTAGCCGCGGACGAACTCCTCGGGGGCGTCCTCCAGGACGTCGTCGATCTCGTCCAGCAGGTCGTCGGTCTCCTCGTCGAGCTGCTCGCGCCGCTCCCGACCGGACGTCGTCGGAGCCCCGGCGGCCTCGTCGTCGTCCTTCGGCGGTGTGCGCGGTCGTTCCTGGTGCATTGTCGCCTCCACGATGGCCAGCGGTGCCTACCGTCGCGCAATACCCCTTGCGGCGCACGGATAATCTCAGCGCCGTCGCGGGATCGCCTCGCTCAGCGGTGCGGGGAGCGGAAAAGCTCCGAAGAGGACAGCGCAGCCGTGCATGAGCACCCACGCCTGCAACTGCCGCTCGCACCGCACATCGGAGGAGTCCTAGGCCGCCGCGTTGCGGCGGTGGCCGAGCAGGGCGCGGCGTTCCTGCTCGCCGAGCCCACCCCACACGCCGTAGGGCTCGTGCGCCTTGAGGGCGTGCTCCCGGCACTGCGCGATGACCGGGCAGCGCCGGCACACGGCCTTGGCCTGCCGCTCGCGCTCGGCGCGCCGCTCACCCCGCTCGTTGTCGGGGTGGAAGAAGCGGCTGGTCCTGAGGTCTCGGCAAGCCGCGTGCAGCTGCCAGTGCCAGGATTCACTGGTGGGCTTCGGAAGCCGAGTCGTGGCGGTCATCTTTCGCCCCAATCGCGAGGTTGCGTTGATCATCCGGTCGGCCGTCGGAATACCCGGACGATCCACCGCTCACACGTCCGCGCTCGGACAAGGCGGTGATTCCTCGGCCCGCACGACGCCGCAGGTCCGCTGACCGGGGAGGATTCGCATGCAGCGCACCCGCATCGGCCTGGAGCGCCCGGACCTCTCGCCCGGGGGCCTGGTGGCCTGGCACGTGGGCGGAACGCGCCCGCCGCTGGTGTGCGTGCACGGAGCCGGTGTCTCCAGTCGCGAACTGCTGCCCTTCGTGGCCGGACGTTCCGGCATTCGCGAGACGTGGGCGGTGGACCTGCCGGGCTTCGGCGCGAGCAGCGGGCCTCCCCGGCCGCTCGGCCTCGCCGGACTGGCCCAGGCGGTCGAGGCGTGGCGGGACGCGGCCGGGCTCGGCGAGGTGACCTTGCTGGGGTGCTCCTTCGGCTGCCAGATCGCGGTCGAAACGGCGCTGCGCGCCCCGGAGAACGTGCGCGGCCTCGTCCTGGTCGGGCCGACCACCGATCCGCTGGCCCGCAGCGCAGCGGGACAGCTGCGGCGGTGGCTGCGCAATTCCCGCCACGAACCGCGCGGGCTGGCGCCGCTGACCTTCCGCGACTACCGCGAAGCCGGATTCCGCCGCGTGGTGAGCAGTTTCGCCGAGTCGATCCGCGACCGCGTCGAGGACAAGCTGCCCGCGATCGACGTCCCGGTCCTGGTGATCAGAGGGGAGCACGACGAGCTCGTCCCGCACGGCTGGGCGCAGCGGGTGACCTCCCTGCTGCCCGGAGGCCGCCTGGTCACCTGGCCCGGAGCCGCCCACATGGTGCCCTACGCGGCACCGCGCGAATTCGGAGATCTCGTCGAGGAATTCCTCACCGGCTGAGCGCTCAGGCGTCGGCGGAGGCCATGTCGTCGTCGCTGTGGCGCACCGGCACGGCCCAGCGCATCTGGACGCGCGTGCCGTGCTCGCCGGAGGTCACCACGGCCTCGTCGGCGAGCCGTTCGATCAGCGGCAGGCCGCGCTTGCGCTGCGGGTCGCTCTCGTGCGGCGGGCGCCAGGCGCCGTGGTCGGTGACCGTGACCTCTATCGCGGCCGCGCTGCGGACGGCGTCCACGTCCAGGAAACCCGCAGCGCCCCCGTAGGCGTGCTCGACGGCGTTGGCCATCGCCTCGTAGGTGGCCAGTGCCAGGGACTCGGCGATCTCGCCGCCGAGCCCCGCGGCACGGGCCCACTCATCCACTTCGTCGCGCAGCACCGGCAGGTTGCCGGCGGAGGCGGGCACGCCGTGACGGCGGAGGTCACCGACGTCCCCGGAGTTCGACCCCGGCCCGCCTGACTGAGCGGGTGCCATAGATGCGTCCTAACAGTTCGGGCTCGATCGCAGCTCTAGGGTAGGCGTTCCTGCCCGGTCACAAACCCTTCGCGCCGGCCAGCGCCCCTTCACGATCGGCGAAGACCTCGAACTCCTGATCCAGCCCCATGAGCTGGATGGGACGCCGGGTCGCCGGGTTGTCGGCGACCACGCCGAACCGGATGCCCGCCGCCTCGGCGTTGCGGTGCGTGCGCACCAGCACGGCCAGTCCCGCCGAGGACAGGAACGTGACAGCCGTGATGTCGAGCACCAGCACGTTCGGCCGGTCCTCGGCCGCCTGGTCCAAGACGGACTCCAGCTGAGGTGCGTTGATCAGCTCGACCTCGCCGGTCGCGGTGACGAACAGCGTTCGACCCGACCACTCGGTCACCGCGCTGAATGGTGCTTGGTGTTCGTTGATGTCGGGATCCATGTTCCCCATGATGCTGGCCAGAACCGCTGCTGGCAAAGGTGCAGCCTTTGCGGCGCAGACGCCAGGGCACTGCGGACGTTATGGTGGCTGACATGCATGCTTCCGCGGAGTCTTCCGCCGAGGAGCGTTTGCGACGCATCGACCTGGTCACGGACACCTCGCTCGCCCACCTTGACGTCAACGACCTGCTGAGGGAGATCCTGGCGCGGGTGCGAGACGTGCTGGGGGTGGACATGGCGACCGTGCTGCTGCTCGACCCCGACGGCGAGGAACTGATCGCCACCGCCGCGGTCGGCATCGACGACGACGTCAAGCAGGGCGTGCGCATGCCGGTGGGGCACGGCTTCGCCGGCACCGTTCTCACCGACCGCAAGGCCTGCGTGTTCGACCGCGTGACCGACGACCTCCTGATCAGCCGCGCGCTGCGCGACCGGGGCATCAGCTCGATGGCGGGCGCACCCATGATCGCCGACGGCGAGGCGATCGGGGTGCTGTGCGTCGGGGCCTTCACCGAGCACGGGTTCACCGACCACGACGCGCAGCTGGTGCAGGTCGCCGCCGACCGCATCGCCTCGGTCTCGCAGGTGGGCTCGTCGCGCGCCGAGCGCATCGCCGCCACGGTGCTGCAGCACAGCCTGCTGCCCGGCAAGCTGCCGTCGATCCCGGGTGCGTCGATGGACGCCCGCTACGTCGGCGGCGCGGACCACGGGATCGGCGGCGACTGGTACGACGTGTTCCAGCTGCCGTCCGGCCGCATCGGGATCGTGGTCGGCGACGTCGTCGGGCACGGGCTGTCGGCGGCCGTGGTCATGGGACGGCTGCGCAGCGCGCTGCGCGCCTACGCGCTGGACGACGAGAACCCCGCCCGCGTGCTGCACAAGCTCGACCGCAAGGTCACCTACTTCGAGCCCGACGCGATGGCCACCGTCTGCTACGCCCTCTACGACCCGGACACGGCGCGGCTGGAAGTCTCGCTGGCCGGTCACCTGGCACCGGTCATGGCCCGCCCCGGCGGGTGCGGCGAGCTCGTCGACGCGCCCGTCGACCCGCCGGTCGGGGTCGAGGTGTCGAAGCGGCAGCGGCGCACCACCGAGGTCGAGGTCCCGCCGGAATCGGTGGTGTGCTTCTACACCGACGGTCTGGTCGAAGGCCGCAAGCGGCCGATCGACGACGGGCTGGACGACCTGTGCGAAGCGGTCACCGCCGCGCGCGCCGGCGAGGTCTGCGCCTCGGTGATGAACCAGCTGGTGACCTCCGAGTCCTCCGGCGACGACGTGACCCTGCTCGTCCTCAGCACGGTCAGCGCCACCGGAGACCGGAGTGGACGACCGCCGCGTTAGCGTCCGACGAGACCCGTTCGGCTCGGGACGGGTCAGCTGCCGAAAGCGACTTCCTCGCGGACCTCTTCCTGCGTTTCGTAGGTGCGGTCCGGCACGAGCCGAACGGCTCGCAGCACCTCGTTGTCCACGCCCCGCTCCTCGGCGATGTGCACCAGTTCGGCCTTGCTGACCGGGTAGTGCACTTCCTTGAGGAACGGCTGCACGTGATCGGGGTCGGGCGGATGCGTCATCACCGGTCACCTCTCCGGCACGTCGGGGGATGGGCCTCATGGTGGTTTCCCCGGACGTGGCGCGCTCAATCACCCACAAGTGTGGAAACCCGGTTCCTCGCGCGCTCGGCCTCCGGCAGCGACTGCAGCACCCAGCCGTGGAACATCCCCGGGTACTCCTCGTAGTCGATGTCGCCGCCGGAATCGTGGATCCGGTCGCGCAGCCGGCGCGAGTCGGCGAGCAGCACGTCCCGCGTGCCGGTGAACACGCTGATCGGCGCCAGCCCGGACAGGTCGCCGAACAGCGGGCTCACCCGGGGATCGCGCGGGTCGAGATCGCGCGTGTACAGGCGCGCGGCCTCGCGCAGACCGGGCGCGCTCAGGAACGGGTCGTGCGGCTCCCGGTCGGCGATGGCGGGATCGCTGGTCGTGAGGTCCAGCCAGGGCGCGAACAGCACCAGGCGGCGCGGCTGCGGCCCACCGCGGTGCTCGATCCGCTGCGCCACGAACAGCGCCAGTCCGCCGCCCGCCGAATCGCCCATGATCACCTGGTCCTGCGGCGGCAGTCCGCTCAGCACCCGCTGGTAGGTCTCCCACACCATCGCCAGCGTCTCGTCGTAGGCGTGCGCAGGTGCCAGCGGGTAGATCGGGACGGTCACCACCGACCCGGTCGCGTCGATCAGCCGCGCCAGGAACCGCCAGTGCGCGCGCTCCACCTGGTGCACGTAGGCGCCGCCGTGCAGGTACAGGATGTGCTGGGAGTTCTCCGGTTCGCGCGGGTGCAGCGTGTAGCAGCGGTGCCCGAGCACGTCGGTCTCCTCGACGTGGAAGCGGCGGTGGACCCAGTCCGGCACCTGCACGCTCTCCGCCTGGTGGCTCTCGGCGCTCGCGCGCAGCTCGCCGGGATCGGCGAAGATCTTCTTGCGTCGCGTCAGCCAGTACTCGGCGAGGACCAGTCGTGCCTGCCAGCTCACCACGCCGCGCACCTCCGTTCCGTCGAATCCGGCCTCCACTTTCGGGACTACCCGCTCCGACCGGCGCGAAACCGGCCTGAACCGAGTGAGTGGACGGCTCTGCTCCACTTGGGACACCGGAATCAGCTGGGGTGGAGGGACTCTCGAAGCGATCAGGAGTGGTTATCGCTCCCGGGGCGGGTCCGGGTTACGGGCGATGTGCATCAGGCTGGGTGAATTCTGGGGCACTGTGCCCCTGGTTGCGAGGAGTGCGGCTGATCACTCTGGATGCCCTGCCGAGATCACCGGGGAGCCGCGATGGGTGTTGGAGTGGCGCGACCGGCCGGTACCGGTCCGCTCAGCGAGGCCGGACGGTTGTTCCTGCACGCCGTGGACGTGGCCAGGGCCGTGTTCGCCCGGCCGTTCCAGTGCCGCGAGTTCGTCCAGCAGTCCTGGTTCGTGGCCAGCGTGACCATTCTGCCCACCGCCCTGGTGTCCATCCCGTTCGGGGCGGTGATCGCGCTGCAGCTCGGGTCGCTGACCAAGCAGATCGGCGCCCAGTCGTTCACCGGCGCCTCCAGCGTGCTGGCCATCATCCAGCAGGCCAGCCCGCTGATCACCGCGCTGCTGATCGCCGGAGCCGGTGGCTCGGCGATCTGCGCGGACCTGGGGGCGCGCACCATCCGCGACGAGATCGCGGCGATGGAAACCCTGGGCGTCTCACCGATCCACCGGCTGGTGGTGCCGCGCGTGCTCGCGGCGATGCTGGTGGCGACCCTGCTCAACGGCGTGGTCAGCGTCGTCGGCGTGCTCGGCGGCTACTTCTTCAACGTCATCATGCAGGGCGGCACGCCCGGCGCTTACATGGCCAGCTTCAACGGTCTCGCCCAGCTGCCCGACCTGTGGATCGGCGAGATCAAGGCGGTGATCTTCGGGTTCATCGCCGGGGTCGTCGCCGCCCACCGCGGCCTCAACCCCGCACCCGGGCCGAAAGGCGTTGGGGACGCGGTGAACCAGGCCGTGGTCATCTCGTTCATGCTGCTGTTCCTGGTGAACGTGGTGCTCACCGCGATCTACCTGCAGCTCGTTCCGCCGAAGGGGATGTGAGCCGTGGTCGTGGCGACCGGCCGCGTCCGGCGGCTGCTCAACCGCCCGCTGCAGGTGCTCGACACCTCCGGCGACCAGGCGATGTTCTACCTGCGCGCCCTCGCGTGGGCGCCGCGCACGCTGCGCCGCTACTCCAAGGAGGTGCTGCGGCTGCTGGCCGAGGTGACCTTCGGCAGCGGTGCGCTGGCGGTGCTCGGCGGCACGATCGGCGTGATGGTGGGCATGACGCTGTTCACCGGGACCGTCGTCGGGATGCAGGGCTACACCGCGCTCAATCAGCTCGGCACCGCCAGCTTCACCGGGTTCGTCTCCGCGTACTTCAACACCCGCGAAGTCGCGCCGCTGGTGGCCGGTCTCGCGCTGTCGGCGACCGTGGGCTGCGGCTTCACCGCGCAGCTCGGGGCGATGCGCATCTCCGAGGAGATCGACGCGCTGGAAGTCATGGCGGTGCGCAGCGTTCCGTTCCTGGTCACCACCCGCGTGCTGGCCGGGCTCGGGGCGGTGGTGCCGCTGTACGTGATCGGGCTGATGTCGTCCTACCTGGCCTCGCGGGTGATCACGGTCTACTTCTACGGCCAGTCGGCGGGCACCTACGACCACTACTTCCACCTGTTCCTGCCGCCGCAGGACGTGCTGTTCTCCTTCGGCAAGGTGCTGCTGTTCAGCCTGATGATCATCCTGGTGCACTGCTACTACGGCTTCCGCGCCGCCGGCGGCCCAGCCGGGGTCGGCAGCGCCGTGGGACGAGCGGTGCGCACCGCGATCATCTCGCTCAACGTGCTCGACTTCTTCCTCAGCCTCGCCATCTGGGGCGCCACCACGACCGTGCGGATCGCCGGATGAGCGCGGGGGAGGGGGCTCGGACGCTGCGCCGGCGGGTGGTCGGCGCGGTGTTCATCAGCGTGATCGTGCTGTTCCTGGCCTCGACGGTCGCGGTGTACCAGAAGGCGTTCACCCCGGTGGTCAACGTGCTGCTGCGCACCGACCGGGTCGGCAACCAGCTGCAACCGCCCTCCGACGTCAAGGTGCGCGGGCTGGTCGTCGGCGAGGTGCGGGAGGTGCGCGCCACTGCGAGCGGCGCCGAACTAGACCTGGCGCTGCACCCGGACAAGGCGCACCTCATCCCCGCCGGGGTCACCGCCCGGCTGCTGCCGAAAACCCTGTTCGGCGAGCGGTACGTGAGCCTCGTCCCACCGGCGGGCCCCTCCCGGGAATCGCTGCGCGACGACGACGTCATCGAGCAGGACCGCAGCGAGGCCTCGATCGAGCTGGAGAAGGTGCTCAGCGATCTGATGCCGGTGCTGCAGGCGGTCCGGCCGGACAAGCTGGCGACCACCCTCAACACCGTGTCGATGGCGCTGGACGGTCGCGGCGAGCAGTTAGGCGAGACGCTGGTGGCCAGCAACGCCTACCTGGAGCAGTTCAACCCGGTGCTACCCGAGCTCAAGGGCAACATCCAGGCGCTCGCCGACGTCGCCCACCTCTACGCCGACACCACGCCGGAGCTCACCCAGGCGCTGCGCGACCTCGCCGTCAACCACCGCACCGTCGCCGACAACCGCGCCGGCTTGGACCGCCTGTACCGCACGGTGACCACCGGTGTCACCGACCTGGACGGGTTCCTGCGCGCCAACCAGGAGAACATCATCGGGCTCAACGCGGCCAGCCGCGAACACCTCCGCCTGCTCGCGCGCTACTCACCCGAATACCCCTGCCTGTTCGACGATCTCGCCGACGCCGTGCCGCGACTCGACCAGGTCGCGGGCAAGGGCACCGACACGCCCGGCGTGATCCGGCTGCGGGTGCAGATCAGCGACAGCGGGGACAAGTACCTGCCCGGCCACGACGAACCCCGCTGGCAGGACCAGCGCGGACCCCGCTGCTACGACCAGGTCCCGATGCCCGCCGACCTGCCCGGCGGCGGACCGCCGCGCGACGGCTCGACCCACCCGCCGCAGCGCGAGCAGCACACCCCACCGGCTTCGACCAGCCCGAGCTCGTTCACCGGCCCCTCGGGGTCGATGCAGCACTCACCGGCCGAGCAGCGCCTCATCGCCGCGCTGCTCTCGCCCGCCACCCGGTTGCGCCCGGACGAGGTCCCGGGCTGGAGCACGTTGCTGGTCGGTCCGCTGTACCGCGGAGCGCAGGTGGAGGTGCGATGAGATCGATCACACCGTCGCTGACCAAGCTCGTCGCGTTCGTCGCGGTGACGCTGCTGGCCACCGGGCTGCTCGGCATCACCATCGCCAACACGAGCTTCGGCCCCACCACGCACTACTCGGCCCGGTTCACCGACGTCACCGGGCTCAACGAGGGCGACGACGTGCGCATCGCCGGGGTCAAGGTCGGCCAGGTCCGCAACATCGAGATCGCCGAGAAGCGGCAGGCGCACGTGGAGTTCGCGCTCTTCGGCGAACGCGCCCTGCCCGCCTCGACCACCGCCTCGATCAAGTACCGCAACCTGGTCGGCCAGCGCTACGTCGCCATCGAAAGAGGTGAGGGTTCCGGCGCGATGCTGCCGGAGGGCTCGACGATCCCGCTCGAACGCACCCGGCCCGCGCTGAACCTCACCGTGCTGTTCAACGGGTTCAAACCGCTGCTGCAGGCGCTCTCACCGGAGGACGTCAACCGGCTCTCGCACGCGATCATCCAAACCCTGCAGGGCGAAGGCGGCACCGTGCAGAGCCTGCTGGCGCACATCGGCTCGCTGACCCAGACCCTGGCTTCCCGCGACCAGGTGATCGGCGAGGTCGTCACCAACCTCAACGACGTGCTCGGCACCATCAACAGCCGCAACGCCGAACTCGACGAGGTGCTGGTGCAGACCCAGCAGGTCGTGTCCGGCCTGGCCGCCGACCGCGAGCAGATCGGCTCCGCCGTCGAGGGGATCGGGCAGCTCAACGCGGCGACCACCGGGCTGCTCGCCGAAGGCAGGCAGCCGCTGCGCGAGAGCATCCACCACCTCGGCGTGCTCTCGCACCACCTCGACAACCACCGGCCGCTGGTGGAGCGGTTCGCCGCCGGGCTGCCGAGCAAGCTCAACACCATCAACCGCACCGCCAGCTACGGGTCCTGGTTCAACTACTTCCTGTGCCGCAGTTCCGGGCAGGTGCGCATCTCCAGCCTCGGCGTGGCGATGCCGCTGCCCGCGACGGCGCCGGAGCAGATGCCGGAGAGGTGCCGATGATCGGACGGCTGAAACGACGCGACCCGGCCGCCGCCGGGGTGGTGGGACTGGTGCTGATCACCGTCGTGTCGCTGCTGGCGTTCTACTTCGAGGACCTGCCGGTGGTCGGCGGCACCACCTACCGCGCGCAGTTCACCGAGGCCGCCGGGCTCAAACCGGACGACGAGGTGCGCATCGCCGGCGTCAAGGCCGGCACGGTGACGTCGATGTCGTTGCGCGGCAAGCACGTCGAGGTCGCCTTCCGCGTCGACGACGCCTGGGTCGGCGACCGCACCACCGCCTCCATCGAGATCAAGACCCTGCTGGGCCAGAAGTTCCTGTCGCTGGACCCGCAGGGCGAGCGCGAGCAGGACTCCTCCGAACCGATCCCCGCCGAGCGCACCCGCTCGCCCTACGACGTCACCGAGGCCTTCCAGGACCTCGGCCGCAGCTCCGGCGAGGTCGACACCGCCGCGCTGGCGCAGAGCTTCCAGACGATGGCCGACACCTTCCGCGGCACCCCCGCGCACGTCGGCGAGGCGCTGCGCGGGCTCTCGGCGTTCTCGCAGGTCATCTCCCAGCGCGACGCGCAGCTCAAGCAGCTGCTGAGCAACACCCGCCAGGTCAGCCAGGTGCTCGGCGACCGCGACGAGGTCTTCGCCAAGCTCATCGCCGACGGCAACCTGCTGATGGAGGAGATCCGCTTCCGCCGCGAAGCCATCGGCACCCTGCTGCGCAGCACCCGCGAGCTCGCCGAGCAGCTGCGCGGTCTCGTCGCCGACAACCACGCGCAGCTGAAACCCGCGCTGACCACGCTGGAGCGGGTGACCGCGGTGCTGCACCGAAACCAGGACAACCTCAACCGGGGCCTGCAGAACCTGGCGCCGTTCGCGCGCTACTTCAGCAACACCGTCGGCAACGGGCGCTGGTTCGACAGCTACGTGTGCGGCCAGGTCCCGCCGATGCTGCACGCCGGTCCCGTCACGTCCAACGAGGAAGGCTGCCGCCCGCCGATCGAGGGCGGGTCCGGCCGGGGAGGTCCGCGATGAACCGGCGGGTGATGGCGATCGTGCTCGCGGTGGCGCTGCTGGTCACCGGCGGGACCTGGTGGGCCGTGGCGATGTCCGCGCGGACCTCGGTGACCGCCTACTTCGGCGCCACCGTCGGCCTGTTCCCCGGCTCGGACGTGCGCGTGCTGGGCATGCGGGTCGGCTCGGTGACCGAGGTCGTCCCGGAGGGCACCAGGGTTCGGGTCGAGATGCGCGTCGACGACGGCACCCCGATCCCCGCCGACGCGAAAGCCGTTGCGGTGGCACCGAGCCTGGTCAGCGACCGCTACGTGCAGTTCACGCCGGTCTACGAGGACGGGCCGGAACTGTCCGACGGCGCGGTGATCCCGCGCGAGCGCACCGCGACCCCGCTGGAGCTCGACGAGATCAACCGCAACACCGACCGCACCATGCGGATGCTCGGGCCCGACGGCGCCAACCGGCACGGCGCGCTGTCGGACTTCCTCGACGTGCAGGCCGCCAACCTCGGCGGCAACGGCGCGCAGCTCAACGACATGCTGCGGCAGCTCGGCCAGGCCACCAGCACGCTGTCGGGGTCCAAGGACGACATGTTCGCCACCGTCGACAACCTGCAGCTGTTCAACCGCACCCTCGCCGACAGCGACCAGGAGGTCCGCCGGTTCAACACCCAGCTCGCCGACACCGCCGGGATCCTGGCCGCCGAACGCGGCGAACTCGGTGGTGCGCTGCGGGAACTCGGGCCGGCCCTGGCCGACACCGCCGCGTTCATCCGCGACAACCGCGCCGTGCTCCAGTCCAACGTGGACCACCTCCGGGCGGTCACGCAGGTGCTCGTCGACCAGCGTGCGGCGCTGGAGGAGGTCACCGACCTGGCGCCGCTGGGGCTGTCGAACCTCGCCAACACCTACGAGGCGAGCACCGGCTCCACCCGAACCCGGGGCAACATCAACGAGCTCACCCACCCGCCGATCGTGCTGGTCTGCAAGCTGCTGCGGCAGTCGCCGCCGGACCGGCCGATCCCGCCCGCGCTCGCCGACGCCTGCCAGCGCATCGAACCGATCGTCACCGGCGCCGTCCCGCTGCCGTCCCCGGCCGACGCGCTGTCCTCGCTGCGCCACGGCCACGCCCCGGACATCCCGCTGCCGCTGGTCGACGCGATGCGCGACACCGGAGCACCGCACCCGGGAGGTGGTCGCTGATGCGGATCGCGACCGCGCTGCTGACGCTGCTGCTGCTCGCCGGGTGCGGCCAGCAGGGCTTCACCGGCATCTACAACGCGCCGCTGCCCGGCGGCGCCGACCTCGGCGACGACCCGTACCGGGTGACCGCGCAGCTGGCCGACGTGCTCGACCTGGTCCCGCAGGCGAGCGTGAAGGTCAACGACGTCGCCGTCGGCCGGGTCTCGGGCATCCGGCTCGCCCCGGACGGCTGGACCGCCGCGGTCACCCTGGAGATCAACCGCGACGTGCGGCTGCCCGCCAGCGCCGTCGCGCAGCTGCGCCAGTCCAGCCTGCTCGGCGAGAAGTACGTCCAGCTCGACGGTTCCGCGACAGCCGGTGGCCCGCTGCTGGCCGACGGCGACCACATCCCGCTGTCGCGCACCAACCGCCACCCGCAGGTCGAGGAGGTCCTCGGCGCGTTGTCGATGCTGCTCAACGGCGGCGGGATCGGGCAGTTGCAGCAGATCAACCAGGAACTGGGCGCCGCGCTGTCGGGCAACGAGGCCGACATCCGCTCGCTGCACCGGAACCTGGAGGTCTTCACCCGCGAACTCGACGGCCAGCGCGACGAGATCACCCGCGCCATCGACGGGCTCAACCGGCTCGCGGCCTCGCTGGTCGACCAGCGAGACGACATCGCCTTCGCGCTGGACAACCTCGGGCCGGGCCTGAAGGTCATCAACGAGCAGCGCGGGCAGCTGGTCACCATGCTGCAGCAGATGGACCGGCTCTCCGAGGTCGCGGTGGAGACCACCGAGCGCAGCAAGGAGGACACCCTCGCCAACCTGCGCTCGCTGAGCCCCATCCTGCGCAAGCTCGCCGAAGCGGGCGAGGACCTCCCGAAATCGCTGGAAATCCTGGTCACCTTCCCCTTCACCGACTACACGGTGAACGCCATCAAGGGCGACTACACCAACCTGGACCTGCAGCTGGACCTCGACCTGAGCACCATCGTGGACAACGTGCTGCAGGGGCGCCCGCCGCCCACCGGCGGCGCCGGGCCCAGCGAACTGCCGCTGCCGATCCCCGCCCAGCCCGCTCCCGTCCCGCCCGCGCCGGCCCTGCCGCCGCCACCGCGACCGGGCGGACCGTTCGACGCCGTGCTCGGAGGTGTCCGGTGATCTCCAAGCGGATCAAGCTGCAGATCGGTGCGTTCGTGCTGATCGCCCTGGTCGGCATCACCTACGTCGGCGCCACCTACGCCGGGCTGGACCGGCTGGTGTCCTCGCGCGGGTACACCGCCGTGGCCCGGTTCCGGGACTCCGGCGGCATCTTCACCAACGCCGAGGTCACCTACCGCGGATTGCCGATCGGCCGGGTCGGGCCGCTGCGGCTGACCCCGGACGGCATCGACGTGTCGCTGGAGATCGAGGACAGCGCACCGAGGATCCCGGCCGACACCGAAGCCGTGGTCACCAACCGGTCGGCGGTGGGGGAGCAGTACGTCGACCTGCGGCCCCGGTCCGACGGCGGCCCGCACCTGGGCGAGGGGTCGGTGATCACCAGCGACCGCACCTCGATCCCGGTGCCGCCGGAGGACCTGCTGGCCAACCTGGACCGCACCGTCCAGAGCATCCCGATCGGGTCGCTGCAGACCGTGGTCACCGAGCTGGACCTGGCCTTCACCGGCCTCAACGGGCCGCTGGGAACGCTGCTCGACACCTCCCACGCCTACACCCGGAAGGCCACCGATCACCTGCCGCAGACCGTCGACCTGATCACCAGCGGCCGGACGGTGCTGGAAACGCAGCGCGAGCAGGGCGCCGAAATCGCCTCGTTCAGCAGGGACCTGCACCTGTTCGCCGGTCAGCTGCGGGCCTCCGACCCGGACCTGCGCCGCGTCATCGGTGCGGCACCCGACGCGGCCGAGCAGATCAGCGGGCTGCTGCGGGAATCCGGGCCGCAGCTGGGCGGGCTGTTCGGCAACCTGCTGACCACCGCCAACGTCTACCGCACCCGCCTCGACGGCGTGGAGCAGCTGCTGGTCACCTACCCCAGCCTCGCGCAGGGCACCAAGACGACCGTCCCCGGCGACGGCAGAGCCCGCTTCGGCCTCGTCCTGAACAGCTTCGACCCGTTCGTCTGCACCCGGGGCTACGAGAGCACCCACCAGCGCGCGGGAACCGACCTCGCCGAGGTCCCGGCCAACCTCCAGGCCCGCTGCGCCGAACCCCCGGGCAGCCCCACCAACGTGCGGGGTTCCTCGCGAACGGGCGGTTCTGGTCCGAATTGACCGGGCGAAGCGGAGGATGATCACGCGCGATTCGGGCCAGAACCGCCTCTCGGGCCGAGACTTTCCCGAATCGGGTGATGTGGGGCATAGTGCCTGCCGTGACGCGATCGTGGCCCTGTCCGTCCGCCCGGGTCCGGGAGTTGATCCGGATGGGTGCGGAGAAGGCGTTGCGGCCGCCCACGAGGTGGGCGGAGGAGCTGCACGCCGCCGTCCTCGACGCCGACCGGACGCAGGCCATCGCCGCCGACCCCGTGCTCGCCGACGGGCTGCGGCAGACCAACGTCGACAACGTCGTGCACTGGGCCGTCGCCAACGTCCAGGACCCCGGCTGCCGCGTCCCGCCGCACCTCGGCACGCAGGCCCTCGACACCGCCCGCGACCTGGTCCGGCGCGGACTCGACGCGCACGCGCTCGACACCTACCGGGCCGGGCAGAACGTCGCGTGGCGGTTCTGGATGGAGCTCTGCTTCTCGCTCACCTCCGACCCCGATGAGCTGCGCGAACTCCTCGACGTCACCGCGCTGTCCATCTCGACCTACGTCAACGACACCATCGCGGGCATCAGCGAGCGGATGCAGGAGGAGCTCGACACCCTCGTGCGCGGCACCAACGCCGACCGCCGCGCCGCCGTCACGCTCATCCTCGAAGGATCCCCGATCAGCGCGCGACGCGCGGAGCTCAAGCTCGGCTACGGGCTCACCGGCCCGCACACCGCCGCCGTCGTGTGGAGCACGGCCCGCACCGGACTGGAAGAGCTGGAGGCCGCGGCCGAAGAACTGGTGCGACTCACCGGAGCCCGCCGGAGGCTGACCGTGGTCGCCACCGCCGGAACCCTGTGGATCTGGCTGCCGGTGGCGACCTCGGCGTGCACCGAGAAGCTGTCCGAGAAGCTCAGCTCCCGCCCGCACGTGCGCGTGTCGCTCGGCCGCCCGGGCCGGGACGTGGACGGTTTCCGCCGCAGCCACCTCGACGCCCTCACCGCCCAGCGGATGCTGGCCCGGCTCAGCTCCTGCCGCCAGGTCGCCCGCTACGAGGACGTCCAGCTGGTCGCGCTGATGACGGCAGACCCCGCCCACGCCGACGAGTTCGTCGCCGAAGCGCTGGGCGGGCTGCGCGAAGCCGACCCCGAGCTGCGCCAGGTCGTGCGCACCTACATCCGTGAGCAGTGCAACGCCTCCCGCACCGCCGAACGCCTCTACACCCACCGCAACACCGTGCTGCGCAGGCTCGCGAGGGCCGACGAGCTGCTGCCGCGCCCGCTGGCCGACGACATCGTCGGAGTCGGCGCCGCGCTGGAAGTGCTGCGCTGGCGCGACGCCGACTCCTGAGCTCAGCCCCGCACGTCGTAGGACGGGGCGCGTCCTGCGGGGCGCTGCCCCAAGCGGGATCGGGCTGGTCGCTCAGATCGAAGTCGAGCGTGCCGCCCGCCGCGACGAAGTCCTCGCCCACCCACGGCTTGGAGCTGTCGATGCCGTTGACCTCCAGCCGCGCACGAACTTCGCGCTCTCCGAGGCCCCGGGCGCGTTGATCGCGATGCTCGTGCCGCCCCGGTCGATGCGCACCGACGAGAAGACCGGGCTGGCCAGCACCAGTTCCGAACGGCCGGGGACCTGCGGGTACATGCCGATCGAGGCCCACACCGACCACGACGACATCTGCCCGAGGTCGTCGTTGCCGACCTCGCCGTCCGGTGTGGACTTGAACAGCGACGTCAGCGCCCGCCGCACCACGTCCTGGGTCCTGTCCGGCCGGCCCGCGTAGGCGTAGGCCCACGGCGCGTTCAGCGACGGCTCGTTGCCCAGGTAGGCGTAAGGCTTGTCGGGTCCGCCGTTGAGCTCGGTGAAGAACTCGTCCAACCGGGACACCACCCGCTCGTCGCCACCCATCAGGTCGAACAGCGCCCGTTGGTTGAACGGCACCATCCAGGTGTACTGGGCGCCGTTGCCCTCGGTGTACTCCTCGGTCTGCACCGGGTCGAACTGCGGCCACGACCCGTCGGCGTTGCGCGGCTGCAGGTAGGAGTTGGCCGGGTTGAACAGGTTCTCGAAGTTCTGCGCCTTCGCCAGGAACTCCTCGTGCACGTCGGTGGCGCCCAGCCGCTCGGCGAACTGCGAGATCGCGAAGTCGGCGCTGGTGTACTCCAGCGTCGTGGCCGCCGAACCCCACACGTCCTGCACCCCCGGCGGGACGTGCCCGAGCGAGTCGTACTCGGCATGACCCGGCCGCTCGTCGGTGTTGGTCGCGCCTTCCCGCATCTGTCGCAGCGCGGTCGCGGTGTCGAAACCCGTTGCGCCGAAGGCATGAGCGCTGGCCACCATGATCGGCAGCGGGTCGCCGACCATCACGCCGGTGCCGCCGTTGGCGACCGTCCAGCGGTCGAAGTAGCCGCCCTGCACCGACTGGTTCACCGCCGACTGGGCGATGTCCGAGGCGATGTCCGGCGCGATCAGCGCCACCAGCGGCAGCTGCGAGCGGTAGACGTCCCAGCCCGAGTAGTTCGCGTACTGCGCGCGTCCTTCGGCCGCGGTGTGCACCTGCCCGTCGAAACCGGCGTACTGGCCGTTGACGTCGCTGAAGACGCTGGGGTGCAGCAGGGAGTGGTAGAGGCCGGTGTAGAGCCGCCGCCGGTCCTCGTCGCTGCCCCCGCCGACGTCGATGCGGCCCAGCACCCCGTTCCACGCGGCGCGGGCGCCGTCGCGGATTTCGTCGAAACCGCGTCCGCCCTGCTCGGTTTCGGCGTTGGCCTTGGCGTTGTCCTCGCTGACGAAGGAGATCCCGATCCGCGCCACCACCTCCGGCGCCTGCGCGGTGTCGAACCCGACGAACGCCCGCCCGCCGTCGACCTGGGTGGTGGTGAAGTCGCGGTCGAAGGTCGCGTGGAAGTGCACGCGGTAGGAGTTGTCGGCGCCGCAGAAACCACCGCTGTCGCTGTAACCGCTGATGGTGTTGCTCCCGACCCGCACCGCATCGCTCGCGTCGTTGAAGGCCTTCGCCGCGTCGACCGACAACGACGCCTGCTGCCCCTGCGGGTAGGTGAACCGCGCGATGCCGGAGCGCTGGGTCGCCGACAGCTCGGTGCGGAGCCCGTTGTCGAAGGTGACGTCGTAGGCTCCGGGGGAGGCCGACTCGTTGTCGTGGGAGAAGGAGCAGTCGGCCACCGGGGAACCATCGAGAACCGGCATGAACGGGACGTTTCCGAAATCCCCGCAACCGGCGCCGGACAGGTGCGTGAGGCTGAACCCGCGAATCCGGCCGTCGTCGTAGGAATAACCGCCGTGCTGGTAGGTCGCGGTGTCCGGGCTGAACTGCATCATCCCGAACGGTGCCACCGCGCCGGGGAAGGTGTTGCCCGCAGCCCACCGTGCCCGAAGGCCGGTTCGCCGGGCTTGGTTCCGACGAACGGGTTGACGTGCTGCGCCGGATCGTCGATCGCGGCTTGGGCCGCAGGGGCGAGTCCGAGCGCGGTCGCGGCGGCGATCGCGAGAGCGACGAGCCTGCAGGGAACGTTGGAGCGTCGAACGGTCTTGACGTCCTGCTGGCTTGGCAAGGAAGACCTCCCGATGGACAACGTTGTCTAGACCAGGATCTCCTCAACGTAGCGATCGGGTGGGAGCGCGGCAATGACGGGCGACGATGACAACAGGACGAGCCCGGGTGAATCCCGGGGCGCGGCAATTCCTGCCGCGCGGCCGTCCTCAGCGGAAGATCTGTTCGATGATCGAAAGAAGAATGTAACCGAAAACGGGTGCCGCAGTTCACTTCAGCTGAACGTGAAGCGCGTTCCGGATCAGTGATCAACCTCGACAACCGTGCTGGTACTGTCCCGGCCAAGCGCGGATGATCACGGAACCGACGGTGCAGCACACCCACTCACTTCGGTGAAGTCCCCCCAATGTCGTGGACTGCCGGCGGAGCTCGTGCTCCGCATCGATTCGCGCGAAGGCTGCCGGGGGCCGGGGCCTGTCTCATCTGAGGACAACCGAAGGAGCGGTCGACGTGCGGTTGGGCAGGAGCAGAACGCGCGAGCCGGACAGGACGAGCCTCCGGCGCAGGATCCGGAACATCCTGATCACCATCGTCGCGCTGTTCTTCGTGGTGGTGCTCGTCGGTTTCGCGCCCTCGTTCGTCGACGGCCTCATCGTCCGCTACGTCGCCGTGACCGTGCAGGACACCTCGATCCCCGCCGTGCGCACCTTCACCGCGGTGCAGGCCGAACGCCAGCAGGTCGCCCGCGCTTTCGACGGTGAATCCCGTCCCGACGCCCTCGCCCAGCGCTACGCCGCCACCGACCGCGCCGTCGGCGAACTCTCCGGCAGGCTCGGTGATCTGGCGTCCAACCCGGCCGTCCCGGCCGACATGAAGGGCAAGATCGAGCGGGTGCGCGCGCTGATCGGCGAGCTTCCCCACTTCCGCCCGGCGATGCCGGTCAACCCGGCGCACAAGCTCGAGACGATCCACCACTACAACGAGATCCTCGAAGCCGGTGCCGACCTGTTCGACGGTCAGGCCCGCTCCGTCGAGGACGCCGAGGCCGGGCAGGCGGGCATCACCGCCACCGAGATCTTCCGCGCCGGCGACCAGATGGCGCAGACCACGATGCTGGGCACCCGAGGCGTGGAAGCCCGGATGCTGCCCGAGGAGCAGGTCGACTTCGCCGTTCTGGTCGGCTCCTACCACGACGAGCTCGAAGAGCAGGCCCCCAACTCCTCGCCGCAGGTCACGCAGCGCTACGAGGAGCTCACCCGCTCGCCCGCCTGGCAGCGGCTGCAGACCATCGAGCAGCAGCTGATCACCCGGGGCCAGGCCCCGGGCGTGACGACCCAGCAGTGGAACCAGATCAGCGACCAGGTCGGTGGCGAGCTCACCGACCTGGCCGTCGAGCAGGCCCGCTACGGCGCGGACCTCGGGCTCACCAACGGCACCAACGCGCTGCTGCGCACCGCGCTGTTCGCCGGCCTGGTGCTGCTGGCCACCGCCGGTGCCGCGGTGCTGATGTGGTGGTTCGCCGGACGCCACCTGGTCGCCCTGGTGCCGCAGCGACTGGTCGAACTGCGCGACGCCGTCCGCAAGATCGCCGACGAGGACGTCCCCGAGCTCTTCCGCAAGGTCGAGCGCGGCGAAGAGGTCGACGTCTCCGCACCGCTGCGCTCGCTGGACTTCGGCAAGGACGAGATCGGCGAGGTGGCCGACGCCTTCGCGGGCGCCTACCAGGTCGCCGTGCAGGAGCGCATCAAGCAGAAGCAGACCAGCAACGCGTTCACCCGCGTCGTGGTCGGCATGGCCGCGCGAGTCCAGCAGATCGTGCAGAACGCCATGCAGATCGTCGACACCGAGGAGCGCGAAGCCGGCGAGGCCGCGCCCCGCTACCGGGCGCTGCTGGTGCTCGACAGCCTCCTGCTGCGCGCCCGCCGGCTCGCCGAGAACCTGCGGCTGCTGTCGGGCAACCGGCTCGCGCGCTACCACCGGGGCCCGACGGCGATGGAGATCATCCTCGAATCCGCGCGAGCCGAGATCGAGCACTACGGCCGCATCCACACCCGCCACCCGGGTGCGGTGGCCGTCGACGGCCAGGCCGCGCCGTACCTGATCCGCGTGCTCGCGGAGCTGATGGACAACGCCGCCAACTACAGCTCCCCGCAGGGCAAGGCCCGGGTGTGGACCGAGGAGCGCAGCGGCGCGCTCGTGGTCGTCATCGAGGACCGGGGTCTGGGCATGCAGCCCGAGAAGCTGGGCGAGGCCAACACGATCCTCAGCACCGACACCGATTTCGCGCTCGGCGGCGTCCAGCGGCACATGCAGCTGGGCCTGCCGGTGGTCGCGCGGATCACGCAGCAGTGGAACATCCAGGTCGTGCTGTCGGCCGGCGAGTCCGGCGGGATCCGCGCCGAGGTGACCATCCCCGCCGACCTGCTCCGCGAGCCGGATATCGAGAGGTCGTCCCCGGTGGGCACTTCCGGTGCGCGCGCCGCGCTCGGCAGCGCCACGGCGCTGCTGGCCGACCCGGTCGAAACCCGCGCCGAAACCCGTCCGGAGCCGTCGGCGCCGCGCGCCGAGCCGGTCGAGGACGAACCGCTGGAGACCTCGCCGGTGGGACTCCCGGTGCGACGCCGGGGCGCTTCGGCCGTCGGCCGGGCCCTCGACGAGGAGAAGAAGGCCAAGGAGACCGGTTCCGCGGGCGAGGACCCCGGAACGCGGCGCAGCGCGGGCGGCGGAGCGATGGGTTTCGTCTCCGGCAGGCAGAACCACGGTAGCGACCGAGGTGAGGGGTGAACACAGTGAGCGAGAGCCGAGGCGACTTGAGCTGGGTGCTGACCGACTTCGCGCAGCGCGTCGCGGACGTGGACTGCGTCGTGTTGTGGTCGTCGGACGGGTTTCCCAGGGCCGCGTCCGAAGGCGTGTCGAAGGAGCAGGCCGAAGATCTCGCCGCGATGTCGGCGTCGGCGTTCAGCTCGTCGAAGCGGGTCAGCGTGATCGGCGGTGGTGGGGACCTGACCAAGACCGTCATCGAGGGCGCGAACCGGTTCGTGATCCTGGCCCTGGCCGCCGAGCGCACCGGGATCACGGTGGTCGTCGACACCGCCGCCGACCCGCTGATCGTCAACGTCGAACTCGACCGGCTGCTGGCCCAGGTCGGCGAGCACCTGGTGACCGAGGGCCGCGGAGGCTCCGCCGATTCGCTGACGGGGACGAGGCCGTAACCGATGTCCGACCAGCAGAACGTCCACGCGGAGGACCCCGGTGCGGGCGTCCGGCCCTTCGTCGTCGCAGGTGCCCCGGAGAAGTCCGACCTGGACCTGGACCTGGCGACGCAGGTCGTCGCCAGGCCCGACGGCCACGGTCATCGCGACCTGTCGATGGCCGACAGCGCCGCGCTGGAGCTGGCGAAGAACCCGGTGGCCATAGCCGAGGTCGCCGGCAGCCTCGGGACCCCGGTCCTGACGGCGCGCGCCCTGGTGGGTGCGTTGCTGCGGCGGGGGGTTCTCACGCTCGACGGCGAAAGCACCCCGGAAGAAACCGTTTCCGATGCAACACTGGAATACCTACAGGGGGTTCTGGACAGTGTTAAACAGCTTTGAGCGGCCGCCGGTCAAGCTCGTCATCGCCGGCGGATACGGGTGCGGCAAGACGACCCTGATCAAGAGCGTGGCCGACCCGGACCGGTACGTGCGGCTCACCGACGAGCCCATCACCGACGCCAGCGCCGCCGTGGACGCCCTCACCGGTGTTCCGGAGAAGACGACGACCACGGTCAGCATCGACTTCGGCCGGATCAACCTGAGCAACGGGACCCCGCTGTTCCTGTTCGGCATGCCCGGCCAGTCGCGGTTCTGGTCGGTGTGGGACGACCACACCCACGGCGCGTTCGGCGCCGTGGTGGTGGCCGACACCCGTCGCCTCGACGACTGCTTCTCCAGCCTGGACTTCTACGAGGACCGCCGGATCCCGTACGTGGTCGCGGTCAACGAGTTCGACGGCACCCAACGCTACGAGCCCGCCGACATCGCCAACGCCCTGCAGATCGACACCGCCAAGGTCCCGGTGGTGAACTTCGACGCCCGGCGCCGAGCCGACGTCAAGGACGTCCTCGCCCGCCTGCTCGAGCACGTCATCGGAACCGCGGCCGCAGAAGCAGCGGCTTCCGCGCGTGGGCGGAGCAAATCGGGTGTGTGAGTACCGCCCAGCGCCACCTTTGAGTCGTTCGTGTCCATCCGGGTGGAAACTGCGGTCGATCACCACGGGCCCGCACGTCGAGCAGTAGGTGTGGACGCCGGGATCACATCGCTGCTCACCTAGGTCGCCCGTATCCATGCAAGGATCGCTGACCGACGCAAAGATCATCTGCACAAGGTCACCACTCGGCTCGTCCGCGAGAACCAAGCGGTCGTGATCGAGGACTTGTCGGTGACCAACATGAGCAAGAACCGCAAGCTCGCCCGAGTGATCAGCGATGCATCGTGGTCTGAGATGCGGTCGATGCTGGAGTACAAGTGCGCCTGGTATGGCCGGGAACTGATCGTGATCGACCGTTGGTTCCCTTCGTCGAAGAAGTGCTCTGACTGTGGCAGAGTCACCGCGAGACTGCCGCTGAACGTACGTGAATGGGCGTGTGATGGTTGCGAGGTCCGGCATGACCGCGACGTCAACGCAGCGAAGAACATCCTGGCCGCCGGGCTGGCGGCGTCGGCCTGTGGAGCTGGTGTAAGCCCTCAACCGGATACTTCCCGGGCGGGGCGACCTGCTGCGAAGCAGGAATCTTCCGTCGTGAGGCGGAAGAGGATTCCCGCCGAAGAGCGTGAATTGGTCAAGAAGCAGATGGCCAGTCAGCAGAAGGTCGGTGCAGGTCAGTGACCGCGTAGCTGGGATGACGGGAGGAGGCCGCCGGGACCGACGATCGGGCCAGGCTCCGGCGGTGCTCCTGCTTGAGCGAGCGCACGTAGGTCGGGACGTCGACGTTGAGCGCGTCCTCGGGCCGCTCGGTGCCGTAGCGCCGGGCGATCCGGTCGAGGTGGCCGCTGACCTCGGCGGCCATCTCGTGCTGCCCGGGCAGCCGGGACTCGCCGCTGACGAGGTCGCCGATCCACTCCGCCTGCAGCTCGGCGAGCCGCGTCAGCGCGCCCACCGGGCGCAGGAATCCCGCGAAGTACAGCCCCCGGTGGCCCACCGGCACGATCCGCTGGAACAGCGAGAGCCGCCCGTCGGCGTCGAAGGCGACGTCGTCGGGCACCGGCAGCGACATGTCGTAGCCGGTGCAGAGGATGATCGCGTCGGCGTCCTCGGTGCTGCCGTCACCGAACGTCACGCCGTCGCGGGTGAGTTCCCGGATGCTGGGCCGGACGGTGATCTCCCCGTGCGAGAGGCGGCTGAGCAGCTCGTCGGAGATGGTGATCGGCGCTTCCATCACGCGGTGATCGGGTTCGGGCAGGCCGTAGTCGCCGATGCGCCCGCGCGAGAGGTACAGCAGCACCTCGATGAGCCTGCGCTGCAGCTTGAACGGCAGGAACGACCACCAGCGGCTCGCCGCGATCTCGTCGATCGGCAGTCCCATCAGGGTTTTCGGCACCACGTGCGCACCCCGGCGGATCGACAGCACCGTCTTGGCCGCCACCCGGGAGAGCTCGACGGCGATGTCGCAGGCGGAGTTGCCGAACCCGACGACGGTGACCTTCTTCCCGCGGAACGGCTCCGGATCGGTGTAATCAGCGGAATGCAGTTGCCTGCCGTGGAATTCGTCTGAACCGGTGATCTTCGGGTCCGGAAGGCGTGGCGCGGAGTGATACCCCGAGGCCAGCACCACGTCCCGGAAGTGCCGCGTTCGCACCGCTCCTCGCGCGTCGGCGGTGGTGACGGACCAGCCGCCGGGGGCGGCTTCCACCTGGCGGACGTCGGTGCCGAACTCGATGTGCCCGGTGAGGTCGTGCTCGTCGGCGAACCGGCGCAGGTAGGAGGCGACCTGGTCGTGGCGCGGGTAGCGCGGGAAGTCCTCGGGCACCGGGAATCCGGTGAACCCGGTGACCTTGCTGGAGGTGTTGAGGTGCAGGGATCCGTAGGCCGGGTGCGGGCTGTCCGCAGCGGCGGGGTCGAAGTTCCAGACACCACCGACGGCGTCGTCGCGTTCGAACCCGATGAAGTCGATTCCGCGGCGCCGGAGTGAACGCATCACCGCGAGTCCGGAAATTCCGGCGCCGATCACGCACACATCACGGGTAGCTGCCTGCTGAGATGGTTCTTCTCCGCGATCGTCCACAGTGCCCATCGGACCCTCTCCACGTGCAGACCATTCCCAATTCGGAGTTCGGATGAGATCGTGTTGATGTTGCTGACAGGCGCCATGCCGCGATCAAGAGTAACCGCGATGCGGAAGGTCGGGGTAGTGCCTAGTTCACGAGAGGTTTCGCCATCACCTCGTCGGTGGGGAGTCTTCCCCGCTCACGGCGTCTCATTCACACAGTTCCTGACCAGCCAGTACCGAACTGCTGCCGCACATCTGGGGTTCTCGAACTCCGATGTGGAGACCCTCATCACAGAACTCAGTGTGGCGTTGGGCTCATGGGGTGATCACCCGATCGGCTCTTGCCCGGAGGTTCCCTCTTTTGTTTCAGCGGACGGTTTTCCGGCGGAGATGTCCATCAGTTGGAAAGCGCGCCGTCCGGAACTCCGGATACTCTTCGAATCGCTCGGCGACCAGGCCACACCTGCCGGATGTCAGCGCGCCGGACGGGATTTCACCGAGCGGCTCGCCGATCGAGAGGGCGTGGACCTGCGTCGATACCGCCTCGTGGAAGACCTCTTCGTCAGCGATCGACCACGGCTGAACCGTCCCACGATCTGGCATTCGCTGGCGTGGTGCCCAGGTGAATCCACGCGGTACAAGGCCTATTTCAATCCGCAATCGGAAAGCTCGGATCCGGCTGCCGTGCTGGAGCGGACGACGGAGGCGATGGAACGACTCGGACTCGGTCGTTCTTGGTCCTCGGTGCGAATGTGGATGCCGGAGATGATCGACCGAGGAAATGAGATCGAATTCGCCGCCCTCGATTTGATGAATTCGGAGAGAGCGCGCGTGAAGATCTATTTCCGGATCACCGGTCGAGCACTCGAAGACCTCGACGCCGTCGCGTCCTTGGCGTCCGGTCACGATTCCCACCGGGCCGCCCGCGCGTGGCGGTCGCTCTATCACGGGCAGGACAAGTCCGAAGGGGAGGAGCCGATGGTGTGCCTGGCCTTCCGGTCCGGTTCCCCGCAACCGGAGGAGGCGAACCTGTACCTGCGATTACCGGGCAACGCCGGGTCCGATGAGGACGCGGCCCAGCGCATCGCCGTCCTCATGCGACAGGAAGGTCTCGACCCGCAGCCCCACCTCGAGATGATCTCCGCCCTGGCACCCCAGCACCCGGCGACCATGACGGGCCTGCAGGACCTGCTGGCCTACCGCACCACGGCCCCGGGCGCGCCGGCCGACCTCGGCACGTACTTCCGCTTCTCCGTCTACGACCAGCCCGTCGAAGTCTGACGACCGCCCGGCGGGGTGGTGGCGGTCCGCAGCCGGAACTGCCACCACCCCCGGTACCTCCCGTAGTTTCGGGGCATGGACGACCTCGCCACACGTGACCTGATCCGCTACTCCGGGCGCGGCGCCTTCAGCCCCGGTGTCATCGAGCGCGCCGAGGGCGCCTCGGTGTTCACCGAGGACGGGCGCGAGCTGCTGGACTTCACCTCAGGGCAGATGAGCGCGATCCTCGGGCACTCCCACCCCGAGATCGTCGCCACGGTCCAGCAGCAGGCGGCCCGGCTCGACCACCTCTACAGCGGGATGCTCAGCCGACCGGTCATCGACCTCGCGAGGCGGCTGGCCGAGACGCTGCCGGAGCCGCTGGACAAGGCCCTGTTCCTGACCACCGGCGCGGAGTCGAACGAGGCCGCGCTGCGGATGGCCAAGCTCGTGACCGGCAAGCACGAGATCGTCTCGTTCGCCCGGTCCTGGCACGGCATGACCCAGGCCGCCGCCAACGCCACCTACCGCGCCGGCCGCGTCGGCTACGGCCCGGCGGCACCCGGCAACTTCGCGCTGCCGGTCCCGGACGCCTTCCACCCGGACATCGTCGACAGCAGCGGTGAGCTGGACTGGCGCCGCCAGTTGGACCTGGGATTCGACCTGATCGACGCGCAGTCCGTCGGCAGCCTCGCGGCCTGCATCGTCGAGCCGATCCTGAGCTCGGGCGGTGTCATCGACCTGCCGCCCGGCTACCTGGCCGCGCTGCGCGAGAAGTGCCACGAGCGCGGCATGCTGCTCATCCTCGACGAGGCCCAGACGGGCCTGTGCCGCACCGGCGACTGGTACGCCTTCGAGCGCGACGGCGTCGTCCCGGACATCCTGACCCTGTCCAAGACCCTCGGTGCCGGACTGCCGCTGGCAGCGGTGCTGACCAGCGCCGAGATCGAGCAGCAGGCCCACGACCGGGGCTTCCTGTTCTTCACCACCCACGTCAACGACCCGCTCCCGGCCGCCGTCGGCAACACGGTCCTCGACGTGCTCACCCGCGACCGGCTCGACGTGCGCGCCCGCGAACTGGGCGAGCGGCTGACCGGCGGTCTCCGCGAGCTGGCCGGTCGGCACCCGGTGATCGGCGACGTCCGCGGCCGGGGACTGCTGGTGGGACTGGAGCTCACCGCCGGACCGGACGGGGGAGACGTCGACAAACTGGGCGCGGCCGTCACCCGCCGCTGCACCGAGCTGGGGCTGCACATGAACATCGTCCAGCTCCCGGGAATGGGCGGCACCTTCCGCATCGCACCGCCGCTCACGGCCACCGAGGCCGAAATCGATCGGGGACTCGGCATTCTCGACGAGGCCCTCACCGACGTGGGCCGGCAGCAGTAGGAGATCGAATTCCGCTCGGAGGTGGGCCCGCCGACGTCAATTCGGCGGGCCCGCCTTGTCGGTCCCGTACTCGTCGAGCCTGGGCGGGCGCGCGATGACCGCGGGAGGCGTCTGGGGATTGTCTTCACGCTCACGGCGGTGCCGCATCCAGCGCCACCACACCACCGTGAGTGAGGGGACCGCGATGGCCGCGCAAATGGGGCACATGCGACCGAGTAGGCCGCATGTGGGGCATCGGGTCAATTCCGCTCTTCGAACCAGTCGCTGGGCTACTCCTGGGGGAGGACGACGCGATGGGGCGCGATTCTTCGAGCGCGACTCTGCCACGACCGCCGGGCCTGCGCGGCCCGCTGACGACCTGCCGGCTGCAGCGCGTGAGCCTCCTCGGCTCGTCCCTGGTGCTGCTGGGGCTGTTGCCGAGCGCGCTGGGCGGTCCGGACTGGTTGCGGGCGGCCGGGCTGGTCCCCGGGTTCGGCGTCGTCTTCGCCACGCCCGCACCGAGCTGGTCGGGGGAGCTGGTGCCGTGGCTGCTGCTGCACCTGCTCGTCCTGCTCGCCGTGGTGGCCGGGCTGCTCACGGGTGTCCAGCGCGCCTTGTCGAAGGGCGACTACCTCGCGCTCCCGGCGGTGATCATCACCTCGATGCTGGTGGCTGCGGTGCTGGCGGCCGTGCACGACGGGCACGGCCATCGACCGCAGGAGTGGGTGCCGTGGGCCCAGCTGGTCGCGGTCCTCGGCGTTCCGGCCGCGCTGCTGCTCCGCGAACGGCGGCGGGGCGAGTCCGCCCGGAAGCTCGGCGACTCCCGCAGAACTACCTGGACACCGCGCCGTGCGAGGAGTGGCGGCCGAGCAGGGACGAGCCGGCCGACCAGGCCGACCGAGCGCGGCTGGCGCGCTGGGCGGAAGCGCTGGCCCTGCAACCCGCGCACGAGTGGAACGGCTTCGGCCCGTTCGGCGACGAGTACCTGCTGCCGGCCATGCGGTACCGGATCTGGGCGGTCTTTCTGCTGCTGGCGACCCTGCGGCACACCCACACTCCCGCCTACTGCGGCTACCGCGACGACGCGCTGCGCGCCCTGGTCCAGCGGATGACCGACCGGCCCGTCTGGAGCTACTGGCGGCGGGAGAACCGGTGGGGCATGCTCCGCAACAGCCCCGATCCCATCGGCGGCCCGGCGAACGTCATGTACTCCGGTTACCTGCTGCTGATGCTCTCGGCCTACCGGCAGGCCACCGGCGACGACAGCTTCGACGAGCCCGGCGCGCTGCGGTTCCGCTGGGACGACGGCACCGAGTTCGCCTACAGCCACACCGACATCGCCGAGCACGTCAGCGCCAACTTCCAGCGCTCCCCGCTCGTGCTGTGGCCGTGCGAACCGGGTTTGGTGTTCCCGTTCTGCAACTCCGTGGCCCTGGCTGGTTTGCGCATGTACGACACCGCAGCCGGGACCCGGCACGCCGAGGCCGTCGCGCCGCGCTTCCTGCACCGGCTGCGCACCGAGTTCACCGCGCCGGACGGCGACATCTGCACGTTGCAGGCCACCAGGCTGGGGATCACGGCCCGCTCAGCGAGGGGATCACGAACACGGCGCAGATCGCGGCGCTGCTCTCGCCGCTCGACCCGGACTTCGCTCGGCGCACCTGGCAGCTGCTGCTGGCCGAAGAGCTCCTCCCCGGCCGGTACGTCCGCACCGATCGGGCAGGCAGTCCGGCACCGACCGACGCGGACTGGGGTGGCGGCTCCAACCGCGCGAACGCCCTGGCCTGGAGCATGTTCCTGGCCCGCGCCCGACCTCGAACCCCACCACCACCTCCGGCTCACCCCCGACTCGCGCTGACCCCTCGCGGCCAGGTCAGCCGCGCAGTCGCAGGACGTTCCAGGACAGCGGGGGCAGGGTGGCGGTGAGCGTCCCGCCGTCGATCGCGGCGCCGTCGAGGGCGCGGGGCCGGACCCGGTCGGGTTCGGCGAGGGTGTTGCGGGCGTGCCGGTCGGCGTCGGTGAGCACCCGGTGCTCCAGGACGCGCGCGCTGCCGGCGGCGCGGACGTCGGCGACCAGCTCCAGCGGCAGGTCGGTGCTCCGGTTCACCGCGAACACCGTGACGGTGCCCTCGTCCTCCTGAACCGCGGTGGCGTGCAGCAGGTCGACCTCGCCGTACTGGGCGGTGTCGTGCCTGGTCGAGCGCGGCTCGACGCGCAGCACGCGGCCGCGCCCGTGCCGGGCGGCATCGGCGAAGGGGTAGAAGGTGGTCTGCCGCCACGCCGGGCCGCCGGGCTCGGTCATGATCGGCGCGATCACGTTGACCAGCTGCGCGAGGCACGCGGCGGTCACCCGGTCGCAGTGGCGCAGCAGCGTCACCAGCAGGCTGCCCACCACCACGGCGTCGGTGAGCGTGTAGTTGTCCTCCAGCAGCCGGGGCGCCACCTCCCAGTCCGGCTCGGTGGCGGGATCGCGCAGCCCCCGGTACCAGACGTTCCACTCGTCGAACGACAGCGCCAGCCGCTTCCGGCTGCGCAGCTTGGCGCGCACGTGGTCGCAGGTCGCCACGACGGAGTTGATGAAGTGCTCCATGTCCTGGGCCGAGGCGAGGAAGCTGTCGACGTCGCCGCCGGATTCCTCGTAGTAGGCGTGGCAGGAGATGTGGTCGACGTGCTCGTAGGTGTGCTCCAGGACGGTGTTCTCCCACGCGGCGAACGTGGGCATCGCCGAGTTCGAGCTGCCGCAGGCCACCAGCTGCACCCCGGGATCGACCATGCGCATCACCCGCGCGGTCTCGGCGGCCACCCGCCCGTACTCCTCGGCGGTCTTGTGGCCCATCTGCCACGGCCCGTCGAGCTCGTTGCCCAGGCACCAGAAACCGATCCCGTGGGGTTGCTCGTGCCCGTGCGAGCGCCGCAGGTCCGACCACGCGGTGCCGCCGGGGTGGTTGCAGTACTCCAGCAGCTCGCGCGCCTCCTGCGGGCCGCGCGTGCCCAGGTTCAGCGCCATCATCGGTTCCACCTCGGAGACCTCGGTGAAGCGCATGAACTCGTTGAGCCCGAACTCGTTGGTCTCCACCGAACGCCACGCCGGGTCCAGCCGCCTCGGACGTTGCTCGACCGGGCCGACGCCGTCCTCCCAGCGGTACCCGGAGACGAAGTTGCCGCCCGGGTAGCGCACCAGCGTCACGCCCAGTTCCCGCACCAGGTCCAGCACGTCCTGCCGCAGGCCGTCCTCCCGGGCCGCGGGATGCCCCGGCTCGTGGATGCCGGTGTGCACGCAGCGGCCCAGGTGCTCGACGAACGAGCCGAACAGCCGCGGGTTGACCTCGCCGACCTCGAAGGCCGGGTCGATCGTCAGGTCCGCCCGCGCGGTCTCGCCGTGGGTCATCTCCCAGTTCCTCCCTATCGCCCGGCCAGACCGGTGTGCGCGACGCCGCGCACGATCTGGCGCTGGAACAGCACGAACAGCAGCAGCAGCGGCAGTCCGGCGATGACCACGGTGGCCATCACCTCGGCGTAGCGGACGCCGTAACTGCCCTGGACCGTGGCCAGCCCGACCGGCAGCGTCATCGCGCTCGGGTCCGCGGTGACGATGAACGGCCACAGGAAGTTGTTCCACGTCGTGATGAAGGTGAAGATCGCGACGGCCGCCAGCACCGGGCGCGACAGCGGCATGACGATGCGCCAGTAGATCCGCCACCGGCTCGCGCCGTCGACGATCGCGGCCTCTTCGAGCTCGCGGGGCACGCCGTCGAAGAACACCTTGAGGATGAACACCATCGCGGGCAGCACGACCTGCGGCAGGATCACGCCCCACGGCGTGTCCACCAGGCCCAGGAACACCATCTCCTGGAACAGCGGCACGATCAGCACCTCGGTCGGCACCAGCACGCCCGCGACGACGAACCCGAACAGCGCCTTGCGGCCGCGGAAGTCCGTGCGGGAGAAGCCGTAGGCGGCCATGCTCGACAGCAGCACCACCAGCACCGTCACCGCGCCCGCGGTGAAAACGCTGTTGAACAGCCAGATCCAGATGTCGTCGGTGGCCAGCACGCTGCGGTAGGCCTCGACGGTGAACTCGCTGGGCAGCCAGCGCAGCGGCACCTCGGTGGTCTCCGACTCGGGCTTGAGCGAGGTCAGCAGCGTCCACCCGAATGGCAACGACCACAACGCGGCCAGCGCGATGGTGGCGACGGCCAGAACCGCTGTGCCCCAGCGGAATCGGTCAGCCATGGGTGCCTCCCGCGGCCCGGCGGCGTTGGATGCTGAAGTGCGTGAGGGTGACCAGCAGGATCGCTGCGAAGAACACGTAGGACACCGCCGAGGCGTATCCCGTGCGGTAGTTGGTGAACCCGGATTCGTAGACGTACTGCAGGATCGGCCGCGTGCTGTGCTGCGGCCCGCCGTTGGTGATCAGGTAGAACTGGTCGAAGACCTTCAGCGAGGCCACCACCTGCAGCACCGCGACCAGGCCGGTCGTCGGGCGCAGCATCGGCAGCGTGATGTGCCAGAGCTGCCGCGAGCCGCCCGCGCCGTCCAGCGACGACGCCTCGTAGAGGTCGTCGGGGATCGCCTGCAGCGCGGCGAGGTACAGCAGGAAGTTGAAGCCGACGGTCCACCACACGGTGGCCACGACCACGCCGAGCATCGCCGCGACGGGGTGCGAGAGCCAGCCCATCGGACCGATGCCCAGCCAGGACAACAACGAGTCGGCGAGCCCGAACTCCGGCTGGTAGATCCACACGAAGATCAGCGCGACCGCCGAGGACGGCAGCACGTAGGGCGCGAAGAACGCCAGCCGCCACAACCACCGAGCCGGGGCCAGGTGGTGGGTCAGCAACGCCATCACCAGTCCGACCAGGATCAGCGGGGGAGCGCTGGCGGCGGTGAACCCGACGGTGACGCCGAAGGACCGCCACATCGCCGGATCGGTCAGGGCCTCGGCGAAGTTCGCCAGCCCCACGAAATCGGTGCTCTTGCCGGTCAGGCCGGCGTCGGTGAGGCTCGTGGCCAGCCCCATCCCCAGCGGGAGCACCAGGAACAGCAGGTAGGCGGCCAGGAACGGCGTCACGAACGCGAAACCCGAGCCTGCGCTGCGCGTGCTCATGCGGCCTCCGATCATGCCGTGGGGTTCGGGGTGGCGAGCAGGTCTTCGACGACGTCCCGGATCTGCGCGACGGCGCGGTCGACGCCCAGCCGGCCGTCCATCGCCGGCCCGAGCACCGAGTTCATCTCGGTCCACAACCGGGAACCGGAGCCGGCGAACCACACGTCGGGATCGAGCTGCACGTCGTCGATGACCGAGCGGTACTCCGACTGCGGATGCATGCGGGCGTAGGCGTCGCTGTTGGTCACCGGCAGGTACGCCGGGATGTGGCCGCCCTCGGCCCATCTCGTGCTGTCCCGCAGCAAGGTGGCGATGAGGTCGTAGACCAGCAGGTGGTCCCGCTCGTCCCGGTCCCGGTGCGGCAGGACGAAGGCGTGCGAGTCGGCCTCGGCCAGCGGCGGTCCGAAGATGCCGGGGAAGCGGGTCATCCCGAAGTCCATCTCAGCGGTGAGGAACGTCTGCACCTCCCACTCGCCGTACCAGAAGAACCCGGCGCGACCGCTGCTGAACAGCGCGATCGCCCCGTCGCCGTCCATCCCGGTCGCGGCCAGCCCTTCGGCGTGCAGCCCCTGCACGAACCCGAGCACGTCGGCGACCTTGCGTTCGTCCAGCGCGGAGCGGGCGCCGTCCGGGGTGAACAGGTCGCCACCGGCCTGCCGGTAGAGGCTCCAGAACAGCCGCCACGGGCCCACCCCGTCACCGGTGGTCTCCAGCAGCAGACCGGCGTTCCCGGTCGCGCGCCGGACCGCGCGCAGCGCCTCGCGCACGCCGTCCTGGCCGGTCGGGGTGCGCAGCTGGTCCTGCTCGTCGAGCAGCCCGGCGGCGCGGCAGACGTCGGTGTTGTAGTACTGGACGAACGGGTGCGTGTCGAGCGGGATCGCGAAGAGCTTGCCGCCGCGCACCGACTTCCGCCACAGGCCCGGCGGGAAGTGCTCGGGCCCGATCCCGGCCTGGCGCAGCAGGTCCGGACGCATCTCGTCGATCAGCCCGCCGGGCGCGAACGCGGGCAGCCGCCCAAGGTGCAGGATCGCGACGTCGGGCGCGCGCTCAGCGGCCCCGGCCATCGCGAGCTTGGTGTAGTAGCGGTCGCCCCATTCCAGCGTGACGTCCTCGAGCTCGACTCCGGGGTGCGTGGCGCGGTAGGCGTCGAGCATCGCCTTCATCGTCTCGCCGTCGCCGCCGCTGAAGAGGTTCCAGTACCGCAGCGCGTCCCCGCTGCCCGTGAACCCGCAGCCGCTCGACAGACCCGCGCATCCCAGGGCCGCCGCGCCGAGGAAGGTTCTCCGGCTCACCCCGCCACCTGCCACGTCGTACCTCCGAGACTTCGTTGTCCGGCACGATTGTTCGGTATTTCGGACAGTGTCCGACTGGAGCTGCGCAACAAGCTAGAGGGCGGATCGTGATCTGGTCAATAAGCCGGTCAGGCGCCTTCGTCGCGCGCGGGTGGTGACGTGCGAGGATGGCGACCGGTGAGCGAGTTCTGAACTTGGGGGAGCGGTGACGGCGCGGATTCCGGTGGTCGTGCTGGCGGGCTACTTGGGCTCGGGCAAGACGACCCTGCTCAACCACCTGCTGAGCAACAACGACGGGCGTCGGATCGGCGTGCTGGTCAACGACTTCGGCAGCATCAACATCGACGCGATGAACGTCGCCGGCCAGGTCGACGTCGCCATGTCGCTGGAGAACGGCTGCCTGTGCTGCGCGGTGGACTCCGACGGCGTGGACCGGATGCTGGAGCGGCTGGCCCACCCGGGCGCGCCGCTGGACGCCATCGTGATCGAGGCCAGCGGCATCGCCGAACCCCGGCAGCTGGTGCGGCTGGTGCTGTCCTCGCAGAACCCCAACATCGAGTTCGGCGGCCTGGTGGAGGTCGTCGACGCCGCCGAGTTCGACGACACCCGCGCCCGGCACCCCGAGCTCGACGACCACGTGCGGCTGGCCGACCTGGTCGTGGTCAACAAGGTCGACCGCGTCGGCGAGGCGGACCGGGAGGGGGTGATCACCTCGGTCCGGGAGATCGCCGACGGTGCCGTGCTGGCCGTCGAGCGGGGCCGCATCTCACCGGGGATCCTGTTCGAGGCCCCCGAGGTGCGCGAGTCCGCCGGCGCCAGGCAGCTCTCCTTCGCGGATCTGGAGGAGCACGACGACGATCACGACCAGCACATGCACGCCGCCTACGAGTCGGTGGAGTTCACCGCCGAGGAGCCGCTGAACCCCTCGGCGTTCCTGCGCTTCCTCAACGAGCGCAGCCGGGGCGTCTACCGCATCAAGGGCCCCATCGACTTCGGCCCCTCCGGTGACGAGAAGCGCTTCATGCTCCACGCGGTCGGCGTCTACGCCGCCTTCGAGAAGACCCGCTGGAAGGGTGAGCGCGCCACCAACCTCGTGCTCATCGGCACGGACCTCGACGGCGAAGCCCTCACCGCCCGCCTCAAGTCCTGCGTCGACCCGGACCCCAACACCATCGACCAGATGGGGATGCTCAACCTGGCCCGCCACCTCGACACCTGAGGCCGCACCGCCCTGCCGTTCGGACTTCTCCAGCGCCACCGCCGGTCTCGTGCCGATGGCATGCTGGGTGGGCTCGGCTGAGAGGGGACCAGGGTGTATCCGGTGATCGAGCCGCACGAGTCGGGGATGTTGGCGGTCGGCGACGGGCACCTCGTGCACTGGGAGGTGTGCGGCAACCCCGCGGGCAAACCGGCGCTGGTGCTGCACGGTGGCCCGGGGGCGGGGTGCACACCGGGGATGCGCCGGTACTTCGATCCGCAGGCGTACCGGATCGTGCTGTTCGACCAGCGCATGTGCGGGCGCAGCACACCGCACGCCGCCGAGCCGGGAGCCGACCTGTCGGCCAACACCACCGAACACCTGATCGTCGACGTGGAGCGGCTTCGCGAGCACCTGGGTGTCGACCGGTGGTTGGTGCAAGGAGGCTCCTGGGGTTGCGTGCTGGCGCTGGCGTACGCGCAGCGCTACCCGGAACGCGTGTCGGAGATGGTGCTGTGCGGGCTCGCCACCGGCCGACGTGCCGAGACCGACCTGCTCACCCGGGGTTTGGGTGCCCTCTTCCCGGAACCGTGGGCCCGGTTCCGGGCGGGCGTGCCGGAGCGCGACCGCGACGGGGACCTCGCCGACGCCTACCACCGGCTGCTGATGCATCCCGCTCCCGCCGTGCACTCGAAAGCGGCACGCGACTGGTGCGCGTGGGAGGACGCGCTCGTCCCCGACTCGCCACCGAACCCGGCGTTCGCGGACCCCCGCTTCGCGCTCGGATTCGCCCGCATCGTCACGCACTTCTGGCGGCACGGGTCCTGGCTCGCCGATGACGAGATCATCGGCTCGGCCGGGGCGCTCGCCGGCATCCCGGCGACGCTGTGCCAAGGCGCGCTCGACCTGGGCAACCTCCTGGGCACGCCTTGGCAGCTCGCCGCGGCCTGGCCCGGCAACGAGCTGCGGCTGGTCGACGCCGGGCATCGCGCGGCCGGCGGTCTGGCCGAGGCCGTCGTCGACGCCACGGACGCGTTCCGCGACCGGCTGCAGCCGCGCCGTCCGAGCGGTGCCGCGGGCTAGTCCTGGTGCCAGGGGCGCAGTCGTGGTAGCCAGCGGGGGACGTTGCGGCAGTAGCGGTCGTACTCCTCGCCGAAGCGCTCCCGGAGCACGGGTTCTTCGCGCAGCGGTACGTAGGCGGCGGGGAGGGCGGCGGCGACCGAGGACCAGACGTACAGGCGGGACTGCCCCAGCAGCAGCGCCTGGCCGATGATCATCAACTGCATGGCCCCGTACATCGGGTTGCGCACGTGCCGGTAGACACCGGTCACGACCAGCTTCGACGGTGGTGCCCCAGGCACGGGCGTGCCCATGCCTGCGATGACGAAGTGGGCGAAGGAGCGGGTCAGCGCCGCGCCACCCACGAGGATCATCGCGGTGCCCAGCAACTGGGCGGGCACGCCTCCGGGCACCGGCCGGCGCGCTCGCCAGCGCGTGAGCAGCCAGGGGACCAGGCCGGTCACGCTGCCGGGGCCGACCACCAGGAACGCGGCGCTGCCCCACGCGGCACGGCGCCGCGCATCGATCAGCTCTTCGGGGTACACGAAACGGGACCGTACCGCTGTCGTCGTCGACGAGCCCGCGTTCGCGCGCGGTGCTCCACGTCGAAGATCCACGCGCGCACCGGGATCCGGCTGCGGCGAGCGATCAACTTCGTTGCACCGTGCGGACTTTCGCGACTTTCTGTACGCTCGCGTTCACCGTCGGTTGAGCACACAGCCGGTGCCGTTCCGCTGCGGGGGCGTGGCCCAGTGGGCCATCGGACGCACCAGCCTCCCGCTGGTGCTCGCGGAACGAATTCCTGTCTCCAGTTCGGGCGCCGGTGCGCGCGCTCGGCCAGGTATCGAGGGGGTCTGCTCGTGGTGAACGCCGACCTGACCGGCACGGCGAGTTCCATCCCGCCCCCGCGCCGGGCCACCCCGGCGGCGGGTTCGGCGTCCGGGACGTTACGGGTGCGGGCGGTCCGACCCGGTGATGGCGTGGTGGTCGTCCAGGTCCTGGGCGAGCTGGACCTGGCGGCGCGGCACCTGCTGGCCGAGCCCGTCCGGCAGCGGCTGGCCGGCACGGCCGCGATGGTGGTGCTCGACCTCTCGCAGATCAACTTCATCAACTCCGACGGGGTGTGCGCGCTGCTGGAGCTGAGCCGGCTCGCCGAGGCCCGGCACAAGGAGCTGGTGCTCGTGCCCTCACCCTCCGTCGACCGCCTGCTGCGGCTGCTCGGGCTCGCCGGCCGCTTCAACCAGGCGGCCAGCCCGGAGTCGCCGGCGCGGCGCTGACACCCCGCGCCGGCGTGTTCCCCCCGGGTGATCCACTCCCGAGGGACACAATGGATCATGCGGGGTGTGGTTGCCGAGAGGAGGAGCATGGTCGACCAGGACCAGGCCGACGCTTCCGGCGAAGCCGGTGACCCGGGCGGGCAGGAGCACGACGAGGCCTCCGAGGACCAGCGGGAGACCGAGCAGCTCGCCGAACGAGGCGAACCGGAGTCGGGCACTCCGGACCGCCGCCTCGGGCTCGTCGCCGACCCCGACATGCCCGAGCAGGTCACCCGGCGCCTCGCCGACGAGCTCCCCGAACTGCTCAGCGATGAGCAGCACTCGTGGGCCGTCGAGGTCGACGTCGACCCGGTGACGGCAGGCAGGCACAACACCCGCGACATCCTCGGGTCCACCCGCGAGCGCATGGACCAGCACGACTGGGACTACGCGATCTGCCTGACCGATCTGCCGGTGCGCGCGGACGGGCTGCCTGTGGTCGCCGAGAGCGACCTCGACCGCAACGTGGCAGTCGTGTCCCTGCCCGCCCTGGGCGGCACCCAGGTCTACCGGCGGTCCAGGCAGGTCATGCTGCAGATCGTCGACGAGCTCACCGGCCGCGGCGGAGGCGGTGAGAACCGCTACGGGCTCGACAGCAAGCTCGCCCGGCTCCTGGCGCCGGTGCACCGCCAGGAGCACGACGGCGAGCACGAGGCCGACGTCCGCTACACCACGACCCGCAGGCGCGGCCGGTTGCGGCTGCTCTCCGGCATGGTGCGGTCGAACCAGCCCGCGCAGCTGGTCTTCGGTCTGCGCAGCGCGCTGGCCGCCGCGGTGGCCACCAGCGCCTTCGGCCTGTCGTCGAGCACGATCTGGCAGATCGGTGATCAGCTCGGCGTGTACCGGCAGGTCATCGCCGGGTTCGTCTCGGTCGTGCTGCTGGTGTTCTGGCTGATCACCGCGCACGGGCTGTGGGAGAAGCGGCGCAGCGAAAGCGAGCAGGACCGCGAGCAGGTGCTGCTCTACAACACCTCGACCGTGGCGACGCTGACCATCGGTGTCGGCGTGATGTACCTGGGCCTGTTCGTGATCAACCTGGCGGTGGCGCTGTTCATCGTGCCGCCGAACCTGCTGGCCAGCACCCTCGGGCACGCCGCCGACTTCACCCGCTACCTGACCCTGGCCTGGGGCTTCACCACGATGGGCGTGATCGCGGGCGCGCTGGGCTCCAGCCTGGAATCCGACCAAGCGGTCCGCCAGGCCGCCTACGGCTACCGAGAAGAACAACGCCGCAGCGAACAGCAGCACTAGTGGTCGAGGCCGCCCTGCTCAGCCGTGCGGAACGGCTCCGACGGCTAGTTCGGTTCTCCCAGCGGAGCTGAGGTGAACGGACCGCCGAGGAGTTCGTGGCTGGTGTTCGGGGCGACCCCGGGGGCGAAGACCTCCGCGTCGTCCTGGGACGCGTAGCCGAGCGCCTCGGCCTCGGTCAGCGGGACCCAGCGCCGGGTGTTGTCCGAGACTCCCCAGACGACCCGGTAACCCGGCGACGGGTGGGACAGGCAGGCCTCGAAGAGCCGAGCGCCGTCGTCGGGGAGAGCCACAGGCCGAGTCCGCGCTCGTCGTGGACCTCCTCGAAGCACGCACCGATGCGGATGCAGATCACGTCCATCCCGAACCGGGAGTGGTAGAGGCTGCCCAGCGCCTCCACCGCCGCTTTGCTCACCCCGTAGTAGGTGTCCGGGCGCGGCGGCGAGTCCGCGGCCAGCGTCGCGGTTTCCGAGACCGGCCGGAACCCGGCGGCGTGGTTGCTGGACGCGAGGACGACCCGGGGCACTCCGGCCTGCCCGGCGGCTTCCAGGACGGTCCGCGTGCCGTCGATGTTGACCGAAAGTATTTCGGCCCAGCTGTTCTCGCGGCTGTGGCCGCCGAGGTGGATCACCGCGTCGACGTCCTGGCAGGGCACGCGACATGGGGCTTCGCCTCACCGGCGGGTGCGGGTCGCGCGATGTCGAGCAGCCGGAGCGTCCGGCCCTCCCGGCGCAGCCGCGGCCGCATCAGCTTGCCGACGACACCGGCGGCGCCGGTGATCAGGATGCGTTCCGACAAGGTGTTTTCCTTTCGAGGTCAAGGAATTCCGGGTGCCGGACGCTGATCGAACGTTGGTTGACACGTGATCGACGCCATACTAGCGTCCAGCTCCGGAACTTTACGAAACAAATTGTTCAAGACCGCGCGGAATTCCCGTGTGGTCCGTTCGGCCCAAATCGGGAAGCGCTTTCCCCGCCCGCGGGCCGGGCGAGGCACCACATCCGGCGCACGCGACCGGGTCAACGACGATCCCGCAGCGAGCTCGACAGCCGCGGAGTTCCAAGTCATCGGATGTGAAGGGGTGGGCCGGTGCACGCGCTGGACTGGGGCATGGTCATCGGGTACTTCGGGCTGATGGTCGGCATCGGCTGGTGGTCGCACCGAAGGGTCAAGACCGACAAGGACTTCTTCATCGCCGGTGGCCGGATGCCCTGGTGGCTGGCCGGGATCTCGCACCACATGTCCGGTTACAGCGCGGTGCTGTTCGTCGCCTACGCCGGAGTCGCCTACAGCCAGGGCGTCACCGTCTACTTCTGGGGCTTCGCCTCCATCGGAGTCGGTGTGGCGATCGGGGCGTGGCTGTTCGCCGCGCGCTGGAACCAGTTGCGCGCCAAGTTCGGCGTGGCCTCGCCGCTGGAGTTCCTGGCCCGGCGCTTCAACATCCCCACCCAGCAGGCCCTGGCCTGGAGCGGGGCCTCGCTGAAGGTCTTCGACGTGGCCTCCAAGTGGTTCGCGGTGTCGATCCTGCTGGAGTCCTTCGCCGGCGTGCCGATCCTGGTGGGAATCCTGGTGACCGGCGGTGTCACGCTGCTGTACTGCACGGCGGGCGGGCTGTGGGCCGACGCGCTCACCGACTTCGGGCAGTTCGTGATCCAAGGCCTGGCCGGGATCGTGATGATCTGGGCGGTGCTGTCCTCGTTCGGCGGCATCTCGGGTCTGTGGACGATGTGGGACCGGCTGCCCGCAGGGCACCTCTCGCCGGTCACCGAGGACTACACGACCGTCTTCCTCCTGGTGTACGTGCTGGTCAAAACCCTGGAGTACAACGGAGGCATGTGGAACCTGGCGCAGCGCTACATGGCCTCGCCGGACAACCACGCCGCCCGCCGGGGCGCGCTGCTGTCCTCCGCGCTGTACCTGATCTGGCCGCTGGTGCTGATGTTCCCGATGTTCGCCGCGCCGCTGTTCGTGCCGGGCCTGGAAGACCCCACGACCTCCTACGCGGCCATGACCGAGAAGCTGCTGCCCGCGGGCATGGTGGGCCTGGTCCTGGCGGGCATGTTCTCGCACACGATGGCGATGGTCGCCTCCGACGCCAACGCCATCTCGGCGGTCATCACCCGCGACATGCTGCCGGTGCTGTGGCGCAAGGCCCGCGAGTTCGGCGAGACCCAGCGGCTGCGCGCGGGCCGTATCGCGACCTTCAGCTTCATCGCGCTGAGCATGCTGGTCGCCACCCAGGCCGACAGCCTCGGCGGGGTGCTGTCGATCGTGGTGTCGTGGGTGGCGGCGCTGATGGGGCCGATCTCGGTGCCGTTGCTGCTGGGCATGCTGCCGTGGTTCCGCCGCTGCGGGTCCCGGGCGGCGCTGGTGTCGTGGGCGGGCGGCCTGATCACCTACGCCGTCCTGTACTACGGCGTGGACGCCAGCCAGACCGCGACGGTCGCGACGCCGATCCTGGTGTCGCTGGCCCTGTTCATCGGTCTCGGTGCGGTCGCCTCCGAGCGGACCGACGAGATCGACGAGATGCTCGACGTGCTCGACCGGGCCGCGAAGGAGAAGGCCCCGGCGGTCGCGCGATGAGCGCGCACGTCACCGGCTACGCCTACCCCTGGGACGTCCGGCCCGGTTTCGCCGACCGGGTCGCGGCGTCCGGCGTGGACGAGGTGGCCGTGGCGGTCGCCTACCACAGCGCCAGGGCGGCGACCCCGTTCGACGAGAACCGCAGCGCGGTCGTGGCCCGCCACGCCGCGCTCTACCGGCCGGTGGGCACCGGCTGGGGCAGGCTGCACCCGGCCGAGCCGGATTGGGTCGGCCCGGACAGCGCGGGCGCGGCCGTCGCCGAGCTGGCCCGCAGCGGTGTGCCGGCGGCGGCGTGGCTGGTGCTGACGCACAACTCGTTGCTGGGCGGGCGTTTTCCGGACCTCGCGGTGCGCAACTGCTTCGGCGAGGTCTACCCGTGGGCGCTGTGCCCGTCGCACTCCGAGGTGCGCGACTACGCGGCTCGGCTCACCGAAGCGGCGCTGGCGGGGCTCGACGTGCGTTCGGTGGTGCTGGAGGCGTGCGGCCAGCTCGGCGCCGTGCACCAGCACCAGCACGAGAAGACCGACGCCGTCTGGGCCCCGGCGGTGGCCCGCCTGCTGTCGGTGTGCTGCTGCCGGGAGTGCGCGCGCAGCTGGGCCGGTGTCGACCCGGACCGGGTGCGCGAGGCCTTGCGCGCCGAGGTCCGGCGGATCATCGCCACCGGCGAGCTGACCGCCACCACCGACGAACTGCCCGATGATCTGCGGGAGAACCTGCTCGCGGGCCGCCGCGAGGCCACCGACCGCTTGCGTCGCGCGGTGCTCGGGGCCGTGGGGACCGGCCGCCGGGTGCTGCTGCACGGCAGCGCCGACGCGTGGGCGACGGGTGCGCTGCCGGGGCTGCCCCCGGACGTCCCGGCCGAGGTCGACGGGGTCGTCGTGCCGTGCTGGAACCCCACCGGCCCGGACGAGGTCGCCGCGGCGAGGTCCGCCGGGGTCGGCAACGTGGGCGCCTACGTGACCGCTGTCGGCCCGCAGGCCGGCGATCTCGCCGGCTACGCGCGCCGGTTGCGCGAGGCGGGGGCGAGCGAGCTGCACCTGTACCACCTCGGCCTGGCCGGGCCCGCGCGGCTGCCGCTGTTGCGCGATGCCGCCGACGAGGCTCATCGCGAGGCCTGAGCGAGTCGGGTTGGTCCGTTTCTGGGGTGATGAGGAGTGCGCTCCGGGTCAATTCCGGACAGTGATGATCTGCGGCCTCCATTCGAGTGATCTCGATGGCTTCTCGAATTGACGGGCACGCGCGCTGTCCGGCGTTTTCACACCTTCTCCGCCTGATCACGGTTCAATGGGAAAAATCCCGCAGGAACTGTCGTCCGTCCAGCAGTGGTGGGGAATACTCGCCAGCCTCCACTATTGAGTGAAGATCATCCGATAAGGTGCCTCGCGTATCGAGGGCACGCATTGTCGGGCCGCCGGGGCATGCCCTGGCGTGGGCGAAAGACCATCGATGGAAAGAACGTGGAAGTGACGACCCAAGACCATTCCTCATCCTCGCCAGGGCCCGAAAGACGACGCGCCGGTGGCTCTTCGATCCGGTCGCGACTGACCTGGGCGGTGTTCGTCCCGTGGGTCGTCGTGGCAGTCCTGTGGGCGGTGGGTTGTTCGCTGTTCGCCTTCGACGCCTTCTTCGCCCGGCAGATCGCCTCCGGTGTGCAGTCGATGTCGCTGCCCGCGGTCAACGCCCTGGACCAGGTCCAGCGCGAACGTCTCCGCAGCCTCGAGGTCATCGGCCAGCCCGGCGCCGGCACCAGCGAGCTGCTCGGCCAGCAGGGCGCCACCGACAGCGCGCTCGCCGAGCTCAACGAGAAGGCCGCTCCCGTCCTGCAATCGGCTCCCGCCGACGTCATCGGGCCGATGAACGAGCTCAACGGCTACTTCGAGGGGCTGCCCGACCTGCGCAACCGCATCGCCGCCGGGCAGGCGACCGTCGACGAGCTCAACGCCTTCTACAACGGCATGTTCGACACCGCGACCAGGCTCTTCGACATCCAGTCGCGGATCACGCCGGACTCCGAGGCGCGTCAGGGATCGCTGGCCGCCGTGGGCCTGTTCCGGGCCTCGGACATGCTCTCCCGCGAGTCCTCGATGGTCGGCACCATCCTCGCCAGCGGCCAGCTGACCCCGGCCCAGCACCGCGAGCTCACCGGCTACATCATCGGCCACCACGCGGCGGTCGAAGCCAACATGACCACGATGCTGCCCGAGGTGCGGCAGCGCTACCAGGCGATGCTGGCCAACCCGGACTGGAAGCAGCTGGTCGCCGCTGAGGACCAGCTCATCCAGCACGGGGCGTTCGGCCCGGGCGACCGCCCGCAGCTGCGCGTCGAGGACTGGCGGCGGATGACCAACGACATCGGCGCCGAGATGTCCAACCTGGTGCGCACCCAGAGCGAGCAGGTCGCCAGCGGCGCCGTCGGCCGCGCGAGCAGCACGCTGTGGACGGTGCTGGTCGGCGGCCTGGTCGCGCTGGTGGTCTCGGTCGGGTCGTTCTTCTTCGCCCGCCGCGTCTACCGCACCGTCGTCGACGACGCGCTGCTGACCCGGCTGCAGGGCCTGCGCACCGAATCGCTGGCGATGGCCGAGCGGCTGCCCGACGTGGTCCGCAGGCTCCGCGAGGGCGAGGCGGTCGACGTCGACGCCGAGATGGTGCGCCTGGAGCACTACCGCAGCGACGAGGTCGGCGAAGTCGCCCACGCCATCCAGCTGTTCCAGCGGGAGGCCGTGCAGGCCGCCGTCGGCGAAACCCGGGCGCGGCAGGGCGCGCGCGTCGTCTTCGTCGGCATGGCCCACCGCATCCAGCGGCTGCTGCGCGGCATGCACACCACGATCGACCAGCTGGAGCGCAACGAGGAGAGCTCCCAGCAGCTGGCCAAGCTGTTCGACCTGGACAACTCCACCACCCGCGCCCGCCGCACGGTGGAGAACCTGCTGGTCCTCGGTGACCAGCAGCCCGGTCGCCGGTGGAGCCGCCCGGTCGCGCTGATGGACGTGCTGCGCTCGGCGATGTCCGAGATCGACCAGTACTCCCGGGTGGTCATCGGCCACGTGCCGGACGTGATGCTGCACGGCGCGGCCGTGGGCGACTCGATCCACTTGATCTCCGAGCTGATCGACAACGCGACGGCGTTCTCCCCGCCGAACACGCAGGTGCACGTCGGGGCCAACGAGGTCGCGCGCGGGATCGCCATCGACATCGCCGACCAGGGCCTGGGCATGGACCCCGAGATCCGCCAGCGGGCCAACGAGATGATGCACCAGCCGCCGGAGTTCGACCGGCTCGTGCTGGAGAACAACAAGGCCGAGCAGCTGGGCCTGTTCACCGCCGCCCGGCTGGCCTCCCGCCGCGAGATCTCCGTGGAGTTCGGCGTCTCGGCCTACGGCGGCACCCGCGCCACCGTGCTGCTGCCCCACCGGATCCTGGAAGCAGGCGGTGGTGAGGGCGAGGGCGACACCGTGCAGGTGCCGATCGGCGCGGTGCAGCGGCGACGCGAGATCGCCGGGAACCTGGAGGAGCGGTCGGGTGCGGAGCAACAGCCGATCAACGGTGCGCGGACCGAACCGACGTTGGTGCCGCAGCCGCGCGAACTGAGCTGGGATGGGACGATGACCGACCAGTCCGCCGCGCCCGGCGGGGACGCGACCCAGCCCGGCTACCAGTGGCCGGCCACCGAATCGCCCGCACCGGAGGACGAGCCCGCGCCGGAACCGGAAGCCAAGCGCGGCAAGGGAAATCGTCCGGCGCTGCCGAAACGGGTGCCGCAGACCCACCTGGCAGACGGACTCAAGGACGACCCCGACGCCGAAGACCAGGCCGTGGTCGCCTCGCCGAGCAAGCTGGCGGGGTTCCGCCGCGCGTTCCGGGGCGGCTTCGACGAATCCGACAGCAGCGGCTCGTGAGCAGACCAGACGACATGTGTGTGAGGTGGGCATGACCGAGACAGCTTCGAAACTGAGTTGGCTGCTGGACGACTTCGTGCAGGGCGTGCACGGCGCCGACCACGCCGTGGTGCTGTCCAACGACGGCCTGGTCATCGCCAAGTCCGCCGGACTGGACCGGGACGCCGGTGACAAGCTGGCCGCGGCGGCGTCGAGCATGCGCAGCATCGGCAAGGGCGTGAGCAAGGACTTCGGCCGCGGCCAGGTCGCGCAGACGCACGTCGAGATGGAGCACGGTTTCCTGTTCGTCTCGGCGGCGGGCAGCGGCGCGTGCCTGGCGGTGCTGTCGGCGGCGGACACCGACATCGAGCTGGTGGCCTACGAGATGGGCCGCCTGATCACCCGGGTCGGGTCGTTCCTGTCGGCCGCGCCGCGAGAGCTGCGCGGTTTGGCGGCGGAGAGGACCTGACAGTGGACGAGGCGTGGTACGACGATGAAGCCGGCCCCATGGTCCGGCCGTACACGATCACGCGCGGCCGGACACCTGGGCAGCACAAGCACCGGCTCGACACGGCGACCCAGGTGGTCACCGTCGAGCCGCGACCGGAGACACCGAGGCTGGAGCTCACGCCCGAGCACCGCGCGATCCTGGAGGCGTGCCATCGCCCCGTGTCGCTGGCGGAGCTCGCCGTCGCGCTGGGACAGCCGATGGGCGTGGTCCGGGTTCTGTGCGGTGACCTGCTCGACCACGGTGCCGTCTTCGTGCGCACGCCTCGTACCGAAGTCAGCCGAGAAATCTTGGAGCAGGTGTACCGTGGGCTTTGCAGACTCTAGGGTGGCCGAGGCGAAAGCCGGGGCTGATCAGTCCCTTCCGGTGCAGTCCGGCCGGGGTGATGGGCAGGAGGCCGGAAATCCGGCCCCGATACCCGTGAAACTCGTCGTGGCCGGTGGTTTCGGCGTCGGCAAGACGACGATGGTCGGCGCGGTGAGCGAGTTCCCGCCGCTGACCACCGAAGAGGAGATGACCGTCGCCAGCGAGGGCATCGACGACCTCAGCGGCGTGGACCGCAAGGAGACCACCACCGTCGCGCTGGACTTCGGGCGCATCACCATCTCCGACGAGATCGTGCTCTACCTGTTCGGCGCCCCCGGCCAGAACAGGTTCTGGCCGCTGTGGAACGACCTGGCGCTGGGCGCGGTCGGCGCCGTGGTGCTCGTCGACACGCGCAAGCTGCAGGACGCCTTCGCCTCGGTGGACTTCTTCGAGCGGCGCGGCATCCCGTTCGTGGTGGCGGTCAACATCTTCGACGACACCTACGAGTACGAGCCCGAGGAAGTGCGCGACGCGCTGGTGATCCCGCCCGAGGTGCCGATCGTCATCTGCGACGCCCGAGACCGGGCGCTGTGCAAGAACGCGCTGGTCACGCTCGTCCGCCACGCCATCGACCGGGCCCCGTCGGAGATCGGCTGACCCCGACCCGGGCACCCGTCGGAGGGTACCCGGGCCCGCGGGCTAGCTCAGCGGTTCGGTCCGGCAGCGGAAGTGGCGCAGGATCGGCGGGTTCTCGGTGATCCGGTAGCCGGGCACCGACTTAGGGTTCTTCGCGATCCGGGCCAGCACCTCGCCCACGTACTCCAGGTGGCTGTGGTCGTAGACGCGCCGCGGCAGCGCCAGCCGCACCAGCTCGAACGGCGCGGGCTCGGTGAGTTCGGCGTTCTCGTCGAGCGCACCCAGGTACAGCGAACCCAGTTCGGCGCAGCGGATCCCGCCCTCGCGGTAGAGCGCGCAGGCCAGCGCGTGGCCGGGGAACTGGGCCGGGGTCAGGTGCGGCAGCAGCCGGCCGGCGTTGAGGTAGACGCCGTGCAGGCCGGACGGGCGGAACGTGTCCACGCCCGCGTGGTGCGCGCGTTCGGCCAGGTAGGCGGCCTCGTGCTCGCGGTCGGCGAGGTACTCCGGCGTGACGACCTCGCGCAGTCCCTGCGCCAGCTGCTCCAGGGTCGCGCCGGTCAGCCCGCCGTAGGTGCGGAAGCCCTCGGTGGCGATCACGTCGACCTCGCACCGGTCGGCGAGCTCGGCGTCGTTGACGCCGATGAACGCGCCTTCCGGTGACAACCCGTCCTTCTTCAGGCTGGCCACCGCGCCGTCGGCGAGCGCGAACGCCTGGCGCGCGACCTCCAGCGGGGTCTTGTCCGCGTAGCCGGGTTCGCGGCGGACGACCAGCCACGCGTTCTCGGCGAACCGCGCGGCGTCGAGGATCAGCGGCACGCCGCGCTCGCGCGCCAGCGCGCTGATCTCGTCGAGGTTGGCCATCGACACCGGTTGCCCGCCACCGCCGTTGTTGGTGATGGTCACCAGGATCTGCCCGACCCGGTCGCCGTCCGGCCCGTCGAGGACCTGCCGGACCGCTTCGACGTCGATGTCGCCCTTGAACGGGTGGTCGCTGTCGAGGTCGAACAGCTCCTGGCCGGGCAGGTCGCGGGCCTCCGCACCGAGCCGCTCCACGTTGGCGCGGGTGGTGTCGAAGTGCGTGTTGCTCAGGCTGATCCGGCCTTCCCCGAGCAGCGCCGAGAACAGCACGCGCTCGGCGGCGCGGCCCTGGTGCACCGGCAGCAGGTGCTCGTAGGGCACGACCTCCCGCAGCGCGTCTCGGAAGCGGTAGAAGGACTCGGCGCCCGCGTAGCGCTCGTCGCCGCGCTGCGCCCAGGCCTGCTGATCGGTCGAGACCGCACCGGTCCCGGAGTCCGACAGCAGGTCGATGCTCACCGCGTCGGCGGGCAGGTTGAACGGGTTGTGCCCCGCGCGGTCCAGCGCCTCGACGCGCTGCGCCCGCGTGGTGATCGGGATCGGGCGCACGACGGCGGAGACGTACGGGCGCAAGTGCGGCATGGGTGGTGCTCCTCGGTCGTGGACGGGTCTAGCTCAGGTGCGGGTTCCGCCGTAGGCCTCCGAGGAGGCGTAGATGGTGGTGCCGGTCCGGTCCGGGCTCAGCCGCAGCGAGACGTGGGCGAGCATCCCGGGCTGCGCGGACAGGTCGCGGTCGGTGAGGGCACCGATGACCTCGTCGAGCAGCTCCGGGTCGATGCGGTGGTCGCGCAGGTGCCGCCGGACCCGCTGGCGGGCCACCGAGTCGTCCGGCACGTAGTCGCGCAGCGGCAGGTAGATGCTGTAGTTGCTGGGCTTCTCGCGGTCGCCTTCGACGAAGGAGTAGCTCGACACCAGGGGCCGTCCGGGGAACCGCTCGGTGCCCGGCGCCAGCAGCCGGCAGAAGTCGCCGACCTGGTAGCGGTCGATGCCGGGCACCGCGGAGGCGGCCAGTTCGACCTCCTCGACGCCCGCGTCGTACTGCGAGACGTAGAGCTTGACCCGGGCTTGCGGGCTGCGGTCCAGGTCGAGCGCGAAGAACGTCAGCCGGTCGGACTCCCGGCGCTTCGCGTGGTCCAGGACGGTCGGGTAGGCGCTTTCCAAACCGAGCCGGTTGAACGCCTCCTCGACGAGCTTCGGCGCCTCCTCGGGGCCCCGGACGTCGGGGTTGAAGTAGACCTTGAACCTGGGCGGGCCCGCGGAGTCGAAGATGAAGGAGAACCACCAGGAGAACGTGCCGTCCGGTTCTTCCGGGCTGAACAGGTCCTCGACCGCGCGCAGCCGGTCCAGCGGCAGGTCGTAGCGCTCGGCCAGGGAGGCGACGAGGTCCTGGGCGGCGCGCAGGTTGGCGGCCGGACCGGGCTCGGCGGGCAGCGTTTCGGCCAGGACGCGCAGGTGGCGGTCGCCGCCGTCGTCGACCTGGACGGAGAACTCGATCGGCGTGGCGTCGTCGGCGACGTCCGACGGCCACAGCGGTGGCCTCGCCAGCGGCCGGTCGCGGGCCGCGCCGAGGGCCTCGCCGAGCAATCGGGCCGGCTCGGAGTGGTCTATTCCTGCTACTCGGCAGAGGTTTTCCAACTGCCTTTTCGTCAGCGCGCCGAGCGTCTCGTCGGCAGTGCTCATTGCAGCCCCGATCAATGTGACTTCGGACTCCGGATTTCTGCCCGCCGGAAAGTTGCGGGCGGCCACAATAGTATCCACGCCCTCGGTTCTCCAGAGACGCCGGAGTGATCTTGGAGCATGCTCAGTCCGGCGTGAAACTCCGTGTTGCGGCGTCGAACTGCGAGGATCGCCGCTCGTCGCGAGCTGCCGTCGCACATGATCAACAAGGTGTTCACAGAATTCGTGCTATTTGGTAATTACTCCATAATGGACTGCTGAATCAGGGTATCCGCAGCCCGCTGGATCCGCGGTCGCCGCGCAATCGTCGACGCCGTGCCTGGTCAACCGCTGGTGTTGCCATTCCCGGTCGTGTTCGGCACCGGTGTGAACAAAGGGAAACCGGTGCGTGAGTATGATCTTGAACCGGTCCGCGCGGCGGGCGGCGGCGAGACGGGCGCGCGTCCCGCGCCGAGTCCGGCCGGGGTGGAGTCCTGGGGTGGTCCAGGTCCGCCTGGCCGGTCGGTGATGGCGTACAAAAGGCGTGATCGGGCCCGCATCGGGCGGGTGACGGTCGCGGGTCCGGAGGTGAAGCTCCGGTACACTTCCGCGGCCGGGCGCAGAGTGAAGTTGGAGAGTCTCGATGGCACGTGACGCGGACCACGACGATTCCGGCGGGGTCTCCGCGATCCTCAACCGGATCGACCCGTTCGCGTGGGTACCGATCATCACGATGCTGGTGCTCGCGCTGGTGGTGGCGCTGGTCCTGGAAGTCCCGCTGCTCGGCCTGATGCTCCTGATCATGGCCCTGGTGATCTTCGGCTTCGACCTGTGGATCAACAGCCGCAAGCAGGCGGGCAAGGCCCCGCTGAAGATGCCCCGCCGCAGGCGTCGCGACGACGACGATTTCGACCTGGACTTCGACCGCCCCTCGCGCGCGGAGACCTCCCGTCCCGAGCGGGGCGCTCAGCCGCCCGCCGCTCGCCCCGGGGCTCGTCCCGGCGCCGGGCAGGGCCGTCCGGCGGGTCCGGGACGGCCGGGTGCTCAGCCCGCCGGTTCCCAGCCCGCCGGTGCTCAGCCGCCCGGCGGTGGCCGTCCGGGAGCGCCCAACCAGGGGCGTCCGCAGGGCAACCCGCCGAACCAGGGCGGCCGTCCCGCACCTCCCGGGCAGGGGCGTCCCGGCGCTCCGAATCCGGGGCGTCCGCAGGGCAACCCACCCGCCGGTCCGCCCCCGGGCGCCGGTCGTCCGGGCGCGCAGCCGCCGGGACCGGGTCGTCCCGGAGCTCCCGGTGGCCGTCCGCCGCAGCGTCCCGGCGCTCCCGGCGGCAACCGCTACTGAACAGCTGAGAACGACCCCGGCCGCGCTTCGGCCGGGGTCGTTTCGCGCGTCCAGGGCAGGTTCCGTCCCGAACCGACCGTGATCGAGGTCCATTTCGCCCGGAACTGCCCCGCGGGCCCTCAGTGCGGTGCGGGCTCCAGCTCGCGCGCGGCACCGGGCGGAGGCGCGGCGCGCAAGCCCCGCCGGGCCAGTTCCGGGTGCACGCCCTCGCCGAACCAGTAGGACTCCTCCAGGTGCGGGTAGCCCGAGAGCACGAACTCCTTGATGCCCACCGAGTGGTACTCCTCGATGAGGTCGGCGACCTCGGAGTGGCTGCCCACCAGCGCGGTTCCGGCTCCGCCCCGCAGCAGCCCGACGCCCGCCCACAGTCCCGGGTGGACCTCCAGGTCGCGGGCCTCGCCGGGCAGCACGCCACCGTGCAGCTCGGCGATCTTCTGCTGGCCGACGGCCTCGGTCTTGGCGATCTTGGCTTGGGACGCGGCCACGTCGGCCGGATCCATCTGCTCCAGGAACCGCTGCGCGGTGCCCCAGGCGTCGGCGCTGCTGTCGCGGGTGATGACGTGCGCGCGCAGGCCGAACCGCAGCTCGCGGCCCTCCTCGGCGGCCAGCTCCCGCAGCCGCTGCACCTTGCGGCCCACCGCGGCCGGCGGTTCGCCCCAGGTCAGGTGCACGTCGGCACGACGGGCGGCCACCGGCAGCGCGGCTTCCGACGATCCGCCGAAGTACAGCGGCGGCGCGGGTTCCGGCGCCTCGAAGGACGTCGCCCCGCGCACGCTGTAGTGCTCGCCGTCGAAGTCGAAGGGCTCGCCGGCGAAGATGCCGCGCAAGATCGCTAAGAATTCGTCGGTGCGCGCGTAGCGCTCGTCGTGGTCGAGCCAGTCGCCGTAGCGCTGCTGCTCGGTCGACTCGCCACCGGTGACGATGTTGAGCAGCAGCCGCCCGTCGGAGACCTTCTGGTAGGTGCTGGCCAGCTGCGCGGCCAGCGTCGGCGACAGCGAACCGGGCCGGAAGGCGACCAGGAACTTGATCCGCTTGGTGCGCGCCAGCAGGGCGGCGGTGGTGATCCAGGCGTCCTGGCACCAGCTGCCGGTCGGCGTGAGCATCCCGGTGAACCCGAGGTGCTCGACGGCCTGGGCGACCTGCGCGAGGTAGTCGATGTCGGGGCGGCGCGGTGTGTCGGCACCGGTCGGCGTGGTGTGCGGGCGGTCCACGACGGACCTGCCGTCGCCGTGGGTGGGCAGGAACCAGTGGGTGGTGATGGGCATGGGATTCCTCAGGCGGTCGCGAGCTGGGCGGCGAATCGGTTGTCGACGAAGTCGGCGAAGGTGAACCGGCGCGGGATCTCCTTCGCGGCGACGAAGGCGTCGGCCAGCTCCTGCTCCGAGCGGATGACCGCGTCGTCGAGCCGGACGGGCAGGTCCGGACCCAGTTCGGTGGCCTTGCGGGTCACCTCGATCGGCAGCCCGGTGTCCTGCGACCACGCCTGGGCCCGCTTCTCCCGGTTGGCGTCGGCGAAGCGGTTGGCCCGGGCCAGCCGGGTCAGGTAGTCGGCGATCGCGGAGTTGCGCTTGGCGTCGGCCAGCGCGGCGGTGCTCGCGGCCTGGAAGCTGTATCCGTTGGCGCCGCCGCGCCGCCCGTCGGCGATCACCCGGGCGCCGGACTCGAGCTGGATCTGCGCGAAGTAGGGGTCCCAGATCGCCCAGGCGTCCACCGATCCCTGCTTGAAGGCGCCGAGCGCGTCGGCGGGCTGCAGGAAGACGAGCTCGACGTCGTCGGGCGTGAGGCCCACCGCTGCGAGGGTCTGCAGGATCTGGCCGTGCGCGGAGCTGCCCTTGGCGACCGCGATCTTGCGGCCGCGCAGCTGGTCGCGGGACTGCAGCGGGGAGTGGGGCAGGACGACAAGCGCGTCGCTGGCCACGTTGCCCTGCGAGGCCGCGACGATCTTGATGTCGGCTCCGGCCGCCGCGGCGAACAGCGGGGGAGTGTTGCCGGTGCCGCCGATGTCGATGGCGTCGGCCGACAGCGCCTCCAGCAGCGGCGGTCCGGAGGTGAAGGTGGCCCACTGGACCTGGTACGGGAAGTCGTCCAGCCCGGCCGAGCGCAGCAGCGACTGGGACGCCCCCTTCTGGTCACCGACCCGCAGGGTCACCCCGGCCAGCTGATCGGCCGGGACCGGTGGCGGTACCGGCGCGGAAGCGGCGTCGCTCCCGCGGCCTCCCGAGCACGCGGCGAGCAGTCCGGCGGCCGAACCGGCTGCGGCCAACGACAGAAAATCACGACGACGCAAGACGTTTCACTCCATCTGCAAGGCACGACGAATCGCCCGGATGACGACGTCACCGAGTACGCGCGAAGGGGGTGGCCGGTTGCGGCTGAAACCGTCCCGGCATCAAGGAGGTTGGTGCGGGGCGGGCATGGAAGGGAAGTCAGGAAGCCCGAAAGTCCCTACGGGACCGGATAGATGGAGCTGGCCTGCCGTCGCAGATCGACGTGCAGGCGCCAGGAGAAGGCGTTCCGGGTGAACACGCAACGGATGCTCGCAGCACCCCGTGCGGAGGTCAACGATCGAGACGTAGCTCCCACATCGCGGAATGGCGTGCCACGTTGTGAAGGCGCCGGAGACGCCGACGACCCCGACCTCGGCGGAGGCCCGGTGGGGATCTCCGCCGAAATCGGGGTCGTCAGGGGGAGGAGGTCGAGATCAGACCGTTGCCGGGGTCTTGGACTGCCCCAGCTCCGGGGTCGGGACCTCGTGGGTCTCGCGGGCGGAGGCCACGGCGATGATGTTCAGCGCGCACAGGCCGGCGGTGAACAGCGCGACGTAGACCCAGCCTTCACGCCCACCGCCGATGACCTCGGCGATGCTGGGGGAGAACCCGGCCAGCGCGAAACCGATCTGGGTGCCCACGGCCATGCCCGACAGCCGGACCTTCGCCGGGAACATCTCGCCGTAGAAGGCCGGCCAGATCCCGTTGGTGGCGCTGTAGACCACGCCGAACAGCAGGATGCCGAAGGTGAAGATCAGCGCCCAGCTGCCGGTCGACAGCGACCACAGGTACCCGAACATCAGCACCGCGCACCCGGCCGAGCCGCCGATGAACACCGGCTTGCGGCCGATCCGGTCGGACAAGGCCGCGAACAGCGGGATCGCCGCCAGCGCGACGACGTTGGCCAGCACGCCCACCCACAGCATCGGGGTCTTGGCCAGCCCCACGGTGTTCACCGCGTAGCTGAGCGCGTAGACGGTGAAGATCGTGCTCACCGCGGCGATCACCGAGGCGACGATCACGCGCAGCACCCCGGCCCAGTGGTCGCGGAACAGCGGCAGCAGGGGCGTCTTCTCGCGCTTGGTCTCGGCGACCTCCTCGACGAACACCGGGGTCTCGTCGAGCTTGCTGCGGATCACCAGGCCGACGACGACCACGACCGCGCTGAGCCAGAACGGGACCCGCCAGCCCCAGCTGACCAGGTGCTCCTCCGGCAGCGCTGCCACCGGCAGGAACACCGCCGTGGCCAGGATCTGCCCGGCCTGGGTGCCGCTGAGGGTGAAGCTGGTGTAGTACGCCCGCCGGTTCGCCGGCGCGTGCTCCAGCGACATCGAGTTCGCCCCGGCCTGCTCGCCGGCGGCTGAAAAGCCTTGCAGCAGGCGGAGTGCGACCAGCAGCGCGGGCGCGGCCAGGCCGATCTGGTCGTAGGTGGGCAGGCAGCCGACCAGGACCGTGGAGATCCCCATCAGCAGCACGGTGAACACCAGCACGCGCTTGCGGCCGAAGGCGTCACCGACGTGGCCGAGGATGAACGCGCCGATCGGCCGCGCCAGGTAGCCCACGCCGAAGGACGCCAGCGCCAGCAGGGTGCCGGTCGCGGGGTCGGAGGTGGGGAAGAAGATCTTGTTGAACACCAGCGCAGCGGCGGTGCCGTAGATGAAGAAGTCGTAGTACTCGAGCGCGCTTCCGATCCACGCGGCGATCGCGGCCTTGCGCGGCTTGCCCAGGTGGGCTCTTTGGCCGTCGGTCACTGTCAGCTCCAGGAAGTCCGTGCACCGTTGCGCGGTGACTTATGAACCATCTAGTTAGTTCTCAAGACTGTGAAGCGCCCGCGAACGCGTGTCAAGGGTGCGTTTCAGTCTCGTGACAGGAAGTCGAGCACCATGTCGCCGAGCATTCGCCGGTAGTGGTCGCGGCGCTTCGGGTCGAGCAGGTCGCGCTGGAAGATCGCCTGGAACGTGTAGCGGTTGGCGGTGCGGAACACGCAGAACGAGCTGATCATCATGTGCACGTCCAGCGCGTCGACGTCGTCGCGGAACTGCCCGCTCTCGCGTCCGCGCCGCAGAACCCCGTCGAGCACCTCCACCGCAGGGCCGGCCAGGCCGGGCAGCAGCTCGGACTTGGTCAAGTGCTCGGCGCGGTGGATGTTCTCGATGCTGACCAGCCGCAGGAAGTCCGGGTGCGACTCGTGGTGGTCGAAGGTCAGCTCGGCCAGCTTGCGGATCGCCTCGGCGGGTTCGAGCGCGTCGACGTCGACCTGGCTCTCCAGGCCGCGGATGACCGAGTAGGCGTTCTCCAGCGCGGCCAGGTAGAGCTGCTCCTTGCCGGAGAAGTAGTAGTAGATCATCCGCTTGGTGGTGCTGGTGCGGGCCGCGATCTCGTCCACCCGGGCGCCTGCGTAGCCCTTGTCGGCGAACTCCTCGGTGGCCACCCGCAGGATCTCGGCGCGGGTCCGGTCGGCGTCGCGCTGCTTGATCGCTCCGGTGTCGGACGTCGGTGCGGCCACGATGCTCCCCTGCGGTTGTTGCACTTCAGGGTCACTCTAATGCACGGGCTCTTCCCGGCGAGCGGCTCTTGTGCCTACTATTAACTAGCTAGTTCGTTACTTAATGGGGAGTGCGGAGTGCACCACGGCTACCTGGTGGGGCTCATCGGATCGGGCATCGGCCCGTCGCTGAGCCCGGCGTTGCACGAGCGGGAGGCCGCCGAGCTCGGCCTGGACTACCGCTACCGGCGGTGGGACCTCGACGAGCTCGGCGAACCGCCGACCGCCGTGGGCGAGGTGCTGTCCCGAGCTCGTGCCGAGGGCTACCGGGGGCTGAACATCACCCACCCCTGCAAGCAGCTCGTGCTCGAGCACCTCGACGAGGTCGACCCCGACGCGGCGGCGCTGGGTGCGGTGAACACCGTCGTCTTCGACGGCGGCCGCGCCATCGGGCACAACACCGACCACTCCGGGTTCGCCCGCAGCTTCCAGCGCGGGCTTCCCGGCGCCGCCCTGGACCGGGTGCTGCTGCTCGGCGCCGGAGGTGCCGGGGCGGCGGTCGGGCACGCGCTGCTGGGCCTGGGCGCCGCAGAGGTCCGGATCGTCGACGTCGACTCCAGTCGCGCCGCCGCGCTGGCCGGCTCCCTGCCGGAGCGCGCCGTCGTCGGCGGCGACCTCGCCGAAGAGCTGGAGAAGGCGGACGGCCTGGTGCACGCCACGCCGACCGGCATGGCCGCCCACCCGGGACTTCCGGTGCCCGCCGCGCTGCTGCGCCCGGAGCTGTGGGTCGCCGACGTCGTCTACCGGCCGCTGACCACCGAACTCGTCGACACCGCGCGCCGCAGCGGCTGCCAGGTGCTCGACGGTGGTGGTATGGCGGTCTTCCAAGCCGTGGACGCATTCCGCCTGTTCACCGGCCTGGAACCGGACGCCGAGCGGATGCTGCGGCACTTCGCCGAACTGGAGGGAGCGCATGTCTGAGCCACGACGGTCCATCGCCACGGTCTGCCTGTCGGGGACCTTGGAGGACAAGCTCGCCGCCGCCGCAGCGGCCGGTTTCGACGGTGTGGAGATCTTCGAGAACGACCTGATTGCCTCCGCGGCTTCGCCCGCCGACATCGGCCGCTACTGCCGCGACCTGGGCCTGTCGGTCGACCTCTACCAGCCGTTCCGCGACTTCGAAGCCGTCCCGCCCGCGCGGCTGCGGGAGAACCTGCGCCGAGCCGAGCGCAAGTTCGACGTCATGGAGCAGCTGGGCACCGACCTGGTGCTGGTGTGCTCGACGGTGTCCCCGGAGGCCGTCGACGACGACGAACTGGCCGCCGAGCAGCTGCGGGTGCTCGCCGACCGCGCCGAGGCGCGCGGCATGCGGGTGGCCTACGAGGCGCTGGCCTGGGGACGGTTCGTCAACACCTACGAGCACTCGTGGCGGATCGTGCGCCGCGCCGACCACCCCGCGTTGGGGCTGTGCCTGGACTCCTTCCACGTGCTCTCCCGAGACGGCGATCCCGCGCTGATCCGCACCATCCCCGGCGAGAAGCTGTTCTACCTGCAGCTCGCCGACGCGCCGAAGCTGGACATGGACGTGCTGCAGTGGAGCCGCCACCACCGGCTGTTCCCCGGCCAGGGCTCGTTCGACCTCAAGACCTTCGCGGGCAACGTCCTCGAAGCCGGCTACACCGGGCCGCTGTCGCTGGAGGTGTTCAACGACGTCTTCCGGCAGGCCGACCCGAAACCCGCCGCCGTGGACGCGATGCGCTCGCTGCGGCTGCTGGAGGAACAGCTCGGCATCCCGGTCGCCGACCCGGCCCCCGACCTGGACGGGTACGCCTTCGCCGAACTCCTCGCCGACCCGGCCACCGCCACCGGGCTGTCCGACGGGCTCGCCGCGCTGGGCTTCGCCGAGACCGGCGAGCACCGCAGCAAACCGGTGCGGCGCTGGGAGCAGGGCGGCGCGCGGGTGCTGATCAACGCCTCGGCGTCGGCCGCGGACACCGCCGAGATCGGCGCGCTGGCGGTGGAGAGCTCCGACCCGCTGCGCTCGGCCCGGCGAGCCGAGGCGATGAGCTCGCCGATCCTGCCGCGCGAGCGCGGTCCGCAGGAAGCGGGCCTGGCGTCGGTCGCCGCGCCCGACGGCACCGGCGTGTTCTTCTGCGACACCGGTGCGCCCGACGGCTGGCTCTCCGACTTCCGCGACACCGCGACAGCCGGGGAAGGGCTGATCACCGGCATCGACCACGTGTCGCTGACCCAGCCGTTCGACCACTTCGACGAGGCCGCGCTGTTCTGCCGCTCGGTGCTCGGGCTGGAACCGGAGGAGGTCACCGAGTACGCCGCGCCGTTCGGCATGGTCCGCAACCGCGGCATGGTCGACGCCACCCGCTCGGTGCGCATCGCCCTCAACGGCACCCTGGTGCGGCGCGGCGAGTGGGCGCCGGCCGTCCGCGACCCCCAGCACATCGCCTTCACCTGCACCGACGTGCTCGCGATGGCCGAGAAGCTGCGCGCCTCAGCGGCTCCGGTGCTGCCCATCCCCGACAACTACTACGACGACCTCGACGCCCGCTTCGGCCTCGATCTGGAGCTGCTGGGCTCGCTGCGGCGCTGCTCGGTGCTCTACGACCGCGACTCCGACGGCGAGTTCCTGCACCTGTTCACCGAGCTGTTCGGTTCCCGGGTGTTCCTCGAGCTCGTCCAGCGCATCGACGGCTACGCGGGCTACGGCGTGGCCAACGCCCCGGTCCGCATGGCCGCGCATCGGAGGCAACGCTTGACCGCGTTCGGCGCCGCCTCGCGGAACTCCTAGACGTTCAGGGGCTGTTCGGCGGTGCTGAGCCGCTGGACCAGATCGAGGTTCCACTCGGTGATGTACCGGTGCAGGAGGAACGCGTCGACCAAGACCCACACCAGCGTCACGGGCAAGCCGACGAGCGTGAGGGTGAGCACCAACTGGGCGATGCCGGTGCCTTCGCGGTCGACGTAGAACCGGTGCACCCCGAGCACGCCGAACACGGCGAGCATCAGGTACGCGGTCACGGGTGAACGCGCCTGGGCCTGGTAGCGCATCAGCTGCTGATCGGGTGAGACCGTCATCGCGAACTCCCTGGGTGTGTGCTCCCGTGGCGATCGCATCAGCGGGAGGGTTCCACGGTGCGCCTGCCCGGCGCGGCGGGGCAGAGCCCAAAGCCCCGGCGCCCCGCTCCGCCTGGTCGCGCGGCGTTGGCCGTCGCGATCGGACCATTCAGCTGCCTGCGTATGGAGGATGATCCACGCCGTTCTCTGGCGGAAACTGGGTGAAATCGTACGACGTACGGAGTGAGAGGAGCCCTGCGCCAGATGCAGCGAGTGAATCGTCGGACCCTGATGACCGCCGCCGGACTGGCCGGATTGGCCAGCGTCCTGCCCACGGGGGTGGCGGCAGCGGCCGTGCCGGGACGCTGCGGCGAGCACGCCTGGTGCGACCCCGGCCTGTCGCCCGACGAACGAGCGGCGCTGGTGCTCCGCGAGATGACCCTGGACGAGAAGATCTCGCTGCTCGGCGGTGACGACCTGGCCGGTGCGGCCGGTTCCGGGCACACCGGGACCGGCCACGGCGTAGAACGGCTCGGCGTCCCGACGGTCTACTACGGCGACGGACCGGTCGGATCCCGGCAGGGCAGCGGTACCTCGATGCCCTCCGGGGTCTCGCTGGCGGCCTCCTTCGACCCGGAACTGGCCAAGACCTACGGCGCCACCGTCGCCAACGAGGTGCGCTGCAAGGGCAACGACGTCGTGTTCGGCCCGACCGTCGACGTGCTGCGGATCCCGACCTCCGGCCGCGCCTTCGAGGGCTTCGGCGAGGACCCCTACCTCTCTTCGCGCATCGGTGTCAGCTGGGCGGCGGGTGCCCACTCCGAGGGAGTGGTGGTGTGCGTCAAGCACTTCGCCGCCTACACCCAGGAAGGCGTCCTGGGAGTGGTCGGCTCGCGGATGCTCTACAACGCCGTCGTCGACGAGCGCACCCTGCGCGAGATCTACCTGCCGCCGTTCGAAGCAGCCGTCCGCGAAGCCGGCGTCGGCGCGGTGATGGGCTCCTACAACCGCGTCGGCGGGCAGTACGCCTGCGAGCACCAGTGGCTGCTCAACGACGTGCTCAAGCACGAGTGGGGTTTCACCGGCTACACCATCGCCGACTACGCCGCGATGCACTCCACCGGGAACTCGCTGGCCAACGGCATGGACTTCGAACCGTGGCCCGCGCTGGTGTACTCGCCCGCCGCGATCCGCACCGCGCTGGCGTTCGGCCAGGCCGCGACGTCCGATGTGGACGAACACGCCCGCCGCATCCTGCGCACGATGTTCGCCAGCGGCATCTTCGACCGTCCCGAATACCCGAACGACGACAGCCAGATCGACAAGCGAGCCCACCTCGACACCGCAGGCCACGTCGCCGAGCAGGGCATGACGCTGCTGCGCAACGACGGGCTGCTGCCGCTGGACCCGGTCGCGCTGCGCGGCAAGACCATCGCGGTGATCGGCGAGGCCGCCGAGAAGTTCGTCCAGGGCGGCGGCTCCTCGTCGACGACGCCGTACAGCTTCGTGTCCCCGCTGCAGGGCATCCAGCAGCGCGGCGCCGAGGCGGGCATCACCGTCGTCCACGAGCCCGGCAAGACCCCGGACGCCGCGGCCGAAGCCGCTCGCAACGCCGACATCGCCGTGGTCGTCGTCTCCGACATGATGTCGGAATTCCTGGACAAGCCGAACCTCGACCTGGACTCCGGCGTCGCGCAGTTCCCGCCACCCGCGCTGGGCAACCCGCTGGCCGACCAGGACGCGATCATCGAGGCCGCGCTGGGGGCCAACGCCAACACCGTGGTCGTGCTGGAAACCGGTGGCCCCGTGCGCACCCCGTGGCGCTACCGCACGCGGGCGCTGCTGGAGGCCTGGTACCCGGGCGCGAACGCGGGAACCGCGATCGCCAGGGTGCTGTTCGGCGACGTCGACCCGGGCGGCCGGCTACCGCTGACCTTCCCCGACAGCGATGACGACACGCCCACCGCGGGCGATGCCGCCCGCTACCCGGGCGAGGGCCTGGACGTGCACTTCACCGAAGGCGTCTTCGTCGGCTACCGCCACTACGACGCCCAGGAGATCGAACCGGCCTTCCCGTTCGGGCACGGCTTGTCCTACACCTCCTTCAACTACTCCGGCCTGGAGGTCTCCGGGAAGAAGGTGAGCGTCGTGGTCACCAACACCGGCCCGCGCACCGGGCACGCCGTGCCGCAGCTCTACCTCGGACTGCCCTCGCCGCGCGAGGACGTGCCGCAGCCGCCGCGCCAGCTCAAGGGCTTCACCAAGCTGACCCTCGAGCCAGGTGGCGCGGCCTCGGTGGAGTTCACCCTCACCGACCGCGCGCTGGCCTACTGGGACGAGCTGGGCGGAGGCTGGACCGTCGCCGCGGGCGACTACCGCGTCTACGTCGGCGAATCCTCCCGCGACATCCGCGGCGAGGGCTCCTTCGCCGTCGACGCGGAACGTCGCGCGCAGTGAGTCAGCGCTTGGACGCGTAGTACACCGCGGCCATGTCCTTGTCGGCGTGACCGGCGGTCAGGGCTCGGGCGAACCGCGCCCTGACCGCCTCGGCCAGGTCCAGCCGCACCGCGTCGCTGGCCGCCTGGGACACCAGACCGGCGTCCTTGGCGGCCGCGCTGAGGGTGAACGCCGGTGCGTAGTCGCCGCTGATGATCGCCGCGCCCTTCAGGTGCGCGTAGGCGGAGTCGGTCGCGGTGCCCTTGATGGCGCCCAGGAAGTCCGACGGGTCCACACCCAGGTCCTCGGCCAGCGCGATCGACTCGCCCACGGCGTTGGTCAGCGTCAGCACCCAGTTGTTGGCCACCAGCTTCAGCCTCGAACCACCGGCCTGCGACGGGTCCTCACCGACCCACTGGGTGCGGGAGCCGACCGCGTCGAACAGCGGCTGCACGCGCCCGCGCACCTCGGGTGCGCCGGCTGCCAGCACCACCAGCTCGCCCTTCTCGGCGGGCAGCTTCGTGCCCAGCACCGGGGCGTCCACCACGGTGACCCCGCCGATCTCGGCCGCCGCCGCGCACACCGCTTCGGTGCCCGGCAGGCCGATGGTGCCCATCTGCACCCACACCCCGCCCGAGTTCAGCGCGGCGGCGGCCTCGCGACCGGCGGTGACCGTGGAATCGGCGTCGAGCAGCATCGTGACCAGCACGTCGGCGCCCTGAGCGGCCTCGGCTGGGGAGTCGACGACGACCGCGCCGGTGTCGGCCAGCGGCTCGGCCCGGCTGGGCGTGCGGTTCCACACCCGCAGGTCGAACCCGGCGGCGGCCAGGTTGCGCACCATCGGCGCGCCCATCGTCCCGGTGCCCAGGAAAGCGGCAGTCGTCATCACACACTCCCAACCAGAGCTCTCGAATCCGGCGCCGATTCTCCCCGCGATCGTGGTGGCGCACCAAACCAACACACCACCGGTGTGTTGGGGGCACCCGGTCGCAAACCACTCGGGCACAGGGCATTTCCGGGTCGGAACGGGATGAACCGGCCACAGTGGATGATCAGAGCAGTTCGATCCGCCAGGTGCGGGAGATCAGCAGGAGTCCCGTCAGCGCCGCCGACGTCAGCGCGGCCGCGCCCTCGTTGAGGAACAGGCAGGTGATCGCCAGCACGCCGGCGCAAGCGGCCACCGCCATCCGAACCGAGACGCGGGCCCGCAGGTAGCCGAGCGTGCTGGTCTGGCTCAGCCTGCGCGCGAGCCGAGGGTCCTCGTCGACGAGCTGCTGCTCGATCTCTCGCAGGCGGCGCCGTTCGTCCCTGGGGAGCATGGCCCACCTCCACCGGGTAGTACCGCCTGGTTGAACAAGTATCGCAACGTTGGAACGTGCTGTGAAGGGTCAATCCAGGCGACGCGCACGGCAACCCGCAACCTCGTGACCAGGGAAAGCGCGTTTCGCACGACGAGCCGCCGCCGGCTCATCCGGGTGGCCAGCCGTGGGGGAGGGGACGGAGGTCGTGGACCGGGCCCGGCCAGGTGTAGACCCAGCAGGGCTCGCCCGCGGTGGTGACGAGACGACGTTCGTACTCGGGGCCTTCGTAGTCGTCCAGCACCACCCAGGCGCGGTCGGGGTCGCGGAGGCGGAACACCTGGGCGGGCACCCGGCCGTCCCCGCCCAAGCGCAGGGCCGGGTAACCCCGGCCCGTGTCGTAGAGGGTCCCGGGCAGCCCAACCCGCTCGAACGGGCCGGTGACCAGCGGTTCCAGCAGGTGCCACGCGCTCGACCCGTGCTGCAGGGTCCCGTAGACGGCGATGCGGTCCGACACGTCGCGGATTCTCCCCGGCACGAGTAGAGGCGGGCACCCGCGGGTGCCCGCCTCCTCTCGCGGCCTCACGCGGCGACCGGAGCCTCCACCTGGAAGTCCAGACCGCCGTCGCGGGTGCCGACCCGCAGCCGGGTGCCCTCGGTGAGACGGCCGTCCAGGATCAGGTCGCTGATCCGGTCGTCGACCTCGCGTTCGATGGCCCGGCGCAGCGGCCGCGCACCGAACTCGGGCTGGTAGCCGCGGTCGGCGACCCAGGCCACCGCGTCGTCGTCGAAGACGACCTCGACGCCCATGTCGGCCAGCCGCTTCGTGGTGGTCGCCAGCAGCGCACGCGTGATGGTGTGCAGCTGTTCGCCGTCGAGGCGCTTGAACACCACGATCTCGTTGATCCGGTTGAGGAACTCCGGCCGGAAGGCGTCCTTGAGCTTGGGCATGACCCGCTCCTCCAGGTCCTGGGTGGGGCTGCCGGCGGTGAAGCCGATCTTGCCGCCCGCGCTGGAGACGACCTCCGAAGCCAGGTTGCTGGTCATGATCAGCACCGTGTTGCTGAAGTCCACCGTGCGGCCCTGACCGTCGGTCAGCCGGCCGTCGTCGAGGACCTGCAGCAGGGTGTTGAACACGTCCGGGTGCGCCTTCTCGATCTCGTCGAGCAGCACCACCGAGTACGGGTTGCGCCGCACGGCCTCTGTCAGCTCACCGGCCTCGCCGTGCCCGACGTAGCCGGGCGGGGCGCCGACCAGGCGGCTGGCCGTGTGCCGCTCCTGGAACTCGCTCATGTCCAGCCGGATCATCCGCTGCTCGTCGCCGAACAGCGACTCCGCCAGCGCCTTGGCCAGCTCGGTCTTGCCGACACCGGTCGGGCCCAGGAACAGGAAGCTGCCCACCGGCCGGGTCGGGTCGCCCAGGCCGCTGCGAGAGCGGCGCACCGCGCGGGCCAGCGCCCGCACCGCGTCGTCCTGGCCGACGACCCGCTGGTGCAGCTCCGACTCCAGGCTCTGCAGCCGGACCTTCTCCTCGGCGGTCAGCCGCGACACCGGCACGCCGGTGGCACGCGAGACGACCTCGGCGATGTCGGCCGCGCCGACCTCCAGCACGCCCGAACCGCCCTGCTCCAGCCGCGCCTGCGCGCTGGTGATCTCATCGCGCAGCGCGGAGGCCCGCTCGTAGTCCTCGGTGGCGACCGCCTCGTTCTTCTGCTGCTCCAGCCGCTCGACCCGCTCGCGCAGCTCGGTGTCGTCGGCGACGCCGGAGTTCAGCCGCTTGCGGGCACCGGCCTGGTCGATCAGGTCGATCGCCTTGTCGGGCAGGAAGCGGTCGTTGATGTACTGGTCGGAGAGCTTCGCGGCGGCCTGAACGGCCTCCTCGGTGTAGCTCACCTTGTGGTGCTCCTCGTACTGCTCCTGCAGCCCCTGCAGGATGGTGATCGTGTCGGCCACGCTCGGCTCGGGCACCTGGACCGGCTGGAAGCGGCGCTCCAGGGCCGGGTCCTTCTCGATGTTCTTGCGGTACTCGTCGAGCGTGGTGGCACCGACGACGTGCAGGTCCCCGCGCGCCAGCCGCGGCTTGAGCATGTTGCCCGCGTCCATCGCGCCCTCGGCGCCACCGGCGCCGACGACGGTGTGCAGCTCGTCGATGAACACGATCAGCTCACCGCTGTGCTCGGAGATCTCGTCGATGACCTTGGTCATCCGCTCCTCGAAGTCACCTCGGTAGCGGGTGCCGGACAGCATCGCCGAGAGGTCCAGCTGCACGACCCGCTTGCCGGTGAGCACCTCGGGCACGTCACCGGAGGCGATGCGCTGGGCCAGGCCCTCCACGATCGCGGTCTTGCCGACACCGGCCTCACCGACCAGCACCGGGTTGTTCTTGGTGCGCCGCGACAGGATCTCGATCGTCTGCTCGATCTCGTCGGCGCGGCCGATCACCGGGTCCAGGCCGCCTTCGCGGGCCGTCTCGGTGAGGTCGCGGCCGTACTCGTCCAGCGTCGGCGTCTCGCCGCTCGGGCTGGACTGGGGCGTCTGCTGCGGTGCGGGGCGCTGACCGGCGGCGCGCAGCGCCTCGGGACCCGCGCCGGCCGTGCCCAGCAGGCGTCCGGCCTCGGTCTCGGGGTTGGCCGACAGCGCCAGCAGCACGTGCTGCGGACTGATGTAGGTCGAACCCAGCGCGCGAGCCACCCGGTGGGCGTCGGCCAGCGCCGTGCGCGCGGCCAGCGTCAGCGACACGGACTCGTCGTCGACCGGGCCGCCGGCGGCGGGCAGGTGGCTCTCGACCTGCTTGGCGAAGGACTCGGTGTCCACGCCGAGCTGGCCGAGCTGCGCCCGGGTCGGCTCCTGCTTGGCGGCCGACCACAGCAGGTGCAGGGCGTCGAGGCTGCTCTGCCCGCGGTCGCGGGCGAACTTCGCGGCCTCGCCCACCAGCTGCTGCGCCTGCTCGGTCATCAGCTCGGTGATGTCGACGCGGCGCGAGCCGGCCGTGGCGTCGTCGGCCCCGAAGAAGCGCGCGAAGTACTCGTCGAACGGGCCACCGACCGGTCCGAAGAACGTCGCCATTACTTACCTCCTCGTGGCGGTCTTGCACTGCTTCGCCGCCATCTACTTGAGTCTGTCACTATCAACCAACATAAGTGGCCCGGCCGTAATTCCAAGTTGATCGCGGAGTGGTGCGCGTCACGTCCCGGTCGTCGCCAAGATCTTGTTGACCTCTAGTTAGCTCGAAGTTGGAGGGTGGTGGTGACCGGCTCTGATGAAGGGGACACCTGATGGGAACGTCTGTGGATCGCTCAGTATTCGACGAGGCGTACGTGGCGGGGACCGCACCGTGGGTGATCGGCGCGCCGCAGCAGGCGATCGTCGAGCTCGAACGCGGCGGTGAGATCGGGGGAGCGGTGCTCGACCCTGGCTGCGGCACCGGTGAGCACACGATCCTGCTGACCGAACTCGGCTACGACGTGCTGGGCGTGGACTCCGCCCCGCACGCGATCGAACTCGCCCAGGCCAACGCCGCCGCACGCGACGTCCCGGCGCGTTTCGCGGTCGCCGACGCGCTCGCGCTGGCCGGCGGGCCCTACGACACGGTGGTCGACAGCGCCCTGTTCCACGTCTTCGGCGAGGAGGACCAGCACCGCTACGCGCGCAGCCTGCACGGGGTGTGCAGGCCGGGTGCTGCGGTGCACGTGCTCGCGCTGGCCGACGTCGAACCCGCCCTCGGCCCGGTGGTCGCCGAGTCGGTGTTCCCGCGCGTGTTCGCCGAGGGCTGGCGGCTGGAGCGAGTCCGCCCGAGCACCTACCGGGGCATCGCGCGCGGCGAGCACGCGCAGGTCTTCGGCGTCGCCGACGGCGAGCAGGTCGACGTGCCCGCCTGGTTGGCCACGGCCACGCGGCTGTAGCGGGAGTGGTCCCGGCCTGGGCGCGGCTGGCATGCTTGGCGCATGACCGAGGATGCCGCGTGCGCCGTCGCGCACGGTGACGTGTCAGCCGAAACCGGGCAACGAGCGCTGGTGGCGGTCTTCGCCTCGCCGGTCGCCGAGCACCTGCTGCGCTACGGCCGGGACCTCGGTTACACGACGCTGCTCGTCGAACCCGACCCCGAACGGGCCGCGGGCCTGGACGCCCTCGCGAAGGTGCCGGAGCTGAGCCCGGGCACCGACGTGGTCGTCACCGACCACCACCGGGACGAGCTCGGTCCGGTGCTGCGCGACGCCCTGCAGCACGAGGCGCGCTGGATCGGCGTCATGGGCAACCCGCGCCACGAGGGCCCGCACGTCCAGGCGCTGCGCGATCTCGGGGTGGACGACTCCCAGATCGAGCGGGTCCACCGGCCCATCGGCCTCAACATCGGCTCCCGCACACCCCCGGAGATCGCCATCGCGACCCTGGCCGGCCTCATCGCCGACCGCTACGGCAAACCCGGCGGCTTCGAGTTCTGACCGACGTCGCCGCCTCACCGCTCAAGGCCGGTCCCGCTCGTCGGGGAGCAGCGGCCCGAGCGGTCCGAGGTCGAGGTTGAGGTCCTCCGGTGCGAGACCGAAGTGGTCCCGGAGTTCGGAGAGCGCTTCCTCCAGCTGCATGAGGGCGAGGCCGATCTCCTCGACCTGCTCCTCGGACAGGTCGCCTTCGTCGACCCGGCGCAGCGCCTGGCGCTCCATCAGCTGACGCACGAGCTCGACGATGGTGAGCACCAGCCGCACGAGGTCGCGCTTGATCGACTCGGAGTCGGTTTCGATCCGGTTCTGCAAGCGCCGGGAGGGCAGCTGCGCGTTGTCGTGCGGCTCAGTCATCGCGTGATACCTCCTGCGCCGGGATCTCCGCCTGGACGGAGCTGATCAGGGCCCGCAGGGAGATCTTGACCAGGTCGACGTCCGCGAGCGAGATCGTGACGTCGCCGGTGATGACCACGCCCCCTGCCAGGAGCCGGTCCAGCAGGTCGACCAGCGCGACCTCGCCGGGGCCGCGCAGCTCCACCGGCGACAGGTCGCGTGGCTCGGAGGTCATGGCGTTTCCCGCTCGTCTTCCAGGATCGTGGCGAAGGAGTACGGGGGCCACGGTCCGGTGAGCTCCACCCTGAGCTTCGGGTGGCGTTCCGCCAGCTCCCGCACCTCCTCCACGAGGAGGTCGGCGCGCGCGTCGTCGACGAGGTAAGCGCCGTTGAGCACCATCACTCCGTCGTAGCCCGCGAGTTCGCGGCTCTGCGGCGGGTGGGTGCGCGACTCCTCCGCGAGCTCCGCCAGCGAGGCGTGGACGTCGGCCGCCTGCTGCAGCGCCTCCTGCTTCGACTCCTCCCGGGACTTGGTGCGGTGGCGGACCTTCCGCAGGTAGGCGGTGCCGGGACGCTCGCTCTCGGGTTCGCCGGGATCGGCCGGAGCGGCGGAGAGGTCCGCGAACGCCTTGACACCCCACTCCGTGCGACCGGTGACCCTGTCGAGCACGGACTCGAACCCCTCGGCGCGCTCGGCGATGCGCTCGCGGACGCGGTCGTCGCCGTAGTAGACGGTGGCCAGGCCCATCGGTGCCACCGGCAGGGCGGCGGCGGCCGCCTCGACGACCCTGTTGTGAGCGCGGACTGTGGTGCCCAGCCACTCGAGGTCCTCCAGGTTGCGGCGCAGCGCCGCCTCGCCGAACTCGTCCTCGTCGACATCGCTGACCAGGGCACCCAGGTCCGCGACCTCGATCCAGCGGACGCCCGACCCGGCGATCCCTTCCAGCCCGCGGACGAGATCCGGTTCCGTTCCGCGCGTGATCGCGTACAAGTAGGTCAACGCTTCAGCCACCGCGCCCCTCCTCGTGCTCGTCGACGTCCGGGGGAGCCTCGGCGGACCCGGACCCGGACTCGAGCTCGCGCACCTTCTGCTGCAGGCGCCGGTTCTCGTGGGCGAGGTCCCGCTGTCCCGAGGACAGCGACGGGTCGTGCTCCCACCAGTCGATGCCCATCTCGCGCGCTCGCTCCACGGAGGCCACCACGAGGCGGAGCTTGATGGTGAGCAGCTCGATGTCGAGCAGGTTGACGCGGATGTCACCGGCGATCACGATGCCCTTGTCGAGCACGCGCTCGAGGATGTCGGCCAGGTTCGCCGACTCGGACCGGGCGGACAGCGCCCCCGCCTGCCCGTACCTCGCAGGCGGACCTGCTCTGCCGCCGTTGGGTTCGGTCATCCGGTGCCTCCTCGATCAGCGCTCGTTGCCGCGTCCGCGCGCGTAGCGGTCGACGCGGCGGTAGGAGACGAGCCGGCCGCCGTGGTCCACCGCGGCCTCGTACACCGCCATGACGTCCGTGCTGTCGGGCACCCGACGGCTCTCGACGACTTCGACGCCCACGAGCCACCCGTCGTCGGTGGGTTCCAGCGAGGTGACTCCCTCCGGGTCGCGCCCGGTGAGCGCGGTGACGTGGTCCACCGCGAGCTTCGCGGCCTCCGCCGCCTCGAGCTGCGGCGCGCGCTCCCGAGCGGGACGCGCGTCCTCCTGCTCCGCCTCGCGTCGGCGTCGTGGCTCGGTGCGCTCCGATGCCCGGCGTTGCCCCGGACGGTCCCCGCGCGACTTCGCCTCGTCCCTCGCATCACCGTCCACTGCGGATCACGTCTCCTCGGCCAGGTCCTGCGCCTCCATCAGGCGGTCCAGCAGCGCCTTCTGGAGGTCGTCCCGCTGCTCGTCGGTCAGTTCCCCCGCGGCGTGCGCGTCCTCGACCCGCGCCAGTTCGTTGCGCACCACCGCGGGGTCGTAGTACTCGGCCTCCGCCGCCTCCTTGAGCTTCTCGGCCACCCACACCGTCGCTCGGGCCGGTTTCAAGGGCAGGTCCAGGAACGTCGTGATCAGACCCATGTCAGTCCCCGCCCAGGAAGTCGTACGGCGCGAGCGGGCCGATCTGGCGCAGGCTCATCCGCTCGGTCCACTGCAGCGCGAGCTCCTCGAGCCGGGCGTCGAAGTCCGGGACCTGATCCCGATCGACGAGGAAGGACACGTGCAGCGCTTCCGATTCGCCGACCACCTCGTGTACCTGGGAGCGCAGCGCGGTCGGGCCGATCGCCTGGACCAGGCGCTCCGCGTCGGCCTGCCGCTTGGCGAGCACGGCGTCGTGGACCATTTCTCCCAGCCGAACTCGTTCGTCCGGAGGAGCCTCGTCCGCGACGCCCAGCAGTCGATCGCGCAGCTCGGCGATCACGGGTTGCTCCTCGACGACCTCGCGCAGGTGCTCATCGGCCAGGTAGGTCCCGCGGACCGCGTACTGGACCGCGCCATCCAGTTCGGCCAGCGTCGATTCGAACTGCTCGCGATGGGGTTCGAGGAGTTCCTCGGCGACGGCGTCGGCGTCGGTGAGGACCGCGCCGAACCGCATCGGCAGCACGGTCGTCTCGGCTGCGACGGCGTCCAGCACCCGCTCGTGCGCCAGCAGGTCCTCGGGTGTGCCCAACGGGCGGTTGATCTCCAGGTCGCTGACCAGCGCCGACAATCCGCCGCGCGAGACCACGCGCACCCCGGACTCGCCCCCGACAGCGGGGAGCTCGCCCGGCGCGGACTTCCGCGCGCGCGTGATCCCGTAGACGTAGGTGCCGCGCCTCGTCTGCTCACGGCTGTGCTGGCGATCGGTCTCCGCGGTCATTCCTCCCGCTCCTTCCGCTGGGCGCGTCGCTTCGGTCGCGCCGCCGGCTCCTGCTCCCGTTCGCGGCTGTCGTCGCGGAACTCGTCGACCTTGTCCTTGGCCGCCTCGATCATTCCCTTCGTCTTGCCCTCCGAACCGCCCTCGGTGACGCCCTCGACGAGCTCGGGCAGGTCCTTGCCGCCCTTCTCGTGCAGGTCGAGCCGGTTGGTCGCCTCGGCGAACCGCAGGTAGGTGTCCACACTGGCCACGACCACGCGCGCGTCGATGGTGATCAGCTCGATGCCGACCAGCGACACGCGGACGAACGCGTCGATCACCAGGCCCTTCTCCAAGATGAGGTCCACGACGTCGGCGAGACTGCTCGCCTGTTGCCTGGAAACTGCGGAACTCTGGCCCTGTTGGTTATTTGCCACCGTCACGAAAAGTCCTCCTCCCGCCCCACGACCGTTCTTCGCGCGCTTCCGCGAGCGAAGATCGCGCGTACCAACGCGTCGAACGGCTAACAAGGGGCTACCCGGGTCTCCGCGACCCACACCTCAACGGGGACCGCGATTCGCGACCGGGAGGGGAGCGCGCACGTGATCGGCGAACAACACCGCGCGCGTCATTTCACGGCTGTGCGGGCGGAAACGGGGCCGGCGAGCACCGGCCCCCGATCAGCTGACGACGTCCGCGAGCTTCGGGTAGGACGGCTGGGCGCCGGGTTGCTGCACGCTGCGGGCGGCGACGCGGGTGGCCCACCGGGCGGCCTCGGCGAGCGCGTCGCCCTGGCCGACGCGCCAGGCCACGGTGGCGGCGAAGGCGTCTCCGGCTCCGGTGGTGTCGACCGCGTCGGCCGGTGCCCCGGGTACGTGCTCGGCGTGGCCGGGCTCGGTGACCGCCGCGCCGCGCGGGCCCAAGGTGACCACGACCGATCGCGCACCGACCTGGCGCAGCGCCTCGGCGTAGCCGACTTCCTCGCCGGGGAGCTGGACCCCGTTGCGCTGCAGCACTTCCCGCGCTTCGTGCTCGTTGACGATCAGCGGATCGGCGGCGGCGAGCACCTCGGCGGGCAGGTCGACCACGGGCGAGAGGTTCAGCGCCAGGCGCGCGCCGGCATCGCGTGCGGCGCGCGCCGCCGCGCACACGGCATCGACCGGAACCTCCAGGACCACCGAGACGACCCGCGCTGAGTCGATCAGCGGCCTCGCGGCGGCGAGGTCGTCCGGGGACACGTGCGCGTTGGCGCCCGCGGCCACGACGATGGAGTTCTCCCCGGTCTCGGCCACGTTGATCAGCGCGGTTCCGGTGGCCGCCGACTCGTCGCGGAGCGTGCGCGCGGTCTCGACTCCGTCGGCGCCCAGCGCGGCCAGCAGGTCCTGCCCGTGCGCGTCGGCTCCGACCCGGCCGATCAGGGCCGTGCGGGCGCCCAGCCGTGCGGCGGCCACGGCTTGGTTCGCCCCCTTCCCGCCGGGTCCGGTGGTCAGCGCGGTCGCCCGCACGGTTTCCCCCTGTCGCGGGTGGCGGTGCACCCCGGCGGTGAGGTCGACGTTCAGCGACCCGACCACGACGACGTCCAGTTCGCGCGACATCGCTCGTCCTCCCTGCTCTCGTCCCGGTCAGGCGACCTGCTGAGCGCGTTCGGGCGCACCGCAGAGCCGGTCGACCAGCAGGTCCGAAAACGTGCGGTCGGTCTCGAGGACCACGCGCACGTTCGCGCCCTCCTGCGCGGGGAAGTTCTGGTACTGGCCGCGGACGTCGGCGATGGTCGCGCCGCGCCCGGGACCGTCTCCGGTGTCGACGTCGGTGGCCACGACCGGCGCCAGCACCGGCTCGACGTCACCGGCCGCGATCGCCGCGGCCAGCGGGTCGTGGCAGGCCGCCCGACGTTCGCCGAAGATGTCGCGTTCGTAGAAGTCGAAGTACTGGTCCAGGATGGACGAGGTGAACGCGGTTGCGGGCGAACCGCATTCGGCGAGGCGCCGCTGGTGCTGCTCGGTGAGGACTTCGCACATGGTGGCGTCCAGCGGGACCAGGGTGACCGGCCAGCCCGCCCGCAGCACCATCCGAGCCGCCTCCGGGTCGTTGTGGATGTTGGCCTCGGCGGCAGGTGTGGCGTTGCCCGGGTGCCGCACCGCGCCACCCATGACCGTCACGTGCGCGACGAGCTGGGGCAGTTCCGGTTCGAGCAGCAGAGCGGTGGCGAGGTTGGTCAGCGGACCGATGGCGAGCAGGTGCGTGCTGCCCGGGTTCTCCCGCGCGAGCCGCACGATCAGCTCGGCGGCCGGCTCCGGGCTCGGAGTCGTCGTCGGCGCGGGCAGGTTCGTGTTGCCCAGGCCGTCGGAGCCGTGCACGTAGGGCGCGAGATGCGCTTCACCGCACCAGTTGCTGCGCGCGCCCACGGCGACCGGGATGTCCGATCGTCCGGCCAGTTCCAGCACCCGGAGCGTGTTGAGCGCCGCGGTGTCGGCGTCGGTGTTGCCGAAAACCGTGGTGACCGCGCTGAGCTCCACGTCTGGATCCCCGAGCAGGTAGAGCAGCGCGAGGGCGTCGTCGATCCCGGTGTCGCAGTCGACGATCAGTGTTCTCTTGGGCGCCATCGGTTGCGTGCCTTTCTGCTTTCGGGGTCGTGCACCGCTCTTCCGCGCGCGTGCTCTCGACCACCGGTCCGCGTCGCGGAACCGGGACTTCTCAACGGGATTGGCGCACCGGAATGCTCGGTGCGCCGCTGGGCAACACGTACTTCGCCGCGAGCAGCGGCGTGCGCTCGACGGAGACGACCTGGGTGATCAGCACGACCGGGGTGTCCGGCGAGCGGTCGAGGACCTCGCCCCGCCGCCGGCCGAGCACCGTCGCGCTCACCGAGCTCGATCCGCTCAACGGCAAGTAGGGGTCGAGCGAGGACACCACGTGCAGCATGGTGCTCGGTTGCGCCTCGGCGTCCGCCAACGCCGCGGGCAGCGACGGGTCGACGGCGGCCAGCGCCTCGTCGTGCGCGCTCCACTCCTCGACCAGGCCGCTGGGCACGCCGTCGATGTCGACGACGCTCTCCCAGAACCAGATCTCGCAGCTGGCCGGGACCGGTAGGTGCTGCATGACCAGATCGGTCGGTTCCTCCAGCACCCTGGCCAGCGGCCGGATCTTGGCCCCGTCCGCGCCGAACAATGCCTCGACGGGCTGCAGCCGTTCGAAGCCGCGCCTGGCCGGGCGGCCGTTGACGGTCCGCCCCACGCCGCGCCGAACGGTGATCACGCCGTCCTCCTGCAGCAGCAGGAGGGCCTCGCGCAGCGCCGGCCTGCTCACTCCGAGGTCAGCGGCGAGGTCGGGCTCGGACGGCAGCGTCGATCCCGGCGGGTAGGTCCCCTGCCGGATTGCCTCGACGACCCGCTCGTAGAGCTCCACGACCGGTCGCCGTTGCGGTCGTCTGGCCGCCACGTCGCACCCCCTGTTTGGGTTGATGTCAGACAAGTTAGAAGAGTGGGGCCCGCTCGTCAAACCCCGGAATCGGGCCCGTTGATCGGAAAAAATCGCAGCAACGACTCTTGACGGGGCAGGGCTGAAGCCGGTAAACCCTTCCGCCAATACACGGAACATGTCAGACAAGTTCCTTCACCTGGCGGCACCCGGTCGTCCACCACGCCGCTGCCCGCCCCTCGAATCGCCTCAACGCGGAGGTTCCCATGACTGCAGTTGGCGCCCCGTCGTCCACCAGCGCACCACCGGTGCGCTCGACAGCCCTGCTCACCGCCCTGGTCCTGGCGGTCGCCGGGTACCAGATCAACGCCACCATGCTCTCACCAGCGCTGCCCAACGTGATCGACAGCTTGGGCACCACCAGCGGTGCGGGCGGGCTTTCCCAGACGTTGTTCTTCCTGTTCTCGGCGATCGGTCAGGTGACGCTGGCGCGGCTCAGCGACTACGTCGGGCGTCGGCGGATGCTGCTGATGACGCTCGTGGTCGCCTTGGTCGGGGAGCTGGTCTGCGTGCTCGCGCCGAACATCGAGCTGTTCATCATCGGCCGGAGCCTGCAGGGCGTGTCCGCGGCGACGTTCACGCTGGCCTACCTGACGCTGCACGAATCCCTCCCGCCGCGGAAGTTCGGCCGATCGCTCGGCATCATCACCGCGGTCAACGGCGGCATCGCCGGTGTCGACACGGTCATCGGCGGGTCCGTGGCCGACTCCGTCGGATTCCGCGGGATCTTCCTGATCACCGGGCTGATCGCGGTGATCGCCCTGGTCGCGGTGCACTTCTGGGTGCCGGCCACCGGCACCGCCGCGGGACGGATGGACTGGACCGGCGCGGCCCTGCTCGGCATCGGGCTCACCGGCATCCTGCTCGCGCTCAACGAGGGCAGCAGCTGGGGCTGGTCGTCGGTGCCCACGCTGACGCTGCTCGTCGGGGGAGTGCTGGCCCTCGTGCTGTTCGCCGTCGCGGAGCGCGGGAAGCAGAACGCGATCATCGACACCTCGGTGCTGGCCTCGCGCGCCGGCTGGCCGCTGCTGCTGACCACGATCTTCACCCTGGCCGGGGTGTTCGGGATGCTGAACTTCACCATCCCGCTGCTGACCCAGACCGCGGGGGAGGGCTACGGCCTCTCGGCGACGATGTCGGCCCTGCTGTACCTGACCCCCGCCTCGGCGCTCGGTGTCATCGCCGCACCGCTGGTCGGGCACTTCGGTCCCCGCATCGGCTGGCGGCTCTCGGTGCTGATCGGTGCCGCGGGCACGGCGGCCGCGCTGGTGCCGCTGGTGCTGGTGCCGCGGTCGCAGGTGGTCGTCCTGGCCGCGCTGGCGGTCCTGGGCATCACCTACACCGGGTACATGCTCACCGCGCTCACCGGCCTCGCGGTGGCGCTCGCGCCGGAGGACAAGCCCGGTTCGCTGCCCGGGCTCAACGGCGCCTGCTTCGGCATCGGCGCTTCGCTGGGCATCGCCGTGGCCGCCAGCGCTGTCACCGCGACCAGCGGCGATGGCGCCCCCACCTTCGACGCCTTCCACGCAGCGCTGTGGACCGCGGGCGGGTTCGTCGCCCTCGCGCTGATCACCGCGCTGCTGATCAAGACCCCGCAATCGGAGAACAACTAGGAGGAGCACGTGGCCGACGTACCGACCGCCGACCAGATCCACCGCGCCCCGAAGGTGCTGCTGCACGACCACCTCGACGGCGGGTTGCGGCCCGAGACGGTCGCGGAGCTGGCCGAGCAGCAGGGCTACGACGCGCTGCCGACCAGGGACACCGACGAGATCCGCGCGTGGTTCGCCGCCGCGACGGAGGCGGGTTCGCTGGAGGAGTACCTGGAGCGCTTCACGCACACCGTCGGCGTCATGCAGACCGCGCCCGCGATCAGCAGGGTCGCCGCCGAGTGCGCCGAAGACCTGGCGGCCGACGGCGTCGTGTACGCCGAGGTCCGCTACGCACCGGAGCTGAGCACGCAGGGAGGCCTCTCGCTGGACGAGGTCGTCGAGGCGATCCTGGACGGTTTCCGCCGCGGCGCGGCCCGGGCGCGCGAGGCGGGCAACCGCATCCGCATCGGCGTCCTGCTGTGCGCCATGCGCCAGGAGTCGAGGGCCGCCGAGATCGCCGAGCTCACCGTGAAGTACCGGGACGAGGGTGTCGTGGGCTTCGACATCGCCGGCCCCGAAGCGGGGTTCCCGCCCACCCGCTCGCTGGAGGCGTTCGAGTACCTGCGCCGGGAGAACTGCCACTTCACCATCCACGCAGGTGAGGGCTTCGGGCTGCCGTCGATCTGGGAGTCCATCCAGTGGTGCGGCGCGGCCCGGCTGGGCCACGGCGTGCGCATCGTCGACGACATCGACATCGCCGAGGACGGCAGCGCGAGGCTGGGCCGGCTGGCCTCGTTCGTCCGCGACCGGCGCATCCCGCTGGAGATGTGCCCGCGCTCGAACGTGCACACCGGCACGGTGCCGTCGGTGGCCGAGCACCCGATCGCCCTGCTGCGGCGGCTGAACTTCCGGGTCACCGTCAACACCGACAACCGGCTGATGAGCCAGACGTCGATGTCCGCGGAGTTCAGCGAGCTCGTCGACAACTTCGGCTACTCGCTCGACGACCTGCAGTGGTTCACCGTCAACGCGATGAAGTCGGCGTTCATCCCGTTCGACCAGCGCCTGGCGCTGATCAACGAGGTCATCAAGCCCGGCTACGCGGCGCTGCGCTCGGAAGCCCTCTTCGGGCCGGTCGCCGAGCACACCCCGGTCCTCGCCTGAGCCCCGCGCGGCGCTCCCGAGCCATCCGCCCGCTCGGGAGCGCCGCATCGCGGCGGTGAGGGCGCTGACGGAACGTCGAGGCGGCATCCGGCGGGTCGAACGAGCTCAGCAGGGTCTCGCAGCACCTGTGGACGCCATCGTCTCCCACATCCGCTCGTCCTCCGGCCCGAAAACCCAGAGGTACACGCCTCGGACGCCGAATTCCCGGGCGAGCTGGAACTTGACCGCCGAGCTGTGGGCGTTTTCGAACCACACCGTGTGCTGGGTACCGCCGTCCCAGTAGTGGAACCACGGCGTCTCACTCCGCTCGTCCCACTGCACTTCCGCGTCGTGCTGCTGGCTCAACTCGTGGGCGCGGGCCCACGAGACGGGAGGTGCCACACCCGTGCTCCAGTCGTAGCCGTAAACCGGGACTCCCAGAACGATCTTGCTCGGCTCGACCTGTGTCGTCGCGTAGGCGAGCACGTCGCGCACCCAATGACCGGGCGCGATCGGGCCGGGTTCGGACGATTCCCAGTGGTAGTCGTAGGCCATTACGCGAACCTCGTCGGCCGCTCGCGCGATCGCTCCGTAGTCCTGGGCGCGGTTGGGCTCGGCTTCGCCCTCGTCGCTCGTCTTGGCCGAGACGGTCACTGCCAGCTGCTTTCCCCTGCTGTGCAGCGCTTCTCCCAAACTGGTCACGAACTCAGTGAACGCGGTTCGGTCAACGGCGCGGAGTTCCTCGTAGTCGATGTCGATCCCCGCGAAGTTCTGAGTGACCGCCAAGGCGGTGAGGTCCTCGATGTGCTTCCGCATCACGGCCGGATCGTGCAACATCCGGGCGACGGGCGCGTACTGCCAACCTCCGTCGAAGTGGTTCGCGACCGTGGGAATGGTGGTCAGCCCCGACGCGTAGATCGATTCGAGGCTTCTCCTCTCCTCTGCGGAGAGGTTGGGCTCGTGGGGGGAGATCTCACCGTCCGGGCGAACGCCGTAGACCCAGGGCGAGGTTCCGGTCAGGGACCGGGCGTGCGCCTGCACGTTCGCTGCACCGTCGGTCAGGTTCCAGTACGGCACGGATAAGACGGCGATTTGTTCAGGGTCACACCCCGGGGCCTGGGAGGAGCCCGGGCTCGCGCAGGCCGCTGCGAGCAAGAGCACCAGCGTGCTGAGCTGGATCGTGCGGGGTCCTCGCCGTGCTCTGCCCGCCGGCGTCCTTTGGGTGGGCACCCCGACTCAGCCTCCCGACTTCAGCGCCGGTTTCGGGGCGGCGCGAGCTTGAGCGGCGACGGACTCGATGATCTGGTCGAGGTTGCGCTCCGGCGAGAAGCCGATCTGCGCGCGCACCTTGCCGCAATCCGGTACTCGGCGCAGTGTGTCTTGATAGCCAGGGCCGAAGACGTCCTCGTAGGGGACGTGCGTGATATCGCTCGAGGATCCCGTGATCGCGATGACACGCCGCGCGAGTTCTTCGATGGTCACCTGTTCGGAGCTGCCGACGTTGAACACCTGGCCGTAAGCGCGACCATCGCGGAGCAGGGCAACCAGAGCGGGAACAACATCGTGCACGTGGCAGAAGCACCTGATCTGCTGACCGTCTCCGAAGACCGTCAGCGCCTCCCCGGCCAGAGCTTGCTCGACGAAACGAGGGATGACCATTCCGTAGCGGCTGTTCTGGCCTGGCCCCACGGTGTTGAACAGCCGCGCGATCACCGCGCGAAGCCCGTGCTCTGCCGCGTGGGCGTAAGCGAGCGTCTCGTCCAGCGCCTTCGCTTCCGCGTAGGACCAACGGCTGTGCAACGGTGTGCCGAGGACCAGGTCGTCGTCCTCGGTGAGGCCGATCTTGGTGTTCCGGCCGTACACCTCGCTCGTGGAGGCCACGAGGACGGGGCGTTGATGACGGCATGCCGCGTCGAGGACGGTCTCGGTTCCGTGGATGTTCGTCTGAAGGCTCTCGAGGGTCTTCTGCGAGATCGTGAAGGTGCCGACGGCCGCAGCGAGGTGGAAGATCCCGTCGACCCCGGAGGCGCATCGGTTCACGAGTTCGGAGTCGAGCACTGACCCCTCGGCGATCTGCAGTCCGGGTTCTTCGGACGCGAACTCGAGATTTCGTTGGGCGCCCGTGCTGAGATCGTCGAGCACCAGGACCTCGTTTCCGATTCGCAACAGGTACTCGGTCAGATGTGATCCAATGAATCCCGCGCCGCCGGTGACCAGGAATCTCATAGTTCTCCCCACCTCCATGACGAGCCCGCGTCCCCAGCGCCTGCTCCTGGCAACCGCACCGCGACCGGGTGGTACCGCGTTCGTAGATCTTTGGTCAGTATCGATGAGGCGGAGGTGGTTCGCCGCTTTGCTTTTCCCATATTCACCCCTCAACCACCACTGTGCACTAGCTACGGCAAGCATTGATCGGCGAAAGCGGAAATCACTCGATCGAGTGATTCCTTGTTGTGATGCCGAGATTAGCGGTGTCTTATGGGCGGCAGCTGCAACACCGGGTCATTAGATCATGGGAACGGCCTTGCGGGGGCTAAAGTCCTGACCAGAGACCAATGGCCTTGCGGTGGCTGTGGACTTCATGGGGATAATGGCGAGGACGTGACGCCGCTCCTCGGGGAGTGGACGAGGGGGAATGATGGAAGATCTGAACACTTTCGTCCGTTTTTACGGGCATGCCAGCATCTTTGTTCAGACGCCAACGGCATCGCTGGTGACGGACCCGTGGTTCTCGTCAAGGGGGGCGTTCCTGTCGAGTTGGCATCAGTTTCCGCGGAACGATTACCTCGACCTCGGTGCGCTGCGCGAAGTAGACTACGTTGTGCTCTCGCACGAGCATCGGGATCATTTCGATGTCGATTTTCTTCGGACGCTCAGCCCGTGGACCAAAATCGTCATTCCTCAATACACCGATGACTACTTGCTGAACGAGCTGAAGGGCAACGTTCCGAACGAAGTCGTGGTCGCGCCGTCGCACCACAAGGTGAACCTCTCCGATGACCTGGTGCTGACGCCGGTCGTGCAATCGGTTCCGATCTGGGACGACTGCACGCTCGTCATCGAAACCCCGGAGACGACCATCGTCGACGTCAACGACATGAAGGTGTCGGCCAAGGACCTGAACTGGATCCGGGACTCCTTCGACATCGACTACCTTTTCATGCAGTTCTCCGGGGCGAATTGGCATCCGTACGTGTACGACTACACCCCTGAGCGCAAGAAGGAGATCTCCCGAGCCAAGCGGGAGAACAAGTTCGCGACGGTCCACAAGACGTTCATCGCCTCGCGGGCGCGGTGGTTGGTTCCCACGGCTGGCCCGCCCTGCTTCCTGGACACGCAGCACTACGACTTGAACTTCGACGGGGACTCGATCTTCCCCACGCAGGCCGACTTCTACAGTTATGCCCAGCGCGAAGGGTTCGCAGATCGAACGATCGTCCTGCTTCCCGGTGACGAAGTCGTGGACCAAGCCGATCACACGGCCGACAACGAAGAGCGGTTGAAATCGGATTGCTTCACGCGCAAGACGAGTTACCTGGCTGAATATCAGCGCGATCGGTTGCCGTTGATTCGTCGGGAACTTGACTCGATCCCGACTCCGGAAGGGTCGCTGCTGAACAAACTCCGGGACCACTTTCAGCCGCTCATCGCCTCCTCGGCGTTCTTCCGGCGACGCATCGGCGGCAGGATGCTGATCCGTACCACGGGGGCGCATCCGGAATCCCTGGTCGTGGATTTCACCAGGTCTGAGGATTCGGTCTACCCACACGCCGGCGAAAGCTGCTTCTACACGTTGGAGATCGAGGACAAGCTGCTGAACCTGGTGCTGGACCAGAAGCTGAGCTGGGAAGAACTGCTGCTGAGCCTACGAGTCCGGGCCAGCAGGGAACCGGATCAGTATAACGAGTCGCTGGTGGTCTTCCTCCGGTTCGCCGACCCCGACAGCTACCGGGCGTATGCGCGCTATGAGAGGCGGAAGCAACTCGACGAACGAGCAGTCGTGCACGACAACGGGCAGGAGTACGAGATCCAGCGCTATTGCCCCCACGCGATGGCGGACCTGTCGCAGGGCGAGATCCGGGATGGGTGCATCGTGTGCCCCGGGCACGGATGGGCGTTCAGGCTCTCCGATGGGCAGTGCACCACGAGTTCCGTCACGATCGCGGCACGATTAATCCAGTCCAGCGCTGATGCAGGGACGAATTAGAGGCTGATGGAGTGGTTGGTGCTGCCGGGCTTCCAGGATTCGGATTCCCGGTGTCCACCGCTTCCGGTGTGCGGTTATGCAACTTCAGGCAGCCATGCCGGCGGCTTTCCGGACCTGAGCCACCGCTTCGTCCAGCGACCCTCCCCCGGTGATGACCCGCCGGCACAGGGCGACCGCTCGTGTCCAACCAAAACCCAAGGCCGCGGAGAGAGCGCCGTTCTCCGAGAACAGCACGAGCCGGTGGGCTCCGCCCCCGGGCCGGGTGAGCACGGTCGTCCGCATCCCCGGATCTGCCTGACCGACGAGTTGAATCCTCTGGCCGTACTGGTCCGACCAGAAGTACGGCACGGCGTCCAAGGCCCGCTGTTGATGCGGGTGGGTGATGTTGTGGGCGACGATCCGAGCCTGCTCGTTGGCGCTGGTCCAGTGCTCCACCCGGATCCGGCGTCCAGTACTGGGGTTGAGCCAGCTCGCGACGTCGCCGGCAGCGTAGATGCGATGTTCCTGGTCGGCGCAGCCGAACTCGTCGCAGACAACACCATCGTCGAGCGGCACGGCGGAGTTCTCCAGCCAGCCAGTGTTCGGACGTACTCCGATGCCGACGACGACGAGACCGGCATCGAGACGTGCTCCATCGCTGAGGCGAACCCGTTCAACACGGCTGCTGCCGTCGCACCCCTCGACTGCGACGTTGCACATGACCGTCACGCCGTGCTCTTCGTGGATCTGCCCGCACATCGCCCCCGCTGAGGCGCCGACCGCGCGCTCGAGGGGTGCGGCGAGCGCCTCGACGATCGTGACGTGCAGGCCGAGTTCTCTCGCCACCGCCGCGACTTCAGCGCCGACGAAGCCGCCGCCCACGACCACCAGCGGTCCTCCCCGCAGCAGGTCCGACCGAATGGCCGTGCAGTCGTCGAGCGTGCGCAGCGTGTGCACACCAGGTGGTAATCGGCCCGGCAGAGTGCGCGGTGCGGCGCCAGTGGCGATGATCAGGGCATCGAACCTGAGCGCCTCGCCGGTGTCCACCACCAGCTGGTGGTCGGCGGTGTGCAGCGCTTTGGCGGTGGTACCGAGCCGAAGCTCGACGGAACCGTCGAGCCCGGTGCCCTCGGCGGCGCCGAGGAAGGCGTGCTGCGGTGACCACTGTCCCGCCAGCACCTGCTTCGACAGGGGCGGGCGATCGTAGGGCGGATGCGTCTCCGCTCCGACCAGCACGACCTCCCCGTCATATCTCTGCGCGCGCAGTTCCTGCGCGGCGCGGAAACCGGCCAGGCCCGCACCGACGATGACGACTCGCCGAGTCATCGGTCGAGAGCGAGGGCCTGGACCGGGCAGTTCCGGACCGCCTCCTCGACCTCCGCCTGCTGGGACTCGTCCACTGCGTCCTGGAGAACTTCAACGGTGCCGTCCTCATCGAGGTCGAAGAAGTCGGGCGCCGCGATCTGGCAGTTGGCGTGCCCGTCGCACTTGCCCTTGTCTGCTCGTAAGCGTCTCATCGGGGCTCTCCTTGCGTTGTTCGTGCTGCTGAGGCTGGTTTGTGCCCCCAGAGCTCGAGGACGTCCCCAGTGGTGAACTGGTACGCCGTGTCCTGTACGACGCCGTTCCCGCTCGGCGATGCCAGTCCGACGACTGCGGCTCCGGCATGGCCTGGTTCGAGGTGCAGATCGTTTTGACCTGCCCCAGGAGCGGCTCACGCTTCGGCACCTGCGGTCGGGAGTGCCGACCTGTTCCGCCACCCAACCTGCACCAGGGTGGTGCGGTCCTGTAGGGCTCAAAGTCCTGGTCACTGCGTCTCTCGGAGTGGGAACTCCCGCCGGTCGCCCTGGGGCAGCGAGGACGTCCCGCGGGTACTCCTCGTGCGCTGTGCGAACAGGTCTTCGTCGAGGCGTCGGAGTGGGTCCGTCCAGTCCGCATTGCTGCGTTGGAGAACTTCTGCGGGAGGGGGGAGGTGGCCGAGAACGTGCAGCGCGCCGAGGTCGCATCCGAGTGGAAACAAGACACCCCCGGTCTGGTCTGCGCAGGGTTGGGCAGGAGATACTCGCCCACATCGCTGATCCACGCCGGACCGGATCGCGATGAGTCGGGGTAGACGTAGGGGGCCGCGTGACAGGGGAGATCGAGCTCAGCCGACGAGCCGAAGAGCACCACGAGGACGAGGAGTCGGCGGGCTCGAACGTGCTGGGCGGCCTGCTGGGACTGGCCGGCCGAGTCGGTCGCGACGTCGCGCGCACCGGCATGGGCTTGGTGCGGGAGCTGCCCGGTGGCGTCGAGGTGGAGCGCCAGGTGCAGGCCATCGAGAAGGTCGTGGCCTCCGGGGTGCGGGTCTGGCTGGACTCGGTCGACGAACGCGAGAGCGCCGAGGAAGACCTCGCCGAGCCCGCGCAGCCCGAGGACGACGAGGCCGAACCGGTTCAGGACGGCCTCCGGGAAGCGATGTCCGAGCTGCTGTTCCGCTCGGCCACGGCCGGCAAGGCCGAGGCCCGCGAGTACCTCTACGCCGGGATCCTGCGGCTGATCACCCCCGACGAGGCCCGCATCCTCGCGGGTCTCGGCGACGGCGTCGCCTACCCGGTCGTGCACGTCGCCGAACGTTCCGGCATCGGCGGGACCAGCAGGTTCGTGCTCCGCAACGGTTCCACGGTCGGCCGGGCCGTGGGAGTGGCGCTGCACGACGAGGTTCCGCACTACCTGACCCGCCTGCAGGCGCTGGGGCTGGTGGAGATCGGCGCCGAGCTCGACGCGATGGACGACCAGTACGAGATCCTGCAGACCGAGTCGCGGATCCGGGAAGCGCTGCGCTCGGCGAAGTCGACGAAGGTGATCCGCCGCAGCGTGCGGATGTCCGAACTCGGCGCGCGGTTCTGGCGCCGATGCGACCCCACCCTGATATCCGGTGCCGAGGATGCGTTGAAGGCGTAGCCGCGCGAGATAAGGTCACAGCCACTGTGTCGGCGCGCACAGGTGGTTTCGGGGTTTTTCGGGGAAGGGTGTGAGATGGGAGCGATCCTCCAGGACTTCAGCGAGCACTGGATGCTCTACCTCTCCATCCCGATCGTGGCGGCCTTGATCGGTTACGTCACGAAGGTCCTCGCCATCAAGATGATGTTCTACCCGGTGGAGTTCCGGGGCAAGAAGCCGTTCTTAGGGTGGCAGGGCATCGTTCCCAAGCACGCGGCGAAGATGGCCGGCATCGCCTGCGACACGCTCACCGAACAGCTGCTGCGCCCCCAGGACGTCGTCGCGAGGCTTGATCCGGAACGCATCGTCGCCGAGGTCGAGGGCCCGCTCCGGCACGCGATCGAGGAGATCGTCGAGGAGGTCGCCTCCACCTACCAGCCGGGCATGTGGGAGGCGATGCCGAAGGTCGTCCGCCGGGCCATGATCCAGCGGGTCCAGAACGACGCTCCGCGGATGCTGTCGGACATCATGGACGAGATCAAGTCCGATGTGGACAACGTCTTCGACCTCAAGGCGATGGTGGTCACCGCGCTGGTGCGGGACAAGGAACTGCTCAACCGGATCTTCCTGGAGGCCGGGAACAAGGAGTTCCAGTTCATCCGGCGTTCCGGCGCGGTGTTCGGGTTCCTCATCGGCCTGGTGCAGATGTCGGCCTGGGTGCTGTTCAAGGCGCCGATCCTGATGCCCATGTTCGGCCTGTTCACCGGGTGGTTCACCGACTGGCTCGCGCTGAAGATGATCTTCCGGCCGCAGCAGCCGACCACCTACCTCGGGCTGTTCGAGTGGCAGGGCCTGTTCCTCAAGCGCCGCAAGGAGGTCTCCGAGGCCTACGGCGATTTGATCGCCAAGGAGATCGTGACGCCCCGCAACGTCATCGAGGCGGTGCTGCGGGGTCCGCTGTCGGACAAGGTGCTGGCGCTGGTGACGCGCAAGGTCGACGAGGAGCTCAACCGGCGCACCAGCATCGCCAAGCCGCTGGTGGTCTTCGCTGTCGGCGGGCGCCGCTACCAGGACCTCAAGGGCCGCATCGCCGAGATGGTGATGAGCAAGCTGCCGGAGACCATGAGCTACGTCGAGGACTACGCCGCCGACGCGATGGACATCCGCAACACCCTGGTCAGCAAGATGCAGGAGCTCGAACCCGAGGAGTTCGAGGAGCTGCTGCGCCCGGCCTTCCGCGAGGAGGAGTGGATGCTGATCGCCACCGGTGCCCTGCTCGGCTTCGCCGTCGGTGAGGTGCAGGTCCTGGCCCTGGAGTTCCTCTCCAGCTAGACGGCGTCGGCCTCGACGGCCGCGTGGGTCCGGATGACGCGCGCGGGAACCCCGGCCAGCACGCTGTTCGGCGGGTACACCCCGGCGGTCACCTGGGCGCCGGAGGCGACGATCGAGTTCTCGCCGATCTGCGCCCCGGCGAGGATGACCGAGCCGGTGCTGATCACGGTTCCGGAACCGATGCTCACCGGTCGCACCGGCAGCGGCCACTGCGCCGCGACGGGCACGTCGGTGAGGTCGTGGCGGTGGTGGTGGTCGACGATCGTGACCCGGCTGGAGGTCCACACGTCATCGCCCAGGACCACCGACGACATCGCCAGGATCTCGGAGTTGCGGCCGAGCACGCAGCGATCGCCCATGACGATGATCGGCTCGCCCTCGCCCAGGCGGGCTCCGGGCAGCCCGGCGGAGAGCACCGAGTGCTCGTTGATGATGCAGTCGGCCCCGATGTGGATGCGCTCGGTCCCGGTCAGCGCTCCCTGCGGGAACGCCAGGTGGCTGCGCGCTCCCATCGCACCGAAGCCGCGCCCTTCCCGGGTCCGCGCGGTGATCGCCGCACCGTTGCGCGCCCACTGCCACCAAGCCCGCGTCAGCCGGCCCAACCAACGGTTCATCTGTCGACCTCGAACGACGGCGCCACCACGCGCTCCAACACGACCCCTACCCAGCAGTAGGAAGGCCACCTTAACCGAACCCCATCCCGATCATCGACGCCGATGCGGCCATCGGTCTCACCGGCGACGGTCGACAGGCGGCAGCGATCACTGCTGCTCGCCCTTGAGCGTCCCGCAGCAGTCCGCGCAGGTCGGGTAGCAGATCCAGTCCATCTCGGTACCGCGTTTCTCTTGGGGCGCAGGGCGATTCTCGACGGCGATAGCGGCACCGTGGACGCCCCGGGGCCGCTGCGAGGCCCAACGCTCACATCGCCTTGGACGCTGATCCGGAGGTCCTGATCGAGCTGCTGAGCAAGACGTTCAGCAGGAGCTGATCTCGTGCCGGTGGAGGGGTGAAGATCATCTTTGTGGCTGGGGGTGTCCGTTGTGTGATTTGCTGGGTGTTGTGTCCGGCCACTGCGGGTTCGACTCGCGTGCGCTGAAGCGAAGTTCTGCGGAGGTGCGAGTAATGGGTTTTCACCTGCACAGGCGGGTTCGACTTGGGCCGATCTACCTCAACATCCACAACACGCGCATCACGTCGTGGGGGTTCAAGCTCGGTCGGTTCAGCCGGAACATGACCCACGGCAAGACGACCATCGACACGCCCGGTCCGGGGCACTACACGTTCCGGGGCAAGCGGCGTCGTTGAGCTGAGTTGGGAAGAGGTGGACCGGACGGCGGGGGACAGTCCGGTCCACCTCGGCTTTCGGGGGTGTTACGGGAGGAGCTGCGCCTCTGCCGCGGGGGTGACGGCAGAGGCAGGTTCGGGGGCGGGGGCCGCGAGTGCCTGAGTGGTCGGGGCGATCGTGGCCAAGGCCAGGACCGCGGCTGCGGCCAGGCCGTGGGTCAGGCGGCTGGGGTCCTCGCGAGTGGACTCCGGCAGCAGGTTCAGGAGACGCTGGCGAAACACGGCTTCCTTTCGGGGTTGAAACGTCTACCGGGATCGCGAGTCCGGGAACGGCCGCAACCGTTCGGGGGGACCGGTGCGCCGGGGACGGCTGACCGCCGTGACCGTTCCGTGACTCGCCTGACCGAAGGTAACCGGGGGTAGTCGCGCCTTCAAGCAACCATCACGCGAATGGGGCATGCGCAGGGGTGGAAACCCCGATCGACTGCGGAGGGTGACCGCAGGTGTTCATGTGCGACCAGCGAAAACGGATTCGCCCGCACGCCGCTGTGAGGTCCGGCACAAGGTCCAGAAGCCCCTGGTCAGAAGGCTTCTCGCCGTCGAGTTCGTGTTCGACGGCACCGTGGTGCGGCATTGGGCCGAACCAGTGGATCCACCCGCCGGACCCTGGTCGCGCATCGAGGTGGACCCTAGATTTGACGCCTGTCCAGTCAGTGGTCCGCCACGGCAGCGGAAGGGTGCGCATGAGCGGTCAGGAGTTCCCCGAGCTCGCCTGCTACGGCTTGGCCGGGCACAGCGACTCCCCGCGCGACGTCCTCGACGAAGTCCGCCTCGCCGAGCGGCTGGGCATCGGGTCGATGCTGCTGTCCGAGCGGTTCAACGCCAAAGACGCCGGAGTCCTCGCCGGTGCGGTCGCCGCAGCGTCGCGCTCGACGGGATCGGCATCGCTGCGACCAACCACAACACCCGGCATCCGCTGGTCACCGCGACGATGGCCGCCACCGCCCACCGCCTGTCCGGCGGCCGCTACGCGCTGGGTCTCGGACGCGGGTTCGGGGCGTTGTTCGAGGTCATGGGCCTGCCGAAGGTCACGGGTGGGCAGCTGCGCGACGTGGTGGAGCTCTACCGGCGGTTGTGGCGCGGCGAGGCCGTGCTCGACCACCGCGGACCGGCCGGGACGTACCCCTACCTGCAGCAGGACTCGAGCTTCGACGAAAACATCCCGGTGATGCTGGCCGCGATCGGCGATCGGACGCTGGAACTGGCCGGGGAGATCGCCGACGGAGTCGTCCTGCACTCCTTCTTCGCCGACGACACCCTGGCGCGGGCCGTGCGGGTGATCCGGTCCGCCGCCGAGGGCGCCGGTCGTGACCCGACGTCCGTGCGCGTGTGGTCGGTGCTGGTCACGGTGCCCGAGCCGATGCCGCAGGAGCGGGTGCTGCGACGGCTGACCGGGCGGCTGGCCACCTACCTGCAGGGGTACGGCGACGTCCTGGTGCGGGCGAACGGCTGGGACCCGGAGGCGTTGCGCGCGTTCCGGGGCGATCCGGTGGTCGCGGGGTTCCCGGGTGCCTTCGACGCGGTCGCCACCGCGGAGCAGCTGGCCCACCTGCACGAGTTGCTCCCGGCGGAATGGCTCGACGCCGCTGCGGTCGGCGGTCCGCGCAGATGTGCTGAACGGATCGGCGACCAGTTCTCCGCCGGAGCCGACGGGGTCGTGCTGCACGCTGCTGAACCCGCCGAACTCCCAGGCGTCCTCGACGCCTGGCGCGAGGTCCGGGCCCCAGCGGCCTTCTCGTCGTTGCCGGTCAACCCCGGACGGTCCGCGTGATCGAACCGATCGACACCGCTGAGGAGATTACCGCGGACTGGTTGGGGCGAGCGCTCGGCGGCGAGGTCACCGCCGTGGACGTGCGGCGGATCGGGTCGGGGCAGATCGGATCGTGCTTCCGGTGCGAGGTGACCGGTTCCGGAGTGCCGTCGCGGGTGGTGGTCAAGCTGCAGACCGCCGATGCCGGCACTCGCGGGATGCTGGCCGGGGCCTACCGCAGCGAGATCAACTTCTACCGGGAGCTGGCCGGGACCGTGGCGGTCGCCGTCCCGCACTGCCACGCGGCCACCGACGTCGCACCGGACGGCAGGTTCGCCCTCGTGCTCGAAGACCTCGCCCCCGCTCAGCCGGGTGATCAGCTCGCCGGGTGGGACGCGGAGCGCATCCACGCCGCGGCGGTGAACCTCGCCGGACTGCACGGTCCCCGCTGATGCGACGCCGCGTTGCTGGACACCGGCTGGCTCGCTCCGCACACCGAGGCCGACGCCCGGGTGCTCGCCGAGGTCTACGGACCGGCCGTCGACGCGTTCATCGCGAGAGTCGGAAACCTGCTCAGCGCCAAGGCGATCGCGACGCTGAAGACCACTGTGGACGCGGTGGCGGAGTGGTCGCTGGCGCGCGGCGAGTGCTCCGCCCTCCTGCACGGCGACTACCGGCTGGACAACCTCATGGTCCGCCCCGACACCGGTGAGGTGCGCGCCGTCGACTGGCAGACCCTCAGCCTCGGCCTACCGGCTCCCGACCTGGCCTACCTCATCAGCACCGGCATGACCCCGGACGAGCGCCGCGCCCACGAGCACGACCTCGTCGCCGACTACCACCGCGGGTTGCGAGCTCACGGCGTCACCGACTACACCTTCGAAACCTGCTGGCAGGACTACCGCCTCGCGATGCTGCAAGCAGCCCTCGTCCCCGTCTTCGGCTGCGCCTACGGCACCCGGACCGATCGGGGGCGACCGCATGTTCGCCGAGATGGTCCGGCGCGGCTGCGGAGCGATCGACGACCACGGCACCCTCGACCTGATCACCTGACCCGAACCGGTCACGGGGTGGCCGGGCCGAGGTTCTGGGTGCCGATGACTCGCAGGAGGTCGAGTTTCTCGCGGGCGTCGGTGCCTTTGGTGGGGAAGTAGGCGAGGAACTTGAGGTCGGCGTCGGGGGTGAGCAGCGTTTCGCAGCTGACGTCGACCTCACCGACCTCCGTGTGTAGGAAGCGCTTGCGGTCCTTGTGCCGGACGCCGACCTCGTGCCGCTCCCACAGGTCGCGGAACTCGGTGCTGCGGGCCAGCAGGTCGTCGACGAGGCTGGTGATGTCGTGCTCGCCCGCGCGCCGGGAGTAGGTGGCGCGCAGGTCGCTGACGTGGGCTGCCGAGTGGTGCGCCCAATCCTCCTCGGGCATGCCGGTGCGGATCTCGGGATCGGTGAACCAGCTCCACACGACGCTGCGGTGACGCCCGGTGCGCTGCCGGTGCCGGCCCATGAGGGCGGTGGCCAACGGGTTCTGCCAGAGGATCTCGTTGAGATCGGTGCAGATGCAGACCGGCACGTCGGTGAGCCGGTCGGCCAGGCTGATCAGGCCCGGCCGGATGTGCCCATCGGCGCGGCGCGGTGGTGAGCTCAGGCCCGCCAGGTGGAACAGGTGGTCGCGTTCGTCCAGGTCGAACCGCAGCGCGCGGGCGAGACCCGCCACGACGGGCTCCGACGGGTGCGAGCCGCGCTGCTGCTCCAGACGCGTGTAGTAGTCGGTGGAGATCCCGGCCAGCTGGGCCACCTCGTCGCGGCGCAGACCGGGCGTGCGCCGGCGGACGCCCTCGGGCATGCCGACGTCGGTCGGCCGCAGCACCGCGCGGCGTCGGCGCAGGAAGTCGGCGAGTCCTGGTCGGTCGATCACACCTCCCATCATCGGCCCGCGCGGGCCCGGCAGCCAGGGAGAGCGCGTCCCTGGATGAGGCGGGCCTGGGCCGGAGCCCGCCGAGTGCGCACGGTGGTGGCATGACAACTCAGCTCACCACCCGCCGCCTCGGCGCCACCGGCCCCGCCGTCACGTCCCCCGGACTCGGCTGCATGGGCCTGTCCGGTGCCTACGGCCAGACCGACGACGACCAGAGCGTCCAGGTCATCCACGCCTACCTCGACGCGGGCGGAACTCTGCTCGACACCGGCGACTTCTACGGGCACGGCCACAACGAGATGCTGATCGGCCGCGCGCTCGAGGACCGCGACCGGGACGAGGTCGTCCTCTCGGTGAAGTTCGGTGCCATGCGCGGGCCCGACGGCGCACCGGTCGGCTACGACGCCCGTCCCGCGGCGGTGCAGAACTTCCTGACCTACTCGCTGAACCGCCTCGGCGTCGACCACATCGACGTCTACCGGCCCGCCCGGCTCGACCCGAACGTGCCCATCGAGGACACGATCGGTGCGATCGCCGAGATGGTCGAGAAGGGCCACGTCCGCCACATCGGGCTCAGCGAGGTCGGAGCGGACACGATCCGCCGCGCGGCCGCCGTCGCCCCGATCAGCGACCTGCAGATCGAGTACTCGCTGCTCACCCGCACGATCGAGGACGAGATCCTGCCGACCTGCCGCGAACTCGGCATCGGCATCACCGCCTACAGCGTGCTCTCCCGCGGCCTCATCGGCGGCAGCGGAGCGGTCGGCGGCTCGCTGCCGCACATGCCGCGCTTCCAGGAGGGCAACCGCGAGCACAACGAGGCGTTGGTGGCGCGGGTGCGCGAGATCGCGGCCGAGAAGGGAGCGACCGTGGCGCAGCTGGCCATCGCCTGGGTCGCCGCGCAGGGCGAGGAGATCTTGCCCGTCATCGGCGTCCGCCGCCCGGAGCAGATCGCCTCGATGATCGCGAGCAACGACATCGTGCTCGACGCCGACGACCTCGCCCGCATCGACGAGCTCGTCCCGCGCGGTGCGGTGCGCGGCGACCGCTACCCGAGCCCGCACATGGCCGAGCTCGACAGCGAGAGGTGAACCGCCGTCAGGGCTTCCGGGCGACGAGGCCGTACTGGGGGACGCTGGGCTCGGAGGCGTCGGGGTTGCGCCACAGCGCGCAGGAGACGATGCCCGGCTCGAGGACCTCCAGGCCGTCGACGAACGCGGCGATCTCGTCCCGGCCTCGCGCGGTGATCGGGGGAGTGGCGTTCTTGTTCCAGAAGTCCATCGCCGCGCGGTTGGCCTCGCCGTCGAGCTCGGTCGTCGGGTGGCTGATCGCCACGTAGCTGCCGGAGGGGATCGCCCGCACCAGCCGGGCGACGACGTCGGCGGCCTGGCTGGTGTCGGGGATGAAGTTGAGGATCCCCAGCAGCATCACCGCGATCGGCTGCTGGAAGTTCAGCGTGCGCGAGGACGCCCGCAGGATCTCCTCGGTGTGCCGGGCGTCGGCCTCGACGTAGTCGGTGCGGCCGGTCGGCGAGCTGGCCAGCAGCGCGCGGGCGTGGGTGAGCACCAGCGGGTCGTTGTCGACGTAGACCACGTGCGACTCCGGCGCGATCCGCTGCGCCACCTGGTGGGTGTTGTCGGCGGTCGGCAGGCCGGTGCCGATGTCGAGGTACCGGCGGATGCCGACCTCACCCGCCAGGTGCACCACCGCTCGCTGGAGGAAACCGCGGTCGGCCCGGGCGACGTCGGCGATCAGCGGGAACAGGCCGTGGATGTGGTCGCCGACCTGGCGGTCGACCTCGTAGTGGTCCTTGCCGCCCAGCCAGTAGTTCCACACCCGCGCGTTGTGCGCGACCGTGGTGTTGACGTCTCGCAGCGGTGCGTCCGCCGACCAATCGCTCATCAGATCCGCTTCCCTCGAGACCGCTTGCCCGGCGGAGTGTAAAGCCCGGCCGGACTCGATCACTCCTCCGGCGCCGCCAACGCGTCGAGCACGCCCTGCCCGTATCGGTTGAGCTTGCCCTCGCCGACGCCGCTGACCGTGGCCAGCTCATCCAGCGTGGACGGCTGCACGGTGGCGATCTGCCGCAACGTCGAGTCGTGGAAGATGATGAACGGCGCCTTGCCCTCCTCGCGGGCCACCTCCATCCGCCAGGCGCGCAGCTTCTGGAACACCGGCTCCACCTCCGGCGGCATGTCCTGCGGTGCCCGCTTGTAGTCGCGGGCCTTGGCCTTCGCGGCCGGGGTCTTCTTCGGTTCGGTGCGCAGCGGCACCTGCCGCGGATCTTCCCGGCGCAGCACCTCGGAGCTGGAGTCGGTGAGCACCAGCGTGCCGTAGTCGCCTTCGACCGCCAGCAGGCCCTGCGCCAGCAGCTGGCGGATCACGCCGCGCCACTCGTTGTCGCTGAGGTCGGCGCCGACGCCGAAGACGCTGAGCTCGTCGTGCCGGAACTGCTCGACCTTCTGCGTCTTCTTGCCGCGGAGGATGTCGATGATCTGACCGGCGCCGAACTTCTGGTTGCGCTCGCGCTGCAACCGCACCACGGTCGACAGCAGCTTCTGCGCGGCGACCGTGCCGTCCCAGGACTCCGGCGGGTTCATGCAGGTGTCGCAGTTGCCGCACTTCTCCGAGGTCTGCTGGCCGAAGTAGTCGAGCAGCCGCGCGCGGCGGCACTGCACCGTCTCGCACAGCGCGAGCATCGAGTCCAGGTGCCTGCTCTGCGTGCGCCGGTGCGCCTCGTCGCCCTCGGAGTTGTCGATGAGCTTGCGCTGCTGCACGACGTCCTGCAGCCCGTAGGCCATCCACGCCGTGGAGGGCAGTCCGTCCCGGCCGGCGCGGCCGGTCTCCTGGTAGTAGCCCTCGATGGACTTCGGCAGGTCCAGGTGCGCCACGAAGCGCACGTCGGGCTTGTCGATGCCCATGCCGAAGGCGATGGTGGCGACCATGACCAGCCCGTCCTCGCGCAGGAACCGGGACTGGTGCTTGGCGCGCACCTCCTTGTCGAGGCCCGCGTGGTAGGGCAGCGCGGTCACGCCGTTGGCGGTGAGGAACTCGGCGGTGCGCTCCACCTCGGCGCGGGAGAGCCGGTAGACGATGCCGGACTCGCCCAGGTGCTCGGTCTGCAGCAGCTGCAGCAGCTGCCTGCGGGCGTCGGTCTTGGGCGCGATCCGGTACTGGATGTTGGGCCGGTCGAAGTCGGAGACGAAGTGCCGAGCCTCGGTCAGCTGCAGCCGGGTGGCGATCTCCTGCCGGGTGGCCGGGGTGGCGGTCGCGGTCAGCGCGATGCGCGGCACCTCCGGCCAGCGCTCGTGCAGCACCGACAGCGCGAGGTAGTCGGGCCGGAAGTCGTGGCCCCACTGGGCGACGCAGTGCGCCTCGTCGATGGCGAACACGCCGACTTCACCGCGCGCGAGCAGCTCCAGGGTCGAGTCCAGCCGCAACCGCTCGGGAGCGAGGTAGAGCAGGTCGAGCTCACCGCTGAGGAAGGCGTCCTCGGTCTCGCGGCGCTGCTGGTAGCTCTGCGTGGAGTTGAGGAAGCCCGCGCGCACGCCCAGCGCGCCCATCGCGTCGACCTGGTCCTGCATCAGGGCGATCAGCGGCGAGACGACGACGCCGACACCGGACCGCACCAGGGCTGGGATCTGGTAGCACAGCGATTTGCCGCCGCCGGTCGGCATCAGCACCAGTGCGTCGCCACCTGCGACGACGTGCTCGATGATCTCCTGCTGCGTGCCCCGGAAGGAGTCGTAGCCGAAGACCCGCTGCAGGACCTGGAGGGGTTCGGTGTTCTGGTCAGTCGCGGTTTCGGGAGACGCCACGGCGGGCATCTTACGCAGCGTGCCGGACATCTCCGGGTGCGCACACGCCCCCGTGAGTCGGCAGGAGCGGCACCCTGGAACGTGACCTGCGTCGCCTCGGGGACTGCCGCGGTTCCGCAGGAATACTTCGTAAGGAAGACTCGTTCAGGCAAGTAGTTGAAGCTCGTACAAAATGAGGCGGGCTCGGACTCACCAGGGAGTTCACATGCAGTTCGGGATCTTCTCGGTCAGCGACGTGACGACTGACCCGACCAACGGCCGGACCCCGACCGAGGCCGAGCGCATTCAGGCGATGGTCCGAATCGCGCTCAAGGCCGAAGAGGTCGGACTCGACGTCTTCGCCACCGGCGAGCACCACAACCCGCCGTTCGTGGCCTCCTCGCCGACGACGATGCTCGGCTACATCGCCGCCCAGACCAAGAACCTCATCCTGTCCACCTCCACCACGCTGATCACCACGAACGACCCGGTGAAGATCGCCGAGGACTTCGCGATGCTGCAGCACCTGGCGGGTGGCCGCGTCGACGTGATGATGGGTCGCGGCAACACCGGCCCGGTCTACCCGTGGTTCGGGCAGGACATCCGCCAGGGCATCCCGCTGGCGATCGAGAACTACGCGCTGCTGCGCCGGTTGTGGCGGGAGGACGTGGTCGACTGGGAGGGCAAGTTCCGCACTCCGCTGCAGTCGTTCACCGCCACCCCGCGCCCGCTCGACGGCGTGGCGCCGTTCGTGTGGCACGGCTCGATCCGCTCGCCCGAGATCGCCGAGCAGGCCGCCTACTACGGCGACGGGTTCTTCCACAACAACATCTTCTGGCCGGCCGAGCACACCAAGCGCATGGTGCGGCTCTACCGGCAGCGCTACGAGCACTACGGCCACGGCAAGGCCGACCAGGCCATCGTCGGACTCGGCGGCCAGGTGTTCATGCGCAAGAACTCCCAGGACGCCGTCCGCGAGTTCCGGCCCTACTTCGACAACGCCCCGGTCTACGGAGGCGGACCCTCGCTGGAGGACTTCAGCCAGGCCACCCCGCTGACCGTCGGCAGCCCGCAGCAGGTCATCGACCGCACGCTGAGCTTCCGCGAGAACGTCGGCGACTACCAGCGCCAGCTGTTCCTGATGGACCACGCCGGTCTGCCGCTCAAGACCGTGCTGGAGCAGCTGGACATCCTCGGCGAAGAGGTCGTGCCGGTGCTGCGCGAGGAGTTCGCCAAGCTCAAGCCCGCGCACGTGCCGGAAGCCCCCACCCACCAGTCCCTGCTCGCCGCCAAGCAGCAGGAGGAGCAGAAGCAGGAGGTCGCGCGATGAGCGAGCGCGAGATCGTGGTGGTCTCGGCCGGGCTGAGCAACCCGTCCTCGACGCGGATGCTGGCCGACCGCCTGGCCACGGTCACCGCCCGCGCCACCCCGGTCCAGGTCCGGGTCGTGGAGCTGCGGGAGCACGCCAAGGACATCGCCAACAACTTCGTCACCGGCTTCCCCAGCCCCGAGCTGGAGGAGGTCCTGGAGGCGGTGCGCTCCGCCGACGGGCTGATCGCGATCACCCCCATCTTCCAGGCGTCCTACAGCGGGCTGTTCAAGTCCTTCTTCGACGTGCTCGACAAGGACGCGCTCGCGGGCAAGCCGGTGGTCATCGGCGCGACCGGGGGTTCGGCCCGGCACTCGCTGGCGCTGGAGCACGCGATGCGGCCGATGTTCGCCTACCTGCACGCCGTCGTCGCGCCGACCTCGGTCTACGCTGCATCGGAGGACTGGGCGACCGGCGGCGACAGCACCCTGGCCGATCGCGTCGAACGCGCTGCGGGCGAGCTGGCCGCGCTCGTCGAACAACGCCCGGCAGCCCAGGCCCCCGACCCGTTCGACGAGCCCGTCCCTTTCTAACAACTCCTGCCCCCCCAGCCAAACTGCCCCCCCCCCCGCCACACGGCCGAGCGGAGGGTGGGTGCATTTCGCATCGAAATGCACCCACCCTCCGCGCTGTTGCGACTACCGTGGGTGCATGAGCGGCGATCGGATTCCGGCCCGGGAACCTGCCGAACTGGTGCCCGCCTCGGCGCGGTTGCGGGCCGAGGGCGTGGAGCTGGTGGAACTGTCCTTCGTGGACAACGCGGGCATCGTGCGGGTCAAGACGGCCCCGCTGGACCGGTTGTCCGAGCTCGCCCGCTACGGCCTCGGCGCCTCACCGTGCTTCGAGACCTTCACCTTCGACGACATGATGCTGCGCGGCACCCACCTCGGCGGACCGGACGGCGACCTGCGGCTGATCCCCGACATCTCCCGGCTGACGCACCTGGCGGCCATGCCCGGGTGGGCGTGGGCCCCGGCGGACAAGTTCACCCAGGACGGGCCGCGCTTCGTCGGCTGCCAGCGCGCCTTCGCAGCCCGCCAGGTCGAGGCCGCCGCCTCGATGGACCTGTCGGTGTCGGCCGCCTTCGAGCACGAGTGGACCCTGGCCGAACCGGGGGTCGAGGAGTTCGTGCCCGCCATCAGCGGCTCCGGCTACGGTCAGGTCCGGCTGGAATCGCTCGCCGACTTCGGCCTCGCGCTGGTCCGGACGATGCGCGAGCAGGGCCTGGACGTGCTGCAGTTCCACCCCGAGTACGCCCTGGGGCAGGCCGAGCTGTCGGTGGCGGCGAAGGATCCCGTGGGTGCCGCCGACGACGCGGTGCTCGCCCGGCACACCATCCGCGCGGTCACCCGCCGCCACGGCTGGCGCGCCAGCTTCGCCCCCTGCCTGGTCCCGGAGGGCGCCGGATCGGGCGCGCACCTGCACCTGTCGGTGCACGACGAGAACGGCAACCTGCTCGCCGGTGGTCCCGGGCGCCACGGACTGCAAGCCGCTGGCGAGGCGTTCCTGGCCGGTGTGCTGCGCGAACTCCCCGCGCTGGTGGCCATCGGCGCCGGCAACCCGGCCAGCTTCCTGCGACTGGGCCCCTCCCGCTGGGCCGGCATCTGGCAGGTGTGGGGACGCGAGGCCCGCGAAGCGGCGCTGCGCTTGATCACTGGCACCGAGGGAACCCAGTCCTGGGCCGCCAACGCCGAGGTCAAGTGCTTCGACGCCACCGCCAACCCCTACCTGGCGGTCGGCGCGGTGATCGCCGCCGGGCTCGCCGGAGTGCGCGAGGAGCTCACCCTCCCCGACGAGATCACCGGCGACCCCGCGCTGCTGACCGAGTCCGCTCGCGCCGAAGCCGGCATCGAACGCCTCCCCGCCGGACCGGCGGAGGCCGCCGACGCCCTGGCCTCGTCCGAGGTGCTGGCCGAAGCGCTGGAGCCCGAACTGCACGACGCCATCGTCACCGTCCGCAGGGGAGAGGCCGAGCGCTTCGCCGATGCCACCCCCGACGAGCTGGCCGCGGCCACCCGCTGGACCTGGTAGGGAACAACTCCGCGTCGCCAGCGGTTGTTGCCCAGTGCAACGACCGAGCATGGGGGAGAACCGTGTCCGACCAGCTGCGGAACCCGGTGTGGCACGCGCTCAACGGCGCCCACGCCCACTTCGCCGAGCGCTCCGGCGACGCCGTGCGCTACGAGCCCGCGATCTCGCCCTTCCTGGGACTGCCCACCGAACCCGACGCCGCGGCCTGGGCGGACGCCGCGAAGCTGGTGGGACCGGGCGGGTTCGTGGTCATCACCGGACCGCCGCGCAGCGCGCCGGACGGTTGGGAGAGCGTCGAGGACCTGCCGGGAGTGCAGCTGGTCGACGACGGCGTGACCGGAGCCCCGGAACCGGAGGCGGTGCGGTTGACCGCCGCCGACGTACCGGAGATGCGCGAGCTGGTCGAGCGGACCAAGCCCGGGCCGTTCGAAGACCGCACCATCGAACTCGGCACGTACCTGGGGATCCGCCGCGGCGGCGAGCTGATCGCGATGGTCGGCGAGCGGATGCGGCTGCAGGGCTGGACCGAGATCAGCGCGGTGTGCACCCACCCGGACCACCGCGGCCGGGGACTGGCGTCGCGGCTGGTCCGGGCACTGGTCGCCGACATCCGGGCGCGCGGCGAGCAGCCGTTCCTGCACGCGGTCGCGACCAACACCGGCGCCATCGGGCTCTACGAGCGGATGGGCTTCCGGATCCACCACCGACCGGTGTTCCAAGCCCTGCGCGCGCTGGCCTGAGCGGGTCTCACCCCTCCGTCGCGGTGACCCCGCCGATCTCGCCGTTGCGGAAGGCGTCGACGAACAACCGGTAGTCATCGCGCACGACGTCGGCGTAGCCCAGCGCGAACTCGACGAGCCAGTCGACGAACTCCTTCTCCCGGTCGCCGACGACGGTGAGGATCGCCTCCTCGGTCTGGAAGTTCACCAGCTGCGTGTCCGACTGCGCGTCCGACACGCAGTGGATCTTCGCGATCGCCCGGCCGAGGTAGTCCAGCACCGGGATGATGTCGCTCGGCTCGGTCAGGTCACCCCACTCCAGGTCCGACTCGTAGGGCGAGAGCTCGTCGACGAGGTAGCCGACGCCGCCGATCTCGGTGTAGCCCAGCATCGGGTCGGCGTGCGCCTGCAGCGCCCGCTGCGACAGGGCGGTCCGGTGCCCGTGGTGCTTGAAGTGGTTGCGGATGCGCTCGTCGGTGACCACCCGCGACGGAGCTGCGACGTTGCCCTGCTTCATCGACAGCACGATGTCGTTCTCCAGGGCCTCGGTCGGACCCTCGATCAGGACGTTGTAGGCGGGGAGCCCGGCGCTGCCGATCCCGAAACCGCTGGAACCGACGATGTCCTTGATCGTGTAGGCGACCTCCCGCATCCGGTTCTCCTGCGGGATCGTCTCCAGGTAGCGCGCGAAGGCCTCCTCGACCCGGCCGCGCTCGGCGTCGTCGAGCTGGCGGATGTTGGAGCCGCGCCGCATCCGCCGGTCGTAGCCCTCCGCCTCGGTGAGCCGGTTGAGCAGCTCGGTGCGGCTGCGCAGCCGGGTCTGCTGCAGCAGGTCGTGGATCGTGCCGTCGGTGGTCGACAGCCGCAGCGAGTACTCCGAGTCGCGGTCCTCCGAGACGAACGCGCCCACCTGGTCCAGGTAGGAGGTGGCGGCGTGGCGGACGAACGCGACGATGTCGGCGTCCGGCAGCGCCTTGCTCCAGGCCAGCAGCGCCAGGCTCGCGGCGAAGCGCTGCAGGTCCCAGGTGAAGTGCCCGAGGTAGGCCTCGTCGAAGTCGTTGACGTCGAAGACCAGCACGCCGGAGGCGTTCATGTAGGTGCCGAAGTTCTGCGCGTGCAGGTCGCCCTGGATCCACACCCTGCTGGTGCGCTCGTCGGCCCACGGGTCCGGCAGCCGGTTGACGTCGGCGTAGAACAGGCACGCGGTGCCCCGGTAGAACGCGAACGGGTCGGCGGCCATCTTGCGGAACTTGGTGCGGAACGCCGCCGGGTCGCGTTCCATGAGGTCGGAGAAGGCGTCGACGAGGATGTCGGCGATCCATCCGCGGCGGGCGCCGGTGTCGGCGACGTCGAGGCTTCGAGCGAGCTCGGACATGATTTCCGTCCACTGTGAACAGTAGTGACAACGAGGTGGTCGCAGCGTATCGGAGAGTTCCGGGGTTTTCGACGAAGACAAGCCGTCCACGTAGGACGAACCGGACCTCCGGTGCGATACCGGCCGCCGGTGACGGCGCACCAAGTATCAGCCGAGCCCCACCCCGCCGCAACGAGGGCGAGAACCGCAGGAATCGGCACGGCGAATACTGCGGTTCTCGGCCCGGAGGTGAGGTGAGGTTGTTCCGGTTCGGGTGGCGAAATAGCCTCTGGCGGATACTGCGCAGGGAGTGAGCGGAGGTGGTGATGGCCGAGGTGGGGAGTCCGCCCGCGCGCAACACGCGGCCCCGGAACCGGCGAGCGATGATCACCGCCGCGGCGGCTGATCTGTTCTACCGCGACGGGTTCGACCAGGTCGGCATGAGCGACATCGCCGAGGCCGTCGGCGTCGGCTCCTCGGCCCTGTACCGGCACTTCGCGGGCAAGCAGCAGCTGCTGACCCACGTGGTGCTCGACGAGCTGCACCCGTTCGTCGAGATCACCGCCGAGGCCGGGGACGTGGACGAGGTGGTGGCCCGGCTGGCCGCCGCCGCGCTCGACCACCGCCAGCTCGGCGTGCTCTGGCAGCGGGAGTCCCGGCGCCTCCCCGAGGAGCGCCGCGACGTGCTGCGCGGCGAGCTGCGCGAGGTCGCCCGCGGGCTGACCGGGCTCGCCCGCGCGTTCCGGCCCGAACTCGCCGACGCCGACGCGCGGTTCCGCGCGTGGTGCATGTTCAGCGTGCTGACCAGCCCGTCGTACCACCAGGTGCAGCTGTCGCGACGCGAGTTCGAGCAGCTGCTGGCCGACATGGTCGTGATCATCGGCAACCGCCCGCCGCAGGAGCTCGCACCTCGGCCGGAAGCCCACCCCGAGCAGCTGGAGCGCTTCGCCGGCCGGGCGTCGCGCCGCCGGTTGCTGCTGGCCGCGGCCACCCGGCTGTTCGCCGACGCCGGCTACGGCAAGGTCACCACCGAGGACGTCGGCGCGGCGGCCGGCATCGCCGGGCCCAGCCTCTACAACTACTTCGCCAGCAAGCAGGAGCTGCTCAGCGCGGTGATCACCCGCGGCAACGCCTGGCTGGAGGTGGAGCTGGAGCGCACCCTGGCCACCAAGACCGACCCGGCCGAGGCGCTGCGGGCGCTGCTGCGCTCCTACATCCGCTTCGCCTTCGACCACGGCGGGTTCATCGACATCCTGGTCAGCGAGGTCGGCCACCTGCCCGAGGCCGAGCGCCACCGCGCGCGCCAGACCCAGCACTCCTACGTCGCCGAGTGGGTCGGGCTGCTGTGCGAAGCGCGCCCCGAGCTGGATCCGGTGCGCTCCCGGATCCTGGTGCAGGCGGCGCTGACCGCGGCCAACGACATGGCGCGCACCGGCCCGATCCGCGACGCAAGGGCGGTGCTGCGGCTGGGCTCGGCGCTGATGTTGGAGACCCCCGTCGAGGGCTGAACCTCAGCGCTACCGGCCGTTCACTTAGGTGCGGAAAAGCCAGGAGACACCACCTCGGCAAGGTGATCCGGTCTAGGCGCCGGTCACTTGTGGGTTTGACTCGATCACCTCTGGAGATTTAATCTCCGGCGAGACCAGATCCGCGCGGATACTGGAACCGAGCAGGTAACGAGGACAGGTTGGTTGCATGAGCAGCGCGACGGAGCCGGTCGGTCAGCCGCCGGTTGACGTGCCGGACATCCACACGACCGCGGGCAAGCTGGCGGATCTGTACCGGCGGAACGACGAGGCGGTGCACGCCGGCTCGGCGCGCGCGGTGGCCAAGCAGCACGAGAAGGGCAAGAAGACCGCCCGCGAACGCATCGACATGCTGCTGGACGAGGGCTCGTTCGTCGAGCTCGACGAGCACGCGCGGCACCGCTCCACCAATTTCGGGATGGATGAGAACCGCCCTTACGGCGACGGCGTGGTGACCGGCTACGGCACCGTCGACGGCCGCAAGGTGTGCGTGTTCTCCCAGGACTTCACCGTCTTCGGCGGATCGCTGGGCGAGGTCTTCGGCGAGAAGATCGTCAAGGTCATGGACCTGGCGCTCAAGACCGGCTGCCCGCTGATCGGCATCAACGACTCCGGCGGCGCCCGCATCCAGGAGGGCGTCGCGGCGCTGGGCCTCTACGCCGAGATCTTCAAGCGCAACACCCACGCCTCCGGTGTCATCCCGCAGATCTCGCTGATCATGGGCCCGTGCGCGGGCGGCGCGGTGTACTCGCCGGCGATCACCGACTTCACGGTGATGGTCGACAAGACCTCGCACATGTTCATCACCGGCCCGGACGTCATCAAGACCGTCACCGGCGAGGACGTCACCTTCGAGGAGCTCGGCGGCGCGCACACCCACAACTCGCGCTCGGGCAACGCGCACTACCTCGCCTCCGACGAGGACGACGCGATCGGCTACGTCAAGGAACTGCTGTCGTTCCTGCCGAGCAACAACCTCTCCGAAGCCCCGGTCTTCGAAGGTGCCGACACCGGCAGCGGGGCGATCGCCGACGCGATCACCGACGCCGACCGCGAGCTCGACGCGCTGGTCCCGGACTCGCCGAACCAGCCCTACGACATGCACAAGGTCATCCAGACCGTGGTCGACGACGAGGAGTTCCTGGAGGTCTCCTCGCTTTTCGCGCCGAACATCATCACCGGCTACGGGCGCGTCGAGGGCCAGCCGGTGGGCATCGTGGCCAACCAGCCCACGCAGTTCGCCGGAACCCTGGACATCGGTGCCAGCGAGAAGGCCGCCCGGTTCGTGCGCACCTGCGACGCCTTCAACATCCCGGTGCTGACCTTCGTCGACGTCCCGGGCTTCCTGCCCGGCACCGACCAGGAGTGGAACGGCATCATCCGGCGCGGCGCCAAGCTGCTCTACGCCTACGCCGAGGCCACCGTCCCGCTGGTCACCGTGATCACCCGCAAGGCCTACGGCGGCGCCTACGACGTGATGGGGTCCAAGCACCTCGGCGCCGACATCAACCTGGCCTGGCCGACCGCCCAGATCGCGGTCATGGGTGCGCAGGGCGCGGCCAACATCCTCTACCGGCGCCAGCTGGCCGACGCCGCCGCCAACGGGGAGGACGTGGAGGCGCTGCGCGCGCAGCTGCAGCAGGAGTACGAGGACACCCTCTGCAACCCCTACACCGCCGCCGAGCGCGGGTACGTCGACTCGGTCATCCCGCCGTCGTTCACCCGCGGCTACGTGGCCCGGTCGCTGCGCATGCTGCGCGACAAGCGCGCCAGCCTGCCCGCCAAGAAGCACGGCAACATCCCGCTGTGATCGGCGAGTCGAGGAGCGATCCGATGAGCGAGCAGAACCCGCAACGGCCGGTGCTGCGCATCGTGCGCGGCGATCCCGACGACGTCGAGATCGCCGCCGTGACCGCCGCGCTGGCCGGCGCGGCCGCCGCCCAGGTCCCCGAGGACGGGCCCGAGCCCATGTCGCTGTGGGGTGACCCGGTCGCGGCCGTGCGCCACCCGGCGGGCCGCCGCCCGCTGCGACCCGGCCCGCACGCGTGGCGGGCCTCCGCTCTGCCGGGGTGACCCGTTGCCAGCCTTGACGTTTTCCGCCTGCTCCGGCGTCGCGCCGGGAATATGAGGAGTTGACCACTGTGGACGTGACGCCGATCAGCAAGGTCCTGATCGCCAACCGCGGTGAGATCGCGGTGCGGGTCATCCGCGCCTGCCAGGACGAGGGCATCGCCTCCGTCGCGGTCTACGCCGAGCCGGACGCCGACGCGCAGCACGTGCGGCTGGCCGACGAGGCCTTCGCGCTGGGCGGTGCCACGCCCGGCGAGTCCTACCTGAACATCGACAAGATCATCGACGTGGCCAAGCGCTCCGGTGCCGACGCGGTCCACCCGGGCTACGGGTTCCTGTCGGAGAACGCCGACTTCGCCCAGGCCGTGCTCGACGCCGGCCTGATCTGGATCGGCCCGTCGCCGCAGGCCATCCGCGACCTCGGCGACAAGGTCACCGCCCGGCACATCGCCACCCGCGCCGGGGCACCGCTGGTGCCCGGTACCAAGGACCCGGTCCCGGGTGCCGACGACGTCGTGGCCTTCGCCCAGGAGCACGGGCTGCCGGTGGCCATCAAGGCCGCCTTCGGCGGTGGCGGTCGCGGCCTGAAGGTCGCGCGCACCATCGAGGAGATCCCGGAGCTGTTCGCCTCCGCCGTCCGCGAGGCCGAGACCGCCTTCGGGCGCGGCGAGTGCTTCGTGGAGCGCTACCTGGACCGCCCGCGCCACGTCGAGGCGCAGGTGGTCGCCGACCAGCACGGCAACGTCGTCGTGGTGGGCACCCGCGACTGCTCGCTGCAGCGCCGCCACCAGAAGCTCGTCGAGGAAGCCCCGGCGCCGTTCCTAAGCGAGGAGCAGCACAGCCGGATCCACGAGGCGGCCCGGGCGATCTGCTCGGAGGCCGGTTACTACGGCGCGGGCACCGTGGAGTTCCTGGTCGGCCAGGACGGCACCATCTCGTTCCTGGAGGTCAACACCCGGCTGCAGGTCGAGCACCCGGTCTCCGAGGAGACCACCGGCATCGACCTGGTCCGCGAGCAGTTCCGCATCGCGGCGGGGGAGAAGCTGCACCTCGGCGCCGATCCGGAGCCGCGCGGCCACTCCATCGAGTTCCGCATCAACGGTGAGGACGCCGGCCGCAACTTCCTGCCCGCGCCCGGCACCGTGACGAAGTTCGTCGCCCCGCAGGGCCCGGGCGTGCGCGTCGACGCGGGCGTGGAGACCGGCAGCGTCATCGGCGGGCAGTTCGACTCGCTGCTGGCCAAGGTCATCGTCACCGGCGCCGACCGGCAGCAGGCGCTGCAGCGCGCCCGCCGCGTGCTCGACGAGATGCAGGTCGAGGGCATGGCCACGGTCCTGCCGTTCCACCGCGCGATCGTGCGCGACCCGGCGTTCGTGGGCACCGACGGGTTCACCGTGCACACCCGCTGGATCGAGACCGAGTTCGACAACACCATCGAGCCCCACACCGGTGGCGCCGAGCCCGCCGAGGAGGCCGAGGAACGGCAGACGATCCTCGTGGAGGTCGGCGGCCGTCGCCTGGAGGTCTCGCTGCCGGCCGCGTTCGCGGCACCTTCGGCCGCGCCGGCCGGCAAGGCCAAACCGCGCAAGCGCGCCGCGGGCAAGTCGGGCGCTGCGGCCTCGGGTGACGCCGTGGCCGCGCCGATGCAGGGCACCATCGTCAAGGTCGCGGTCGAGGACGGTCAGGAGGTCGCCGAGGGCGACCAGATCGCCGTCCTGGAGGCGATGAAGATGGAGAACCCGGTCATCGCCCACAAGTCGGGCACGGTCACCGGCCTCAACGCCAAGCCCGGCGACTCGGTCACCCAGGGCACCACCATCTGCGAGATCAAGTAACCCGCAATGGCGTCGTCGGCCCCGGGAAACCACCCCGGGGTCGACAACGCGTTCCCCCCTTTCGAATTTCGCGCGAAGTTCGACCGCGAACCTCAGGATTCGAACTTCGCGCGAAATTCGACCCCCGGAGTTCCCCCTCGAATTTCGCGCGAAATTCGAATCCGCCCACGCACCCGGGCGTGTCCGCGCAGGTCAGAGGGCTACGCCGGGCTCGCCTTTCGAACTTCGCGCGAAATTCGAAAGGCGGCGGTGCGGACGGGGGATCGCGGGGAGGGTGACCCAGGGGTTCGTGATCAGGTGATGGCGAGGGGCGATCGGCTGTTGCTCGGACGGGTGAGGTAGCAGTGGGCGTGGTACCAGCCTGCTGCTTCGAGGCCTTCGGGATCGAGGCCTCGGCGTTCGACGTCGTGGATCGCGGCCTGCTGCTCCGCCGCGTCGGCGAAGCGGCGTTGCGGGTAGGTGCCCGGTAATCGCTCGGTGACCAGGCCGTGGTCGGCCAGGAGTCCGGCGATGTCGGAGTAGTCGAACACCCGCAGCACGAAGATCGTCAGCCACAGCTCCTCCGGCCGGTCGATCACGCCGAGGAGCCGTTCGAAGGTGGGACGGCCGACGTAGCCGACACCGCCGGTGGAGATGATCAAGCCGGTGTTGGCGACCCCTTTGGCGAGATCGGGGGAGGGGTCGGTGGTTTCGAGGTCCTCGGCCCACCCGTCGGACAGCAGTCCTGCTTCGCGGCCGTAGGCGATCGCCGGCTCCGACACGTCCAAGCCGACGACGTCGAGCTCGCCGGCCAGCTCCTCCCGGTCGGCCGCGGCGAGTTCGGCGCCCGACCACCGCGCCACCGCCGGATCGGTGTAGCGGTCGAGGACTTCGCGCGGGTCCCGGGGGGACTTCAGCAGGGCCGAGTTGATGCCGTAGGAGCAGCAGACGTCCAGGACGCGCCCGGGGCGCGCCGCCCCGATCACCTCGCGGAAGATCGGGGTGGCGCGCTGCGGGATCTGGTACTCGAACCGCTTCAGCGTCGAGACGTACGCCCTCGGGTCCGGCTGGGCGTAGATGTCGCTGAAGTCGGCCTTGTGCTGATCGGTCCGGCTCATGACACCAGTTCGGTGAGCTCGCCGATCGCGCGCGACAGCTGCTCGGCGAAGGCCGTCATCTGCTCACCGACCGTGCGCGGCGTGCTCAGGTGCACGTTGAAGCTCTGCGGCAGCAGCACGTAGGCCACCCCGATGCAGTGCTCGCTGGTGGCGCCGAACCCGAAGTACTGGATGTTGACCGATGGCGCCGCGCTGGTGCTCAGGTAGTCGTCGCGCATCGTCCGCCACCCCGGCGAGGAGTACAGCGCGGGGGAGAACTCCTGGCCGCGCCGGGCGGCGATGAGCTGCAGCTCCCACAGGTGCTGTTCCGGCGCATCCCCGGCCTGGCACTCCTTCGCGCGCGTCACGTGCGCGTCCGCGGCCCGGCGGAACGCCTGCTCGCGGTCGGCGCGCGAGACGTCCGGGGCCTCCATCGCAGCCACGAAGTTGAGGATCTCCGGCGTCACGACGCGCATCGCCTCGGTGCGCCCGTGGTGGAAGTGCCGGGTCGCGATCGACTCGTAGGTCGCGCCGGTGAATCCCTTCGAGCGCCGGTGCGCCAGCTGGAAGGCCATCTGCACGAACGCGTCCGGCGACACCCCGAGCGCCTTGGCCCGCTCGGAGCCGAAGTCGTCGAAGCGCACGGTCCGGGTCGCGGTCGCCTCGGCGTAGGCCAAGTAGTCCTTGGCGGCGGCCTCGATCTCGCCGGAGAGTGCCGGTGGCAGGTGGAATTCCAGCGCGCTCGGTTCTGGAACGCCCTGCGCGGCGGCGCCGGAGGACTGCGAGTGCGACTCGGCGGTGCCCTCCACCAGCGAATCGACGAACTCGACGATCGTGGTCCCGTCGAGCAGGCAGTGCTCGCCGTTGATGCCCGCCGACCCGTCCGGGAACACGATCAGCGTGACGCCCTTGTCGAACCAGCGGTCGGTCGGGTCACCGGCCAGCAGCTGCTTGCACTTGCCGTCGATGTCGGCGGGCAGCTCGTGCTCCAGGGCCAGGCAGAACAACGCGGTCTCGATCACGTCCACCGAGGCGGTGTTGTCGACCAGCAGCGCTTCCCGGTTCGCCGCCCAGCGGACCCGGTCGTGGCTGGTCAGCGCGCCCACGCCCGGGCCTCGGGTGGTGGTGGCGGTGATCTGCCGCAGCGCCTCGGCGAGCTCGTCGAGGGTGTGCGGGACACCGTCGGGACCGATCACGTCGAGGCGGAAGGCGTTGCCGCGGAAGAACACCACGATGTGCCGCGCCTGGCTGGGACCCGGCTGCTCGGGCGTGTTGGGCGCCCGCACCCCGTCCCGCTCGGCGCGCGGGATGCGGGTGGTGGAGAACAGGTAGCGGTGCTGCTGCATCGACAGCGGCTGGCCGCGCCGCGTCGTCGGCGGCACCGTCTCGGCGTCCAGCGCCAGCTTGTGGTCCACCGACGCCGCGATCAGCCGGACCGCGCGCGAGATCTGGTCGTCGTCGGTGTCGTTGAACAGGAAGAAGAAGTTCGCGTTGAGCGCGATGCGGTCGCGGCGGCCCAGGTAGCGGTCCCGCCAGAACTCGTCCAGCCAGCTGTGCACGTCGTCCTGCCCGGCGTAGGCCGTCAGCGAGGCGTGCAACTCCTCGGCCGCATCGGAGTCGAGGAACTCCGCCAGGGCCTGCCGGGTGGTGGCCAGCTCGTCGTCGGTCAGCAGCGGTGCGCACCACTGCAGGAACCGGGCTCCGCTGTCTTCGAGCGTGGGCAGCGGGACCCGGGGGAGCGAGTCCTCGTTGCCGAAAGTGCTGGTGCGCAAAGAAACCTCGATCGTCTCTGTGTCGTTCAGGTGTGCGGCGGTGGTCGCTGTTCCAGGTGTGGGACTCAGCTGGCGCGGTCGCGGGTTCTGAGCGGCTTCGCGGCGAGCACGCCGGGACGCCGTGCATGGGACATCAGGAGCGGCGCGCGGAGTCCGCGGAGCCGCTCAGGTTCCGCTACCCGCACCGCTGAGCAAGCCCACCCCTCCCGGTTGTCAGTCGAGCAGGTCGTCGGTTCGGGCGGTGGTTCCGTGGGCTGCGGTGACCCGGCCGAACAGCTGGCGGGTGCGTTCCGCGGTTCCCACCACCCCTGGACGATCACTGTAGGCGAAGATCGCCGAGTGCCGGGCCACTTCGCCTTCCACGGCGCTGACCCGGTGCAGCGAGTACCGGCCGTGGAACAGCTGCAGATCACCCGGCCGCAGCGGCAGCTTCCGCACCAGGTGCCCGCCGTCGCCGCTGATCACCGCGCCGACGTCGGCGAAGTTCTCCGACTCCGCCGAGCGGATGTGCGGGCAGTATTCGAAAACGCCGCCGCCGTGCGGCTGCTGGGTGAGCATGCTGACCGCGAACTCGTTGGTGTCGAAGTGCCACGGGTGCTCTTTGCCGGGGTTGACGATGTTCACCACGAGACCCGCCAGGGGGTCGTCGAGGGGGTGGATCTGCGGCAGTTCCAGGCAGTCGGCGAGGAAGTGCTGGAACAGCTCGTCGGTGTAGAGCCGGTGGATCAGGTGTTCGGCGGGGATGTCCTCGCGAGCGACGAAGGCGTTGCCGCGCAACGTCGTTCGCTTGCCCGGGTGCCAGTCGGGCAGGTCGGCGTCCGGCGAGGTGTTGTAGACGTTGACCGTCTGCTCCTCGTAGTAGGCGCGGTCGGCGACGCCCGCGCACTCCGCCCGCAACGCCTCGCGGTGCTCGGCGGCCACGAAGTCCCGCAGCACGCTGCACCCCGACTCGCGCAGGTCCGCGCGCACCTGCTCCACGGCTCTGACCCAGCCGGGCCCGCCGGGGTCGGCGAGCGGGTAGCGATCGGTGTCGACGATGTCGGTCACCGCAGCGTTCATCGGACTCCTTCCGAGGCGGGAATCACGGGCAACGTGATCTCCGAAGGATGCTCCGGAGAGCTGTGGATGGCAACGGGCGACAGCGCAGCTGGCAGGTCCCGCACGGTGGGCAGCAGGTGCGGCACGTCGAAGGCCTGCACGGAGATCCGCAGCTTGTGCCCGGGCGGGATGACCGCGCCGGTCGGGAACACCTCGACGTCGACCGGTTCGACCGCACCGGGTTGCATAGTGCGCTGCGCTTCGGCGGTGAACGGGTGGAACGGCTGGATGAGCTTGCCGTCGAGGTAGCGCGAGCGGGACTCGTCGAGGGCGCGGTGCGAGAGCACCTGCCAGCCGCCGGTGAGCCGGTTGACCGCGCCGTCGGGGGCGACGGAGGACACCGACACCGACAGCATCCCGTTGCCGGTCGGGGTGGAGGTCTGGAGGTGGGCGTTGATCGGCCCGCGCATCCGCACCGCCTCGGTCATCGGCTCGGTCTCGAACACCGCGCCGGACAGGTCGTTCCAGCGGTTGTCGTGGCAGAGCTGGGCGATGCCCACGGCGTTGGGCATCCCGGCGGTCCACTGGTTGGTCGAGCGGGTGCACAGCCCCGACACCGGCAGCGGGGCGATGTTGCTCTGACCGGGCTGCGGTTCGGAGTCCACGAGCTTGCCGGGCAGTCCCGGCAGCGAGGTGCCGGACAGCTGGAAGCTGCGGGCGCGCTGCTCACCGATCCACTGATCGGCCTCGTGCCACTGCCCGGAGCCGATCTCGTGGTAGGTCAGCGGCGGGATGTCGGAGTCCAGCGCGGGGTCGGCATCGCCGCGCACGTAGTGGTCGAACCAGCGCAGCTGGAGCTCCTGCAGCGTGCCGTGACCGGCTTCGGCGACGCTGTCACCGCTGCCCTGCAGGTGGTCCCACGGCCCGAAGATCATCTTCACCGGGACGCCGCGCTGCCGCAGGCTGTCGAACACCATCGGCGTGCCGCGCTGGAACAGGTCGTACTCGCCTCCCACCAGGAACGTCGGCACGTCGACGCGGTCGAGCACGCTCGCCGACGAGCGCTCGGCGTAGAACGGCCCGTCGAAGGCGGCCTTGAGGCCGAGCGTGGCCTCCAGCAGCGTCGGCGCGGTGAAGCTCGTCGCCCCCTGGACCCGGTCGAGGTACATCTGCAGCGCGTTGTCGGGTTCGGCCGGGCCGTAAGCCGGTGGGATCAAACCGGTTCCGGTGACCAGACCCATCCACAGTGGAATGAACCCGACGTCCAGCGCGCCGCCGGAGGCGACGACGTCGCGGTAGGTGTCCATCGCGGGCACCTGCGGGAAGATCGCCTTGAGGCCCGGCGGCCGGTTCCCCGCGGCGAACAGCTGGCTGATGCCCATGTAGGAAGCGCCGTGCATGCCGACCGAACCGTTGCTCCACGGGCGTTCCGGCGACGCGGCCCAGTTCACGATCTCACCGGCGTCGGCGTTCTCCCGAGCGCTGAACGCCTGCCAGTCGCCACCGGAGGAGCCCGTGCCGCGCGCGTCGATCGAGACGTGCACGTAGCCGCGCTTGACGAAGTACTCCGGATCGCCACCGATCGCGGCGGCCCCCGGACCGCTGATGATCGTCTTGTTGTAGGCGATGATGGTGACCAGCACCGGGAACCGGCCGTCGGCGGCCTCGCCCTCGGCGTCAGCGGGGCGCCGGACGTCGGCGCGCAGCACGGTCCCGTCGGACATCGGCACCGCGACGTCGGTTTCGGTCACCGCCCCCGGGTAGGTCTCGCCGCGCGCGGTCCAACCGGGCGTGGCCGGGGCGGCGTCGGCGGTGGTCAGACCGGCGGCACCGGTCAGCAGCGCGAGGAGCAGGACCAGCAACGAGCGACGCATCCAGACCTCCCGAGTTGTCCGGGAGATCAACGACCGGCCACCGGGGAGGTTACGCCGATCACGCCTGGTCGTGCTGAAAGTGCAGGTGAGCGGCCATGAATCGGCGCGCCGCCACCGGGTCGCCGTCCTCGATGGCGGCCAGCAGCCGCTCGTGGCGGGCGACCGCGTCCCGGTCGGTCTCGGCGGGCAACCCGGACAGCAGGCGGGTGAACGGTTCGAACAGCAGCGGGACGAACGCGTTGCCGGTGGCGTGCACGATCGCCTCGTGGAAGGCGACGTGCGCGCCGGCGCGCGCCTCGGGGGAGTCGGCCTGGCGCATCTCGCGCAGGTGCTGGTGCAGCCGCTGCAGGTCCGCCTCGGTGCGCTTGAGGGCGGCGAGTTCGGCCACACCGGCCTCCAGCACCTGCCGGGCCTCGTGGATCCCGGCGACGACCTCGGGATCGGCGCCGAAGGAGGTGGCGGCTCGGACCATCGGGTGCAGCGAGGTCCACTCGACCGGCGGGTTGACGTAGGTGCCGCGCCCGCGCTCGATGCGCACGACGTTCTGCACCCGCAGCGCCTTGATCGCCTCGCGCACCGTCAACCGGCTCATCGAGAACAGCTCGGCGAGCTCGGGTTCGGACGGCAGCGCGCCGCCGGGAGGGTAGGTCCCGTCGATGACGGACCCCAGGAGCTGTTCGGCCAGCTCTTCCGGCAACGACACGCGGTCTCCGCCCGTCCTCGGTCCTCGCCGCGAGAACCCGGTGGTTCCCGCGGCAACAAGGTCAGATCCGGCCACCTGGTCATCTACAGTGGACGGACGGTGGTCCGGATCCCGGGAGTCTACTGCACGAGTGAGCGCGACCACACACCAACCGGTTGGTATGTGTGGTAGAGCTGGTGGACCGGGTGTCTGGAGGTCTGACCATGAGTGATTCGCGGTACGAGTGGATGGAGCCGGGCGCGTTCGAGGTGGCCCCGGGCGTGCACCGCATCCCGCTCCCGCTGCCCAACGACGGGCTGCGCGCGGTCAACGTCTACGCCATCGCCGACGGCGACTCGTTGACGCTGGTCGACGGCGGTTGGGCGCTGGAGGAGTCCCGCGAGCAGCTGATCTCCGCGCTCGCCCAGATCGGCGCCGGGCCGGGCGACATCACCCGCTTCTTGGTGACCCACGCCCACCGCGACCACTACACCCAGGCGCTCACCCTGCGCCGCGAGTTCGGCTCGGAGGTGCTGCTCGGCGAGGGCGAGCAGGCCACCCTCGAGCGGCTGATGTCGCCGGATCACCGCTCGATGGACAGCCAGCTGGAGCTGCTGGCCGAGCACGGCGCCAAGCCCGTGCGCGACGTGCTGCTGAGCCTGCGCGACGACGCCCCGCGCAACCACATCTGGGAGAAGCCCGACACCTGGATCAACGCCTCCAGCGACCTCGGCCTGAGCGACCGGCCGATGCGCGCGCTGCCCACCCCGGGGCACACCCGCGGGCACCTGGTGTTCCTGGAGGAGCAGGCCGGGCTGATGTTCGCCGGTGACCACGTGCTGCCGCACATCACGCCGTCCATCGGCTTCGAGCAGGCGCCCACCGCCAGCCCGCTGCGCGACTACCTGGCCTCGTTGCGGCTGGTGCGCGGCCTCCCGGACATGCGGCTGCTGCCCGCGCACGGGCCGGTCACCGACAGCGTCCACGACCGGGTCGACGAGCTGCTGGCACACCACGACGCCCGACTGGTGGCCACCGCCGCCGTGGTGTCGGCCGGCGCGAGCACCGCCTACGAGGCGGCCCGGGCGCTGACCTGGACCCGCCGCGAACGCGCCTTCGACGACCTCGACGTGTTCAACCAGATGATGGCCGTGCTCGAAACCGCCGCGCACCTCGACGTCCTGGTGCTGCAGGAGGAGCTCGGCGCGCAGCGCGTCGAAGGCGTCGTGCACTACTCGTAGTGCACGAGAGGTGATCACCGGCCCCCTGCGCGGGTTGCGCAGGGCGGTCGTCGTCGACGGTCGGTAACCGAACGGAGGTCGTTCGGTGAACCGAAAATCACCCGACTGCAGCGTAGGGACGACGGGTGATCACGTGCGAGCCTGGATGAGCTCCACGGACCGCCTGCGGCAGTTGGGGAGCGAGTACCTCGTTGGGGTCAAAGGGGACGTCACTAGGAGCTCGTCATGTTGGGCAAGCACGAGCGGGACAGGCTCGCCGAGATCGAATCGGCGCTGGTGGCCGCAGACCCTGAGCTCGCGGAGAAGTTCGAGCGGTTCGAAGGCGAGCGCGGCTGGGGCCTGCTGCGCCGGGTGCTGGTGTGCACCGCGCTCACGCTGACCGCGATGCTGTCCTTGCTGTCGCTGGCGAGCGGCCTGGTGTGGACCTCGGCCGCGCTGGGCACGATCACCGCCGCCGGTGCCATCGCGGCCGGTTTCACCGCCCGCCAGCACAAGGACACCTGACCTCGGCTGCCGCCCGTCAGTCGTGCATCGGGTGCGGCAGCGCCTGCAGCACCGTGTCGGCTTCGACGTAGGTGCCCTCGGGCAGGTCGTCGAGCCGGTCCATCTGCTCGGGGCCCGCCCCGAGATCCTCGCACTGCTGCACGATCTCCCGCTTCGTCGCCGGGAACCGGACGTGGCACAGCACCTGCAGCATCTCCGCGCGATCCGCCAGAACCATGACTCCTCCGTTCAAGCACGTTCGACCTCCGTCTACCCCGGCCGACCGCGCGGAAACCCTCAGGACACCAGTTCGCGGGCCTTCTCGGCGATGGCGGTGGCGTCGATGCGCGCCTGGCCGAGCAGCTCGGCGGGCTTGCCCGATCCCGGCAGCTCGTGCACGGCGAGCTTGCGCACCGGCGTCGGCTGATCGGCCAGCGCGCTGAGCACGGCTTCGCCGAGCCCGCCCTCGGGCCAGTGGTCCTCGGCGGTGACCAGCCCCGCCGTCTCCCTCGCGGCGCGCCGCAGCGACTCGGAGTCGACGGGTTTGACGGAGTACAGGTCGATGACGCGAGCCTCGATCCCCTCGTGCGACAGCAGGTCTGCGGCCTTGCGCGCCTCGTGCAGGGTCACCCCGGCGCCGACCAGCGTCACGTCGGAGCCGTCGCGGACCACCTTCGAACCGCCGATCGGGAACTCCTCGTCGGGCGGGTAGATCACCGGCATCGCGCCCCGGCTGGTGCGCAGGTAGCTGATGCCCCGCAGGTCGGCCATCGCCGCGACCAGCTGCACCGTCTGGTTGGCGTCGCAAGGGTAGAGCACCGTGCTGCCGTGCACCGCGCGGAACGCCGCCAGGTCTTCCAGCGCCATCTGCGACGGACCGTCCTCGCCGATGGCCACCCCGGCGTGCGAGCCCATCAACCGCAGGTCCGCCCGGCTGATCGCGGCCATCCGGACGAAGTCGTAGGCGCGCGAGAGGAACGCGGCGAAGGTCGAGGCGAACGCGCACCAGCCGCGCACCTGCATGCCCACCGCCGCGGCGATCAGCTGCTGCTCGGCGATGTACATCTCAAAGTAGCGGTCCGGGTGCTGGTCCCGGAACAGCTCGGCGAAGGTCGAGTTCGACACCTCGCCGTCCATCGCCACCACGTCGCCGCGCCGGTCGCCCAGCGCCGCGATCGCCTGGCCGTAGGCCTTGCGGGTGGCCAGCTCGGTGCCCACCTCGAAGGCGGGCAGGCCGCTGCTGCCGGTGTCGAACACGTGCGGCTTGGCGTCGCCGTCGGGCGTGGCCGGTTTGACCCGCAGGTCGCGCAGCCCGCCGAGCTCGGCGATCGCCTCCTCGGCGTGCGCCAGCGGCTTGCCGTGGAAGCCCGGCTTGTCGGCGACCTCGGCGACGCCCTTGCCCTTCTGGGTGGCGGCCAGGATCGCCACCGGGCGACCACCACCGCTCTCGGCGTCGGCCAGCGCGGACTCGATCTCCTCCAGGTCGTGGCCGTCGATCTCGATGGTCCGCCAGCCGGCCGCCTGCGCGCGGGCGGCGTAGGAGGCCAGGTCCCAGCCGTGCATGGTCGGCCCGGTCTGGCCGAGCCGGTTGACGTCGACGATCGCGATCAGGTTGTCCAGCTGCTCGTGCCCGGCGTGCTCCAAGGCCTCCCACACCGAGCCCTCGGCCATCTCGCTGTCACCGCAGAGCACCCACACCCGGTAGGGCAGCCGGTCCAGCCGCTTGCCGGCCAGCGCCAGGCCCACCCCGATGGGCAGGCCCTGGCCGAGCGAGCCGGTCGCCACGTCCACCCAGGGCAGGACGGGCGTGGGGTGGCCTTCGAGCCTGCTGCCGAACTCGCGGAAGGTCAGCAGCTCGTCGTCCTCGACGGCGCCGACCGCTTTGAACGCGGAGTACTGCAGCGGCGAGGCGTGGCCCTTGGAGAAGATCAGGTGATCGTTGGCGGGGTTGTCCGGGTGATCGAAGTCCAGCCGCAGGTGCCCGTCGAGCAGCACGGCCATGAGGTCGGCCGCCGACATCGACGAGGTCGGATGACCGGAGCCGGCGGCGGTGCTGGCCCGCACCGAGTCCACCCGCAGCTGCTGCGCCAGTTCGGAGCGGAACGTTGCCTGGTCCATGCCCCGGAAGGTGCCCGGAGCACGACCCGGCGAAACAAGGCCCAGGTCACCCCGCCGCAACCGGGACGTGCCTCAGGAGCGGCGCGCGGAGTCCACGGAGCCGGTCAGGTTCCGCCACCCGCACCGCTGAGCAGAGGAACCAGAGCGGTTCTCAGTCCAGGCCGCCGTTGCTCAGGCCGGAGAGGAGGCGCTTGATGACCTCGGGGTCGACCTCGGCGGTCTCCTCGGTGGTCTGCGGGGCCATCGCGTTCTTCTTGCGGGAGCGGCGGGGCAGCGGGACGGAGTCGGCCTTGACGCCGCTGGGCAGCGGCATCTCGCACCACACCAGGGTGCCGCCGGTGCGCAACGCGGTGGCACCGCAGCGTCCGTCGGCGAATCCGGGCGCGAGCTGAGGGGGAACGGTGGCCTGCTCGTCCTGGACCTCGGCGACCAGGCTCTCGCCGCTCAGGCGCAGGCGGACGGTGATGAAACCGGGGTTCTTCTGGTCGGCGGCGTCCACGGCCGCGGTCACCAGGGCGCCGGTGAGCTGCGTGGCGATGTCGGTCATCTCGCGCAGACTCCACTCGGCCAGGGAGAACCGCACGAACATCTCGGTGCAGTTCACCGCGCTGGGCAGCGCGATCAGTCGAAGATCGTCGACTTGTGCGGTCTGAGTGTTCACCTGGTTGAGTTCCTCCGTCCGCCCCCACTGCGCGTTCGATCACCCGGAAGCCGTATTTTGCCAACTCCACCGGGTGGCTTGTTCGCAGGGGCCCTTTTGCTTTCGGCCTTGTCCTTCGCTCCTCGGCCCGGGATTCGGCGGGCCGCCGCGAACACCGCTACCGCCGCCGACAGCCTTCTCCATCTGCGACGACGCACGATCTGGTGAAAAACGTACGTGACGAAAGCAGGTCGGGACCACCTCCGGACGTATCGGTTCCACAACGGGGAAGTTCCAGGCCGGTGGCCCCTGTAATAACCGAGGGGGTGAGCGACGATCGGGCCCTTGGCGTGTCGGGGCGACCGCGGCGTGTCGCGGCCGCCCCGATCAACTCACACCAGCGCGTCCAAGCCCTCCGCGAAGGCCTTGCCGATGAGCCCGATCTCCTCCTCGGTGATGATCAGCGGCGGCGAGACCGCCAGGGCCTTGCCGAGCGGGCGGACGATCACGCCGAGCTCGCGGATCTTCTTCTGCAGCTTGGGCAGCGCACCCGCCTGCAGCTGCTCGGCGGTGAGCTCGACCGCGCCGAGCAGGCCGATGCCACCGCGCACCTCGGCCACGGCCGGGTGTCCGGCGAGCTGCTCGAGCGCCTGGTGCAGCGGACGCTCCAGCTGGTCGGACCGGGAGATGAGCCCCTCCCGCTCCAGGATGTCGAGGTTGGCCATCGCCGCGGCCGCCACCGTCGGGTGCCCGGAGTAGGTGGCGCCGTGGCGGAACACCCGGCCCGGCTCGTCCCAGAACGGCTCGGCGACGTGCTCGGCCACCACGACACCGCCCAGCGGCAGGTAACCGCTGGTCACACCCTTGGCGAAGGTGATCATGTCGGGCTGCAGGCCCCAGCGCTCCACGCCGAACCAGGTTCCGACGCGGCCGAAACCGCAGATCACCGAGTCGGCGACGAACAGGATCCCGTGCTCGGAGCAGATCTTGGCGACCGCCTCCAGGTAGCCCGGCTCCGGCGGGTACAGGCCGCCCGCGCCCATCACCGGCTCGGCGAAGAACGCCGCGATCTTCTCCGCGCCGATGCGCTCGATGGCCTCGCGCAGGCTCTCGGCGTCGTCGTGGGCGACCCGGCCCGTTTCCGGCACCAGCTGGCCGAAACCGGCCTGGTTGGCCTCGATGCCGCCGATGCTGGTCCCCATGCCGTTGGTGCCGTGGTAGGCGTTGCCGCGGCTGAGGATGTGGGTGCGCTGCGGCTGTCCCCGCTGCGCCCAGTACTGCCGGGTCAGCTTCGCCGCGGTGTCGATCGCCTCACCGCCACCGGTGGTCAGGAAGATCTTGGCGTTGGGCACCGGCGCGAGGTCGGCCAGCCGCGTGGCCAGGGCCTCCGCGGGCGGGTTGGTGTAGTCGTTGAAGACGAAGTAGGACTCCAGCTCGCGCATCTGCGCCGCGGCGGCCTCGACGATCTCGGTGCGGCCGTGCCCGGCGTTGGCGTACCAGAGGCTCGCGGTGCCGTCGAGGTAGCGGCGTCCGGAATCGTCGTAGATCCAGGCCCCCTCGGCCTTGGTGACGCAGAAGCTGCTGCTCTTGACCTCGAACATGTCCGCGAACGGGTGCCACAGCGCGGTCTGGCTTGTTGACATGTTGGTTTTCCTCCTTCGTGGTCCACCCGACAGCTTCGTCGCCCGGACACCTCGATGGCCAGAGGAAACGCCGCGAGTTTCGGCACGCGGCGTCCGCCTCGTGAGATCGCGCGACCGCTCGTTGACACCGCAACCGGGCCGCCCAGACGATGGTGCCGTGACCTCTCCGAGACTCAGCAGGCGGATGCACGTCGACTTCCAGCGCGTGAAAGCGCAGGCCTGTCGCTCCTGACGAAATCGCACAGTCAGGGGAGACGCCGTCATCGGCGGAACCCGGTAACGGTCCTCGAGCGGACCAGGAACAGGGGAGAAGTCCGTGTCCACGGTTTTGGTCATTTCCGGAAGCCCGTCGCGCACCTCGAAGACGGAGAAGGTCGGCGAGCACATCGCCCAGCGGCTGGCCGCCGCCGGTCGCACCACCGAGCACCTCCGGGTGCGCACCCTGCCGGCCGAGGCGTTGCTGAGCGCCGACGTCACCGACCCCGCGATCGCCTCGGCCATCGCCGAGGTCGCCGAGGCCGACGGGATCGTGCTGGCCACGCCCACCTACAAGGCCGCCTACTCGGGGCTGCTGAAGGCGTTCCTGGACCTGCTGCCGCAGTTCGGGTTCGCGGGCAAGGCCGTGCTTCCGCTGGCCACCGGCGGCAGCGTCGCGCACGTGCTGGCCATCGACTACGCGCTGCGCCCGGTCGTGCACTCGCTGGGCGCCCGCCACGCCGTGCAGAGCTTCTTCCTGCTCGACAAGCACCTCTCGCTGGTCGACGAGCAGCTCACCGTCCACGACGACAGCGCGGGTGCCCTCACCGACGTCATCGAGCAGTTCACCAAGGCCCTCGACGGCATCCCGCACAGCACGGTCCTCGGCCGCTCGGCCTGACCCGCACCCGGAGGGCGAACACCGCAGTTCTCGCCCTGACGACTCCTGCGGTTTTCGCCCCCGGGTTCAGAGGGGGTTGTCGATCCAGTTCTGGATCAGCGGGGCCGTGATCGCGACCAATTCCTCGGTGGGTTCGGCGGTGATCGCCTGGGTGCGCAGCACCAGGCGGGCGGCGCCCAGTCCCATGAGGTGGCTGCAGACCAGCTCGGCGCGCAGCCGCGCGCGGGGCCCGGAGAGGCGTTCGGCGAGGCGGGTGACCAGCTGGGACTCGAAGTTGTCCCGGAACCTCGCACCCGCCGGGCGCGACGAGGTGAACACCGCGCGCACCAACGGGTCGCCCTGCGTGCGGTCGTGGTAGTCCAGCAGCGTGCGCACCAGGTGCTCGCCGAGCTCGGGCAGCTCGCAGTCGAGCAGCTTCTCGGCGTCGTGCTGGAAGTCCGAGGCTTGCGCGAAGAGGTCTTCCTTGCCGCCGAAGTACTTGACCACCAGCGCAGCGCTGACGTCGGCGTCAGCGGCGATGTCGCGCAGCGTCACGTCGGCGTAGCCGCACGAGGAGAAGCGCCGCCTCGCCGCCCTCAGGATGCTCTCCCGCGTGGCGCACGCGTCGCGGCGCTGCTCCTCGATCGACGAGCCGGTGGTGGGCATGCACCTCAGGCTAGCGCGAGCCACCCACCGCAGCGGCCACCCTCGGGGTAACAGCCTCGTACCGAGGCGGTCCCGGAGTCGCCGCGGCGATCAGCGCGGCCACCAGACCGGCGCCGCCGGCCACCACGAACACCCAGGAGTAGGCGTTGATCGACGGGTAGGTCGCCCCGGCCACGTGCACCAGGGAACCGGTGGTCAGGGCGACCACGATCGCGCTGCAGCTGGAGGTGCCGATCGACCGGGCGAGGCTGTTGAGCGCGTTGGCGGCGGCGGTCTCGGTGTCGGGCACGGACCGCATGATCAGCGTCGGCAGCGCACCGTAGGCCAGCGCGCCACCGATGGAACCGATGGTCAGGTTCAGCACCACCACCGGCAGCGGATCGTGCAGCAGCGAGCCGCCGAGGTTGCCCAGCATGAGCACGCAGGCCCCGATGATCAGCGTGGTGCGCGGCCCGTAGCGGCGCGAGAGCCGCGCCGAGACCGGGGAGAACAGGCCCATCGCGGCACCGATCGGCAGCAGCACCAGCCCGGCGACCACAAGCGACATGCCGTAGCCGTAGCCCGTCTCGGGCGGGGCCTGCAGCAGCTGCGAGCCGACCAGGAACCCGGTGAACATCGCGATGCCCACCAGCACCGACGCGATGTTGGTCAGCAGCACCGTCGGCCGCGCCGAGACCCGCAGGTCCACCAGCGGCGCCCGGGTGCGCAGCTCGTACGCGCCCCACACCAGCAGCACCACGATCGACACGGCGAGCAGGCCCAGCACCAGCGCGCTCGACCAGCCCCACTCGTTGCCCTTGGAGATCGCCAGCAGCAGGCAGGTCAGCGCCACCGACAGTCCCAGCGCGCCGAGGAAGTCGAACTTGCCACCGGTGCGCAGCGACGACTCCGGCACCACCTTCAGGATCAGGGCGATCTCCACGAGCGCGAAGACCATCGCCCCGGCGAACAGCCAGTGCCAGTCGAGCTCCTGGGCGACCACGCCGGTGATCGGCAGACCGACCGCACCGCCGATGCCCAGCGTCGCGCTCATCAGCGCCACCCCGGAACCGACCTGCTCCTCGGGCAGTTCGTCGCGCATGATGCTGATGCCCAGCGGCACCACGCCGACCGCCGCGCCCTGCAGCACGCGGCCCACCAGCACGGCGGTGAAGTCATCGCTGACCGCGCCGATCGCGCTGCCGACCGCCATCGTGGCCAGCGAGAGCAGCAGCATCCGGCGCTTGCCGTACATGTCGCCCAGCCGCCCGGTGACCGGGGCGCACACGGCTCCGGCGACCAGCGGGGCGGTGACCAGCCAGCCGGCGTTGGCGGCGGTGGTGTTGAGCAGCCGTGGGAACTCGGGGAGGAGCGGGACGACGAGGGTCTGCATCAGCGATACCGCGATGCCGCACGAGGCGAGCACGACGATGACCGATCTGGAACTGCGCGTTGCGGACGAAGCGGACCCGGCGGCGCTCATCAGACTCCTCACTTGCGGCGTGAACCCCTGTTCACCCCGTGAGTAAACCTGTGTTCACCGCCGGAATCAAGACGTCGAGCGTCCGATTCCAGCCGTCAGCCACGAGAATTCACCACTTTGCAGTCCACAGTGGACTTCCGATCGCCGGACGGGAGCATGATTCCGCGCGAATCCGGTCCGGTCGAGGCATCGACGCTGGCCGCGGGCCGAGGCTTGGCATTGTGAACCTGCGGTTCACAGTGATACTGTAAACCGCAGGTTTACAGGAGGGGGCCTGTCATGGTGCGGGACGAGGCCGCTCGGCTCGTCGAGCGGTTGGCCGGATCGGTGCCCGTGGAGGTCGCTGATCCGGGGGCGAAAAGCTCCGACTACGGCGCCGAGCAGCGGTGGCGGGTCGAATCGCTGGCGCGGTTGCGCGCGGCGCTGGACACCGAGGAGCTCGTCGCGGAGGCCGCTGCGCAGCAGACCGAGTCGGCCGCGGCCGAGAGCGTGTGGCTCGGCGCGAGCCTGGCCGATCTGAGCGCGGTGACCGGCCGGACCCGGCAGGCCGCGCGCAAGCGGTGGCCGGAACTGGGCTCGATCCACCGCCGCCGCAAGTGGCTCGGCGACCACGTCGAGGACATCACCTACATGGCCGAGCTGCTCGCCTCGCGGGCTGAGGAGCTGGCCCCCGGCTGGGGGCGGGGAACGTTCCTCAAGCACGTGCGGCTGCTGCGCGAAGGCCTCGACCGCTGCGCGGAGGACTTCGCCGAGGACGCCACGCCCTCCGGCGACCCGGCCGGGCGCTGGCGCGCCCTCGACGAGCTCGTCAACACCACGATGCGGCGAATCATCGAGACCGCGGGCGGGCCCACCACGCCCGAAGCCGGATTCGCGCTGCACGGGGCCACCGGTGTCCTCGGCTACTACGACCACGCCACGGCCGCCGACCGGGATTCCTAGAGCGGCGGCAGCGCGTCTCCGTGCCGGGTGGCCTGCTCGAAGGCGTGGGCGATCTCCAGCAGCCGCCGCTCGGACCGGTGCGGGCCCACCAGCTGGAGGCCCACCGGCAGGCCGTCGGGGGTGAAGCCGGCGGGGACGGAGAGGGCCGGGCACCCGGTCGCCGAGATCCAGTACGCCGAGCGCATCCAATCGAGGTAGGAGGGCATGGCCACGCCACCGATCTCGGTGGGGAACTCCAGGCCGATGTCGAACGGCGGCACCTGGCTGACCGGGAGCGCGAGCACGTCGTAGCGGGTGAAGAACTCGCGCACCCGGTGGTACAGCTCGGTGTGCAGCCGCTCGGCGCGGCCCACGTCGGCGCCGGTGAGGGCCCGCCCCGCGTCGATGTTGTCGCGCAGGCTCGGCTTGATCCGCTCCGGGTGCGCGTCGCGGAGCTCGCCGAGCATCAGCTCGAACTGCCAGGCGCGCAGCGTGCGGAAGACCTCGTCGGCGCCGGTCAGGTCCGGCCACGCCTGCTCGACCGCACCGCCGACGTCGGCGAGCACCTGCGCGGCCGGTTCCAGCGCCGCCCGCACCTGCGGGTCCACCACCAGGTTCCCGCCCAGGTCCAGCGAGAACGCCACCCGGAGTCCGGAGAGGTCCGCCTCCAGCGAACCCCGGAAGACTGAACCGGGCTCGCTGATCGAGATCGGGCTGCGGTCGTCGGGCCCGGCGATCACCGAGAGCATCAGCGCGACGTCGGCCACCGTGCGCGCCATCGGGCCTTGCACCGACAACGTCGACCACGCCGCGGCGTCCGGCCACGACGGCACCCGACCCGGAGCCGGCCGCAGGCCCACGACGTTGTTGAACGACGCCGGGTTGCGCAGCGACCCGCCCATGTCGCTGCCGTCGGCCAGCGGCTGCATCCGGCAGGCCAGCGACGCCGCCGCACCACCGCTGCTGCCGCCGGCGGAGCGGTCCAGCGCGTACGGGTTGGCGGTGGTGCCGAAGACCGGGTTGAAGGTGTGCGAGCCGGCCGCGAACTCCGGCACGTTCGTCTTGCCCACGACGATCGTGCCCGCCGCCTTGAGCCGTTCGACCACCAGCTCGTCGCGCTCGGGAACGTTGTCGGCCAGCAGCGGGGAGCCGTAGGTGGTGCGGATCCCGGCGGTGTCGTGGGTGTCCTTGTGCGCGATCGGCAAGCCGTGCAGCGGCCCGACCGGGGCGCCCGAGGCCAGCTGCTCGTCGGCGGAGGCGGCGGCCGCCAGCGCGCGTTCGGGGTCGAGCGAGACCACGGCGTTGATCTTCGGGTTGAGCCGTTCGATCCGGTCCAGGTGGGCCTCCACGACCTCGCGCGCCGAGACCTCGCGCGCCCGGATCAGCGCGGCCAGGTCGGTGGCCGTGCGGTGGCAGAGCGAATCGGACACGTCGTGGCTCCTCCCGCCGGGTGGTTCACCCCGCAACATAGCGCCCCGGACGCGCCGGGAGCGCAGAGGTGATCACCGTCGCGGCGAACTCAGCCCAGGTCGAGGTCGACGACCACCGGGGCGTGGTCGGAGGTGCCCTTGCCCTTGCGCGCGTTGCGGTCGACGTAGGAGTCGGTGACCGCGCCGGTGAACGACCGGTTGCCGTAGACGAGGTCGATGCGCATGCCCTGGTTGTTCGGGAACCGCAGCGCCCGGTAGTCCCAGTAGGTGAACGGCACGTCGTACTTCAGCGGCCGGGGGTGGACCTCGGCCAGGCCGGTCTCGGTCAGCGCGCTCAGCGCCTTGCGCTCGTCCGGGGTGACGTGGGTGCAGCCCTCGAAGGCCGCGATGTCCCAGACGTCCTCGTCGTCGGGGGCGATGTTGAAGTCGCCCAGCACCGCCCACGGGCGGTCGGCCGCCAGCTCCTCGACGGCGGTGGCGCGCAGCGCGTCCAGCCAGCGCAGCTTGTAGTCGTAGTGGGCGTGCCCGACTTCGCGGCCGTTGGGCACGTACACCGACCAGATGCGGACTCCGCCGCAGGTCGCGGCGACGGCGCGGGGTTCGGGCGCTTCGAACAGGGAGCCGTCGGCCTGGAAGCCGGGCTGGTCGAGCAGGCCCTGGCGCACCTCGGTCAGGTCGACGCGGGAGAGCACGGCGACGCCGTTCCAGCGGCCGGTCCCGTGCGCGGCGACCTCGTAGCCGAGCTCACCGACCTCGTCGAACGGGAAGGCGTCCTCGGCGCACTTGAGCTCCTGGAGGCACAGCACGTCCGGTTCGGCCGTGCCGAGCCAGTCCAGCAGCTTGGGCAGCCGGGCCCCGACCGAGTTGACGTTCCAGGTGGCGATCCGCATGGCCGCAGCTTGGCACACCCCACCGACGCTCCGGTGAGCTAGGGTCGGCAGCGCCGGGCTTCACGGGGTCACGCTGTGCTCTCCGGCGTACTGGTAGCGCCAGACCCCGTCCGCGCGCTGGTCGCGGCGGTTGTAGCAGGCGTAGGGCGAGCAGGGGGCGTCCCCGTCGCGGGGCGAGGGGAAGGCGAACTCGCCCATGGGTAAGTCCGCGTCGACGGCGGGGATGATGAACGATCTCCCGTCCTCCGGGCCGCCGATGAGTTCTGCGCGCACGTGTTGCTGCATCGAGGGTCTCCCTGTTCGGCGTTCGTCGTAATCCGCTTACAGCCAATAGGAACAAATCCAACGGCCATCGGTTCCCGTCATCACCCGAATGTTTTAACGCCGCGCTGACAACGCTGCTCACGACCAGGTGATTGGGGGTGCGGCGGCCCGGGTACGTCGTGGTCATGCCGCGAAACGAGGAGGCACCGTCCAACCCGGACAAGGTGCTCTACCCGCAAGATTCTCTCCGGAAGCAGGACGTGTTCGACCACTACCGCTCCGTGTCCGGCCCCTTGATCGCGCACGCGCGCGGCAAACCGGTGACGCTGCGCCGGTTCCCGGACGGCATCGAGGCGGAGGGCTTCTTCCAGAAGGAGGCGTCGCGCCACTTCCCGGACTGGATCCCGCGGACCTCGGTGCCGCAGCGGGGCGGAGGAACCCCCGTCCACCACGTGCTCGTCGAGGACGAGCGGACGCTGCTCTACCTCGCCGACCAGGCTTGCCTGGAGCTCCACATCGCACTGTCCACTGTGGAAGACCTGGAGCGCCCGGTGCTGACGGTGCTCGACATCGACCCGCCCGAGGGCGCCGACATCGCCACGCTGCGAAGCGTGGTGCGCACGATGAGCGAACTGCTCGCCGAAGCGGGTCTCGCTCCGCACCTGCAGACCACCGGGGGCAAGGGCTTCCACATCGCGGCGCCGCTGGACGGCGAGGTCGGCTTCGAGGAGGTGCGCTCCCAGATGCGCGAGATCGCCGAGCGCGGAGCGCGCCACGACCCGGATCGGCTGACCACCGAGCAGCGCAAGAACAAGCGCGGCGACCGGATCTTCCTGGACGTCAACCGCAACGCCTACGGCCAGACCATGATCGCGCCCTACTCGCTGCGCGCCCGCCCCGGGGCTCCGGCCGCCACCCCGATCGACCCCGAGGAGCTCGGCCGGGTGCACCCGCGCTCCTACGGCCTGGCCAACATGGGCCGCAGGCTCGCGCAGAAGTCCGATCCGTGGCGTGACCTGCACTGATCGACCGTGCATGGCGCGGCGCAGGTGCGGGTAAGCGTGGTGCAGGCTCGATTGGGGAGGGATCGTGGACGCCGACATCACCCTGTTCGTGGACGGCACCGAGCACCGGCTGACCGTGGACACCCGCACGACCGTGCTCGACGCGCTGCGCGAAGGACTCGGGATCACCAGCCCGAAGAAGGGCTGCGACCACGGCCAGTGCGGCGCCTGCACCGTGCTGCTGGAGGACAGGCGCGTCAACAGCTGCCTGATGCCCGCCGTCGCCCACGACGGCGCTCACCTGCGCACCGCCGACGGTCTCGGCGACGGTGAGCCGCACCCGGTGCAGCGCGGGTTCATCCGGCACGACGCCTTCCAGTGCGGCTACTGCACGCCCGGCCAGGTCGTCTCGGCCGTCGCCGCCATCGAAGAGCTGAAGGCGGGAGAGCCCAGCGCGGTCACCGCCGACGGCGCTGATCTCGACGGGGAGATCCGGGAGCGGATGAGCGGCAACATCTGCCGCTGCGGCGCCTACGCCAACATCGTTCGCGCGGTCAACGAGGCGGTGACCCGATGAGACCGTTCCACTACCAGCGCGTCGCCGACGTGGACTCGGCGGTGAGCGTGCTCGCCGAGACGCCCGGAGCCGAGTACCTGGCCGGCGGCACCAACCTCGTGGACCTGATGAAGCTCGAGGTCGCCGCACCGGAAGTGCTCGTCGACGTGCGCCGGCTGACCTCCGACCAGATCGAGGACCGCGACGGCACGTTGCGCATCGGCGCCTCGGTCACCAACAGCGCGCTGGCCGCGGATCCGCTGGTGCGGCAGCGCTTCCCGGTGCTGTCCCAGGCAGTGCTCGCGGGCGCCTCCCCGCAGCTGCGCAACCTCGCCACCACCGGCGGGAACCTGTTGCAACGCACCCGGTGCGGCTACTTCCAGGACGTCACCACGCCGTGCAACAAGCGCGAACCCGGCAGCGGCTGCTCGGCGCGCGAGGGCTTCCACCGCGAGCACGCGATCCTGGGCGCCTCCCGCGAGTGCGTGGCCACCCACCCCTCCGACATGGCGGTGGCGCTGGTCGCGCTCGACGCCGTGGTCAACACCGTCGGACCCGGCGGAGCTCGCCGCATCGACCTGGTCGACCTGCACCGCTTGCCCGGCGACCAACCGCAGCGCGACACCGTGCTCGACCACGGCGAGCTCATCACCTCGGTGGACGTCCCGCCGCTGGAGTTCGCGACGACCTCCCGCTACCGCAAGGCCCGCGACCGCACCTCGTTCGCGTTCGCGCTGGTCTCGGTGGCGGCCGCCCTCGACGTCGCCGACGGCGCGGTCCGCGACGTGCGGGTCGCTCTGGGCGGGGTCGCGCACAAGCCCTGGCGGGCCACCACCGCCGAGCAGGTGCTGCGCGGTGAGCCCGCGACCGCGGAGGCCTTCCGCCGGGCCGCCGACGCCGAGCTGGAGGCGGCCGATCCCTTGCCCGACAACGACTTCAAGGTGCAGCTGGTGCGCAACATGATCACCGGAGCGCTCGCGGACCTGGCGGGGGTGGCGCGATGAGCACCGCCACCCGAGTCCTCGGAGCGCCCCTCGACCGCCTGGAAGGCGAGGCGAAGGTCCGCGGCCGCGCGCTCTACGCCGCCGAACACCCCGTCGACAAGGCCGTGCACGCCCACCTCGTGCAGTCGCAGATCGCGCGCGGGCGCATCACCACCATCGACGCGACCGCGGCGCTGGACGAGCCCGGGGTGCTCGACGTGGTCACCTACCGCAACGCGCCCGAACTGGCCTCCACCGACGACGCCGAACTCGCGGTGCTGCAATCACCTGAGGTCGGCTACCGGGGGCAGCCGGTCGCCGTGGTCCTCGCCGAGTCCTCCGAAATCGCGCGCGCCGCAGCGGGTCGCGTGCGCGTCGAGTACGCGCAGGACCAGCACGACGCGGACCTGCGGGCCGACCGCGACGACCTCGTGCCGGCCGACGACGACCTCGACCGGGGCGAGCTCGACACCGCCCTCGACGGGTCAGCGGTGGTGCACGACGCGGTCTACACCGCGCCGCAGGAGCACCACATCGCGATGGAACCGCACGCCACCACCGCCGCGTGGTCCGAAGGCGAGCTCACCGTCCACGACTCCACGCAGGGCGTGCACTGGGTGCGCGACACCCTCACCGAGCTCTTCGGCGTCGACGCCGAGAACGTGCACGTCGTCGCACCGCACGTCGGCGGCGGGTTCGGGTCCAAGGGACCCGCGCACGCGCACCTGGTGGCCGCCGTCCTGGCGGCCCAGCGCGTCGCACCGCGCCCGGTGAAGCTGGTGCTCACCCGCCAGCAGGTCTTCCCGATCGCCGGCCACCGCGCCGCCACGATCCAGCGCGTGCGGCTCGGCGCCGATTCCAGCGGACGCCTCACCGCCATCGGTCACGACGTGGTCGCCCAGGACGCCCGCATCAAGAGCTTCCCCGAAATGGCCGGGAAAGCCACGCGCACGATGTACGCCGCGCCGAACCGGCGGATCACCCACCGCGTGGCGCAGCTGGACCTGCCGGTGCCGACCTGGATGCGAGCACCGGGCGAGTGCCCAGGGATGTACGCGCTGGAAACGGCGATGGACGAGATGGCCCTCGCCTGCGGGCTGGACCCCGTCGAGTTCCGCATCCGCAACGAACCCGAGGTCGACCCGGACACCGGCCTGCCGTACTCCAGCCGGAACCTGGTGGCCTGCCTGCGCGAAGGCGCCCGCAGGTTCGGCTGGGCCGACCGCGACCCCGTTCCGGGCGTGCGCCGGGACGGGGAGTGGCTGGTGGGCACCGGTGTCGCCGCCTCCACCTACCCGGTCAACTCGCAGCCCGGCACCCAGGCCACCGTCCAAGCCCGGCCCGACGGGCGGTACCGGGTGCTGATCGGCGCGGCCGACATCGGCACCGGCGCCTGGACCGCGCTGACGCAGATCGCCGCCGACGCCCTGGGCACCGACGTCGACCGGGTCGTGCTCAGCATCGGCGACACCGACCTGCCCTGGGCCTCCGGAGCGGGCGGTTCGACCGGCATCACCTGCTGGGGTTCGGCGATCGTCGACGCCGCGCGCCAGTTGCGCGCGGAGCTGCCCGAAGGCGAGCCGGTGCCCGAGGAAGGCGTCGTGGTGACCGGTCGAACGCCCGACAACCCGCATCGGGGCGCGTTCGCGATGCACAGCTTCGGCGCCCAGTTCGCCGAGGCGCGGGTGAACGTCGACACCGGCGAGGTGCGGGTGCCGCGCATGCTCGGCATCTTCGCTGTCGGCCGCATCGTCAACGCCAAGACCGGCGCCTCCCAGCTCATGGGCGGCATGACGATGGGCATGTCGATGGCCCTGCACGAGCAAGCCCACGTCGATCCGCGCTACGGGCACGTGATCAACCGGGACATGGCGCAGTACCACGTCGCGGCCTGCGCCGACGTCGGCGACATCGAGGTCGACTGGATCGACGAGGACGACCCCTACGTCAACCCGATGGGCACCAAGGGCATCGGCGAGATCGGCATCTGCGGCACCGCGGCCGCCGTCGACAACGCCGTGCACCACGCCACCGGCGTCCGCGTCCGCGACCTGCCCATCACGCCCGACAAGCTCGTCGGCAAGATCTGAATCACCGCTGCGCGGCCAGGAAGCGGCCGATCTCGGTGCCGATGGCCTCAGGTCTGCGCCGGGTCGATCAGCAGCAGGCTCGCCACCCGGCCGGGGAAGTGGGTGGCCAGGTTCGTCGCCGTCCACCCGCCGATCGACAGGCCCAGCAGGTTGAACCTCTCCTCGGGCAGCGCCGCCAGGGTCTGGTCGAGCCAGGCCGCGTTGTCCTCGAAGTCCTCGATCGGCACCTCCTGGACGCTCATCCCCGGTTCGCCGAGCAGGTCGACGACGTACAGGTCACCGAGGCGGCGCAGGGAGGGCATGTTGTCCGCCCAGATCGGGCTGGGCGAGGCCCGGACGGGCAGCAGCACTAACGGGTGCTCCGACCGGCTCGCCCCGGTGCCCTCGAACCGGTAGACCCGCACGAACCCGAACTCGGTGCGCACGTCCCGGGTTTCAGCCGGTGGCGGCATGGCCTGCCAGGCCCGCTGGTAGTCGGCCATGAAGGCGTCGTGCCCGGCGCGGGAGTTCCAGTGCCCCACGGGCGACGGAGCGCGCAGCGCGATCGCCCCGGCGACCACCGTCGCGACCACGACCACCGCGACCGCGCCCCACACCCGGCGCCGGCGTGTTCTCCCGTCCTGCTCGGTCATGCTGCCCCCAGTAGTCGACACCCACCGTAGTGACGAGCGGCGACGGGCACGACCTAGTCGCGCGTTTCGGCCAGCGCCAGTTCGGCGACGGTGCGCAGCGGGAGGCCGAGGGCCTTCGCCGCCGCTGCGACGTCGTCGTGCTCGGGCTTGCTGCGGTGCGGTCCGTGCTTGACGCGGATCGACTGCCCCCGCACGAGCACGGTCGTGGTGCGGCGGGGCAGCGCGGTGCGCTGGACCTCGTGCCGCCGGATGCCGAGGGCCCCGGTCTCGGCCAGCACGATTCCGGTCAGCTCCGCCTCGTCGGTGGGCGCGCAGAGGACGTGCAGCACGTGGGCGGGTCGCGACTTCTTCATCGTCACCGGGCTCGTCCACGCGTCGGCCGCCCCGGCGTCGAGCAGCCGCTCCACCACGTGGCCCAAGGATTCACCGGTCACGTCGTCGACGTTGCACTCCACCTCGACCATCGTCGCCGCCTCGCCGGGGGAGGAGCCCAGCGACGCCGACAGGACGTTCGGGCGCTGCGCGAACCGCTTGGTGCCCGCGCCGTAGGCGGTGGCACCCAGCGTCATCGCAGGGGGCGGGCTGAACCGGACGCCCACCGCCGAGACCAGCGCGGCGCCGGTCGGGGTGACGGTCTCCCCGGTGAGGTCCGCGCCGACCACCGAAGCGCCTTCCAGCAGCCGCAACGTCGCCGGAGCGGGTGCGGGGAGCACGCCGTGCGCGCAGCGGACCGTGCCCGAACCCAGCGCGATCGGGGCGGAGTGCACCGCGGTGATCGACAGCGCGTGCAACGCGGCCGCCACGCCGACGGTGTCGACGATGGTGTCCAGCCCGCCGACCTCGTGCAGGTGCACCTCGGCCGGGTCGCGGTCGTGCAGGCGCCCCTCCACCCGCGCGATCGCGTCGAGCGCGGAAACCGCCAGCTCCGCAACGGGTTCCGGGCGGGCGCGGGAGGCGAGTTCGACGAGTTCGGCGGCGTGGCGTTCCGGGGCGTCATCGGTTGCGGTCACGACCGCCTTGGTCGCGGCGATCCCGTCGACGTCCACCTGCTCGGCGGTCAGCGACCACCCGGTCAGCCCGGTGGACCCGATGGCCACCCGGACCTCCTCCAGCGGTGCGCCGAGCCCGAGCAGCGCGCCCAGCAGCATGTCGCCGGAGAGACCGGTCGCGGGGTTGAGCCAGAGGATCATCGCCGTGCCACCGTGGCCAGCCGGTGCGCGGCCATCGCGGCGGAGAAACCCGAGTCGATGTTGACCACGGTCAACCCGGCCGCGCACGAGGTGAGCATCGCCAGCAGCGCCGTGACGCCCTCCAGCGAGGCGCCGTAGCCGGTCGAGGTCGGCACCGCGACCACCGGGCAGGACACCAAACCACCCACGGCGCTGGCCAGCGCGCCCTCCATGCCGGCGACCACGATCACCGCGTCGGCCTGCCGGAGGTCCTCGCTCGCGGCCAGCAACCGGTGGATGCCGGCGACTCCGACGTCGCGGACCACGTGCGTGCGCAAGCCGATCGCGGCGGCGACGGCCTCGGCCTCGGCCGCGACCGGCCAGTCCGAGGTGCCCGCGGTGGCCACGCACAACCGGAAGTCCCGTCCCGCCGCCGGGCGCCAGACCAGCAGCCGCGCCGTCTCGTCGTAGCTGCCCCCGGGCACCTCCACGGCCTCGGCGACCTCCGGCTCCACCCGGGTGACCAGCACCGGACCACTGCTGCGGGCGAGCAGTTCGGTGACGATGCCGGTGATCTCCTCGGGGCGCTTGCCCGGGCCGTAGACGACCTCGGGCAGGCCCTGCCGGGATTCCCGGTCGGTGTCCACCCGGGCGTAGCCGAGGTCGGTGAAGCCGGTCATGACGCGGTCCGGGCGGGCAGCAGCGGCAGCAGCACGTTCATCCGGCCGCTCTGGAAACCCGCCATGTCCAGCGCGCAGAACTCGAAGCCCGCGTCCCGGCCGGCGGCGTCGAGCTCGGCGTGGCGCGCGGCCGCGCGGTCGATGTCCTCGGCGGGCACCTCCAGCCGCGCCACCGTGCCCTGACCGTGCGCGCGGACCCGGCACACCGGGAAGCCCAGCTCGTGGATGGCGGCCTCGGCCTTCTCGACCCTGGCCAGCACCTCCGGCGTCACCGGATCGCCGTAGGCGACGCGCGAAGCGAGGCAGGCGGCCGCCGGTTTGTCCGCAGTGGACAGTCCGAGAGCCGCGCTGGCCTCGCGCACCTCGGCCTTGGTCAGCCCGGCCTCGACCATCGGCGCGACCGCGCCGCGCTGGGCTGCGGCGTGCTGGCCGGGGCGGTGATCGCCGAGATCGTCCACATTGGTGCCCAGCGCGATGTTCGCGCCCATCGCCGCCGCCAGCGGCTCCAGCGCGTCGAACAGCGCGGACTTGCAGTGGTAGCAGCGGTTTCCGTCGTTCGCGGCGTACTCCGGGCGGTCGGCCTCGTCGGTGCAGACCTCGACGTGGGCGAACCCGTGCTCGCGGGCGAAGCGCTTGGCCTGCTTGCGCTCCTCGGCCGCCAGGCTCGGCGACACCGCGGTGACGGCGAGCATCCGCGACCCCAGCACCTGGTGCGCCACCACGGCCAGCAACGCCGAGTCCACGCCCCCGGAGAACGCCACGACCAGGGCTTCCTCGGTGCCGACACGAGCCCGCAGGCGGTCCAAACCGGTCACGACCTCAACTCCTCACGCACGCTCGGTGGACCCGGGTGGTCTGACCAGACTCTAACTCCACCGAGCGATGCATCCCATGCCGCCGAAGGAGATCTTTCCGGTGGTCAACGAGCCTTTTGGTGCCTCGTTCGGGGTGCTAGTGGGGGACGCGCCCACCTGTCCCTCGACCGAGTGGCTCTCCCGGGTCGGGCAGCGGTCTCGACCTACCTTTCGAAGGGAACGTGCCGACCGGGAGGAGACTGCGGTGACCGACAACAGCGCTGCCGAGCAGATCGCGTCCGGGTACGAGACCGGGGGCGCCGCCGTCGACCTCGGGGCGGTGGTCATCGACAACGAGGCCGACGCCCAGGCCCAGGTGCGCATCCCGCTGGCCACCCTCAACCGGCACGGACTGGTCGCGGGCGCCACCGGCACCGGCAAGACCAAGACGCTGCAGCTGCTCGCCGAACAGCTCTCCGAGGCCGGAGTCCCGGTCGTGCTCGCCGACATCAAGGGCGACCTGTCCGGGCTGGCCAGGCCGGGGGAGGGCGGTGACAAGCTCACCGCCCGCGCCCAGGACGTCGGCGACGACTGGCAGGCCACGTCCTACCCCGCGCAGTTCCTCTCGCTGGGCACCGGCGGGCGCGGCGTGCCGATCCGGGCATCGATCACCAGCTTCGGGCCGCTGCTGCTGGCGAAGGTGCTCGGGCTCAACGCCACCCAGGAATCCACCCTGGGGCTGATCTTCCACTGGGCCGACCAGCGCGGACTCGCGTTGCTGGACACCAAGGACCTCCGCTCGGTCATCCAGTACCTGACCAGCGACGAAGGCAAGGAGGACCTCAAGGGCATCGGCGGCGTCTCGGCCGCCAGTGCCGGGGTGATCCTGCGGGCGCTGTCCAACCTGGAGGCCCAGGGCGGCGACGAGTTCTTCGGCGAACCCGAGCTCGAGGTGGCCGACCTGCTGCGGCAGGTCGAGGGCAAGGGCGTGGTCAACCTGCTCGAGCTCGACGACGTGCAGGCCAACCCGGTGCTGTTCTCCACGTTCCTGATGTGGCTGCTGGCCGAGCTGTTCGAGGAACTGCCCGAAGCCGGTGACCTCGACCGGCCGAAGCTGGTGTTCTTCTTCGACGAGGCGCACCTGCTGTTCAACGACGCCTCCAAGGCGTTCCTGGACCGCATCGAGCAGACCGTGAAGCTCATCCGCTCCAAGGGCGTGGGCGTGTTCTTCTGCACCCAGCTGCCCACCGACCTGCCCAACCCGGTGCTCTCCCAGCTCGGCGCGCGCGTCCAGCACGCCATCCGCGCGTTCACCCCCGAGGACCAGAAGGCGCTCGCGCGCACGGTCAAGACCTACCCGACCACCGAGCACTACCAGCTCGACCAGGCGCTGACCACGCTCGGCATCGGCGAAGCGATCGTCACGGTGCTGTCCGAGACCGGTGCGCCCACACCGGTGGCCTGGACCCGGCTGCGGCCACCGCGCTCGCTGATGGGCAGCATCGGCGAGGACTCCGTGCGCGCCGCGGCCCAGTCCTCGGACCTGCACGCCAAGTACTCCGAGACGATCGACCGCGAATCGGCCTACGAGAAGCTCGCGAAGAAGGCCACCGAACCGGCCGCCGCTGCCGAAGCCGGCGAACGGCGCCAGCCGCAACACCAGGAAGCGAGCATGTTCCAGAAGGCGATCGAGAACCCCGCCGTGCGCTCGTTCTTCCGCTCCGCCGCCAGCGCCGCAGGACGCGAGATCACCCGAGGCCTGTTCGGCAACCGCAGGCACTGACTGACAGCGCTTCACCCGATCGGGTAGGGTCCTGCCCGACTGAATCCACGCGGGAGCTCGGGCGCACCGGGCTGAGAGGGTGGCAACGCGCGCCACCGACCGCCGAACCTGTCCGGATAATGCCGGCGTAGGGAGCTGTTGATGGCGCTTGACGTCGAACGTTCCGAAGTTCCGAACACCCTGGACGAACCCGCGCCGAGAACGCTGGGAGTGCTCGACCAGGGCGCGTTCTGGGGCAACCTCGGCGTGAGCCTGCTGGGCTTCAGCGGAGCGCTCGCGGTGCTCGCACCGGCCGGAGTGCCGCAGCTGTCGTTCCTGGCAGCGGTGACCGCGACCATCGTGGGAACCGTGCTGGGCAGCCTCATGGTCGGCATCGCCGCCATCCCCGGGGCCCGCACCGGCGCGCCGGCGATGATGCTGCTGCGCGGCCTGTTCGGAACCCGCCTGTCCTACGTGCCGACGGTGCTCAACATCCTGCAGCTGGTCGGCTGGGGCACCTTCGAACTGCTGGTGATCGCCCAGGGCGCGGAGGCCCTGTTCGGCGGCGGACCGCAGTGGCTGTACGTGCTGATCGCCGGGGTGATCACCACCGGCCTGACGTTGCGGCCGCTCGGCGCGCTGCGGCTGCTGCGCCGCTACGTGAGCGTCGCCGTGCTCGTCGCGATGGTCTACTTCTTCGTGCAGCTGCTGCTCAAGCCGCTGCCGCCGATGCACGACGGGTCCTGGGAGGGCTTCTGGCCGGGTGCCGACGCGGCCCTGGCCGTGGCGGTGTCCTGGCTGCCGGTCGCCTCGGACTACTCGCGGCACTCCCGGTCGGCGCGCGGCGCGTTCACCGCCGCCACCGTCGGCTACTCGATCACCCAGATCGCCTGCTACCTGCTGGGCCTGCTCGGCCTGGCGCTGGTCGGCTTCGACGGCGACAAGGCCTTCGACCCGCTGCTGGCCGCTCCGCTGGGCGTGCTGTTCTTCGCGGTGCTGGTGCTGCGCGAGGTCGACCAGTCCTTCGCCGACACCTACTCGACCGCGGTGTCGATCCAGAACCTGCGTCCCAGCACCGACCGCCGCGTGCTGAGCCTGGTCGTCGGCGCGGTCAGCACGCTGGCGGCGCTGACGATGGACATCGAGCAGTTCTCCAACTTCCTGCTGCTGATCGGGTCGGTGTTCGTGCCGATGTTCGGCGTGCTGGCGGTGGACTACTTCTACAACGCCCGCAGCCGCGAGTGGGACGTCTCCGCCCAGGCCCCGTCGCGCTGGGGGATGCTCGTGGCCTGGCTGCTGGGCTTCGCGACGTTCCAGCTGATCAACCCCGGTGAACTCGGCTGGTGGACCGCGTTCTGGACCAGCGCCCGCGAAGCCGCCGGGTTCACCGTTCCCACCTGGATGAGCGCGGCCCTGACCTCCTTCCTCATCTCCGCGATCGCCGCGGGCGTCATCGGTCTGCTCACCCGGAACCGGCGCGACGCCTGAGGACCGGGGACGGCTCCAGCCGGGAGGGGCGAGAAGCGGCTGGAGCCGTCGTTTCCGGGCGCCGGGACTCAGTGGTCCCGGCGGGCAACCAGCTGAGCGAGGGCGGTCAGCGAATCCGCCGCCTCCTCGTCCGGGTCCGCCTTGCGCAGATCCGACAGCGCCGCGGCCAGGAGCTCGTCGGCTTGGGATTGGCTCCACGCCTTGCCACCCGCGAGCGTGACGAGTTCCGCGGCCTGGGCCAACTCGCCGCTGATCAGCGGTTGCTCGCGGTAGTAGAGCGCGGCCAGCCGCTGGCCCGCGCTGGTGCCGGAGGTCAGGGCCGAGACCACCGGCAGCGTCTTCTTGCGGGTCCGCAGATCGGAGAACACGGGCTTGCCGGTCATCGCCGGATCGCCCCAGATGCCCAGCAGGTCGTCGACGTGCTGGAACGCCAGCCCGAGACATTCCCCGAAGCTGCGCATCCTGGTGATCTGCTCCGGGGATCCGCCGCCGCTGAGCGCCCCGAGAGCGCACGCGCAGCCCAGCAGCGCCCCGGTCTTGTCGCGGGCCATCCGCTGGCACTCCGCGACGTCGACGTCGGCGCGGGTCTCGAACTCCAGGTCCGAGTTCTGCCCGTCGATGAGCCCGATCACCGCGCTGCTGAGCATCCGGACCGCGCTCGCCGCCTCCGGGTGCTGCGACGCGGCGAGCACGTCGGCCGCCAGCGCCAGCATCGCGTCACCGGCGAGGATCGCCGTGGAGTTGCCGAAAACAGTCCAGGCCGTCGGCCGATGTCGGCGCGTGACGTCGCCGTCCATCACGTCGTCGTGCAGCAGCGAGAAGTTGTGCACCAGCTCCACCGCCACCGCCGCCGGAACCGCGTCTGCCGGATCGCCGCCGACCGCCGAGGCGCTGAGCAGCACCATCGCCGGCCGCAACGCCTTGCCGCGGTCGGCCCGCACCGGGTTGCCGTGCTCGTCGAACCAGCCCAGGTGGTAACCGGCGACCTTGCGCATCCGGTCCGGGAGCCGGTCCACCGCCGCTCGCAACGCCGGCTCGACCATGGTCCGGCTGCTGGTCAGCGCCTCGAAGGCCTGACCGGCCCGGTTCGCGTCCTGCTGCATCGTGGTCATCTGCGGATTCCCTTCGCTCAGCGGGTGATTTCGACGTTCTCCAGGACGCCGAGCGCGTCCGGGACCAGCACGGCGGCCGAGTAGTAGGCGCTGACCAGGTAGGAGATCACCGCCTGCTCGTTGATCCCCGAGAACCGCACCGAAATCCCGGCTTCGTGCTCCTCGGAGATGCCGGTCTGGCGCAGTCCGACCACGCCGTGGTCGTCCTCGCCGGTGCGCATGCACAGGATCGAGGTGGTGCCCTTGCCGCTGATCGGGATCTTGTCGGTGGGCAGGATCGGAACGCCCCGCCAGGCCTGGACGACCTGGCCGCCCACCGCAGTGGTCTGCGGGTACACGCCCCGGCGGTTGCACTCCCGGCCGAACGCGGCGATCGCCCTCGGATGCCCCAGGAAGAACCGCGATTTGCGCCGCCGCGACAGCAGTTCGTCGAGGTCCTCCGGCGTCGGCGGCCCGGTGCGGGTGTGCAGGCGCTGCTGCAGGTCGGCGTTGTGCAGCAGGCCGAAGTCGCGGTTGGTGAGCAGCTCGCGCTCCTGGCGCTCGCGCAGGGCTTCGATGGTGAGCCGGAGCTGCTGCTCGGTCTGGTTCATCGGCTGGTTGTAGAGGTCGGCGACGCGGCTGTGCACCCGCAGCACGGTTTGCGCGACGCTGAGCTCGTACTCGCGCGGTTCGAGCTCGTAATCCACGAACGCGCCCGGCAGCGCGACTTCGCCGGAATGCCCTGAGGCCAGCGCGATGTCGGCCTCGCCGCGCTTGTTGGTCGCGGGCGCGGGGGAGGCGTACTCGGCGGCCACGTGCGCGCGCAGCTCGTCGAACTGCCTGGTGACCTCGTGCAGGCCCGCACGACCGAGCGCGAGCACGATGCACGGCGTGACGGCTCGGTAGGTGCTGTCCCACGTGGACTGCGCGGTCGCCAGCACCTGCGAGCCGAAGAAGGCACCACCGGCCAGGGTATCGGTGACGGTGTCCTCGCCGTACTCGCCCGCGCGGATCTTGTCGACCTTGCCGTGCGCGATCAGCACCACCTCGGTGGCCGGTTCGCCGGCGACCGAGATCAGCTGGCCGGGCTCGTAGTGCCGCTGCACGAACCGGTCGGCGAGCGCGGTCAGCGCCGAGTCGTCGTCGAACCCGCGCAGCAGCGGCAGCTCGGTGAGCTCCCGGGGGATGACGCGCACGGCGTCGCCGGTGTTGGTGAAGGTGATCCGGCCGTCACCGGAGGTGTAGGTCAGCCGCCGGTTGACCCGGTAGGCGCCTGCGTCGACGTCGACCCACGGCAGCATCGTCAGCAACCACCGCGATGTCCTGCCCTGCATCTGCGGCTGCGTCTTGGTGGTGGTGGAGAGCCTGCGCGCAGCCTCGGTGCTCAGGCTCAGCGCCGATTGCTCGGTCGCGGTCAAGGTGGTTCAACTCCTCTGGTCGGGAAGAGGAGCGGGCCGGCCCTGCGACCGGCCCGCCTGCTCAGCTCTCGCGGCCCACTTCGACGTGCTCGAGCACGCCGAGCGCGTCGGGGACCAGCACCGCGGCCGAGTAGTAGGCGCTGACCAGGTAGGAGATGACCGCCTGCTCGTTGATGCCCATGAACCGCACCGACAGACCCGGCCGGTACTCGTCGGGCAGGCCGGTCTGGTGCAGGCCGACCACGCCCTGGTTCTGCTCGCCGAGCCGCATCAGCATCACCGAGCTGGTGCGCTTGTCGCTGACGTGCAACTTGTCGCACGGCAAGATCGGCACCCCGCGCCACGCCGGGACCTGGTGCCCGCCGAGATCGATGCTCTGCGGGTACAAGCCGCGCTTGCTGCACTCCCGGCCGAACGCGGCGATGGTGCGCGGATGCGCCAGGAAGCAGCCCGGTTCCTTCCACACCAGCGTCAGCAGCTCGTCGAGGTCGTCCGGGGTGGGCGGGCCCGTCCTGGTGGGGATGCGCTGCCGCAGGTCGGCGTTGTGCAGCAGGCCGAACTCCCGGTTGTTGACCAGCTCCTCCTCCTGGCGTTCGCGCAACGCCTCGATGGTGAGCCGGAGCTGCTGCTCGGTCTGGTTCATCGGCTGGTTGTAGAGGTCGGCGACGCGGCTGTGCACCCGCAGCACGGTCTGGGCGACGCTGAGCTCGTACTCGCGCGGCTTGAGCTCGTAGTCGACGAAGGTGCCGGTCAGCGACGGCTCGCCGGAATGCCCGGAGGCGATGTCGATGTCGGCCTCGCCGTGCGGGTTGTGCGGGCGGCTCGGCCCGGCCAGCGCCTGCCGGACGTGCTCGCGCAGCGATTCCGAGGAACCGTTGAGCTCCTGGAACGTCCGCTGGCCCAGGGACAGCACGGTGCAGGGCGTCACCGCCTTGTAGCTGGCGTCCCACTCACCGGCCTCGCCGGCCAGCACCTGCGCGCCGAAGTACTGGCCGTCGGCGAGCACCTCCAGCACGGTCTGGTCGCCGTACTCACCGGTGCCGATCTTGTTGACCTTGCCGTGGGCGATGAGCACCACTTCCTCGGCGGGGTCACCGGAACTCGCGATCACCTCGCCCGGCTCGAACTGGCGCTGCACGAACCGGTCCGCCAGCGCGCGCAACGCCGCCTCGTCGTCGAATCCGCGCAGCAGCGGGAGTTCTTGCAGTTCCTGGGGGATGACGCGGACGTCGGCACCGGTGTTGCTGAAGGTGATCCGGCCGTCCCCGAGCGTGTAGCTCAGCCGCCGGTTCACCCGGTACACGCCACCGGCCGCCTGCACCCACGGCAGCATCCGCAGAAGCCATCGCGAGGTGATGCCCTGCATCTGCGGGACCGACTTGGTCGTGGTCGCCAGGTTGCGGGCTGCGGCCGTGCTCAGGCTCAGCTGCGGGGATTCGGTGTCGACGGGGCTGGTCGGATCGGTCGCAGTCACGACAGAAATACCACCAATCTTAGTGCTGAAAAATCATCGAGCGGGGAACTCGGAGCAGGGTGGATAAAGGCGAACCGACGATTGTCGTCGCGGAATTGGAAAGGGGTGGAAGGAATTGTTGACCGCGCGGGATCGGCGGAGTTGGTGTTGCTTCCGAACGGAACGCTAGCACCGGGTGGTGGGGCCGTACAGTCACCCGAAAGTGCTGAACGGGGCAATACGCGGTGGTCAGCGCGGCGGAGCTCCGTGATCACCTGGTCTTCCCACTGTGTGACGCAGCGTGGTGTGAAACGTCTTTCACGTCCGGATTTTCCGGATCTCGATCAGTCTGGCGGCGCAATGCGGAGCTGTGGTAACGGCGGTTGTTGCTCCATCGGGGCGACGTGGATGTGAACTCGAATTCCACGAATCGGGTTATCCATTTCCGATGGATCTCCGGAGTATTGTTCGGGAAGTGGTTCCGCCGGGCGTTTCCAGATTCGATCGGGATCTGTGAAGGCCCATCAGGGTCGGCGAACCGGTCAGCTGTTTTCTCCAGGAGGCGATTTCGCGTGAAGTGGAACTTGCGGTTGGTCGCGGCGCAGCGCGGTATCTGGAAGGCCACCGACCTGCAGCGGAGATTCGCCGAGCACGGGCTGGTGATCTCCGCAGGGAAGATGTCCGGCCTGTGGTCGAAGACCCCCGCCAGCCTGAAGCTGGAAGACCTCGACGTCATCTGCCAGGTGCTCGGCTGCGACGTCGGCGACCTGCTCGAACCGGAGGCGCCACGGGTGCCGGCGCCACGACTACCCGACGCCGCCTGTGAAGCCCCCGCCGGAGTCGCCGAGTGATCCTGGTCCTGGCTGGAACGCTCTGGGGGCTGGGGGCTTCGGCCGGTGCGGCGCTGATCGGTTACCCGGTGCGCCGGATCGGCCAGGACGAGGGCAGGTCCAGCAACAACGACGCCGCCGGGCAGGTCTTCACCATCATCAGCGGTCTGCAGGCCGTGGTCCTGGCGTTCGTGCTGGTCACGCTGTTCGACGCGGTCGGCGAGACGCGCCAGGGCGCCTACACCGAAGCGCAGGATACCTGGTCGCGGTGTCCTGGGCGATGGAGTCGCTGCCCGCAGCGGCCTCCGCGGAGGTCCGGGCGCACAGCCGGTCCTACCTCGACACCGTGATCCGCACCGAGTGGCCGGCGATGCGGCGCAGCGAGCCGGTCGGCGGACCGGGCTGGCACCGGCTCGACCAGATCCGGGCGGCGGTGGTCGATGCGCAGGGCGACGGCGAGTTCCAAGAAGACCGCAAGTCCGAGGCCCTGGACAAGCTCAAGGAGGTCTACTCCGAGCGGCACGAGCGCCTCACCCGCGCCTTCGATCGAGGAGTGGTGGCGGTGGTGTGGTTCGTGCTCATCGTCGGCAGCCTGGTGTGCGTGCTGCTGCCGAACCTCTTCGGCGGAACCAGGTTGTTCCCGCACATCGTGCTGGTGTCCACATTGGCCGGTGCGCTGGCGTTGCTGCTGTTCGCGATCTTCCAGCTGCAGAACCCGTTCAGCGGCGGGTCCAGGATCGAACCGGAGGCCTTCCAGTGGGCGCTGGACCGCCTCGGGCGGGGCTAGCGGTCGTCCTCGCACTGCTGGCGTCGGTGGTGTGCCCGGTGGCGCAGGCCGCTCCGGGGTGCGAGGTCGTGCAGGTGCGCACCACCGGTACGACATCGGTGCTGCACCGGGTGCGCCTGCCCGACTTCGTCGACACGCAGGTCGGGGTGCTGCCGCACCGCATGAACGCGATCGGCTACTCGACGGCGCAGGGCGGGGCCTACGGAATCGCGGAGGGCTTCGCCGACGGCGGTCACGTGGTGGCGCTGCGGCCGACCGACCCACCGCTGGACCTCGGGCCGGTGATCGCCGGACGCGCCGACACCCGGTGGAACCCCCTCGAACACCCCACGGCCGGCGCGATCCGCGGAAACCGCTGGTACGTCCTCGAAGACGACTACCTGTACACAGTGGACGTCGACCCGAGCAGCCCGACGTTCCGGCACGTGCTGTCCTCGATCGCGCTGGAGCAGCGGCACGGGCCCTTCTCCGTGGACGACTTCGACATCGGCCCGGACGGGCTGCTGCGCGGGGTCGCCCAGAACTACGCGGGGATCCCGGCCGTGGTGCGGCTCGACCAGCGGACCGGCGTCGTCGAACCCGTGTCGTGGCTGCCGACCCTGCTGCCGGACAGCTACGGATCGGTCGTGACCGCCGGCGACGGCGCGCTCCACATCACGGCCAACCGCAGCGGCGGGGTCTACCGGATCAGCAGGGGAGGGGAGTTGGACGAGCTGGCCGACCTGCCGGGGATGTCCAGCTCCGACGCCACCGGCTGCCTGCGGAAACCGCCGTCGCCCGCACCACTGCCCCCCGAACCGCCTTCGCCGCCACCCACGTCGCCGCCCTCGACCACGCCACCCCCACCGCCCTCGGCGACCGCCGAGCAAACGCCGACCCCGCCGCGACCGACCCCCACCCGCACGCCGGCACCGCCACCACCGGCCGAAGAACCGAGCGAATCACCCGAAACCACCACTCCCACTTCTTCCTCCGAGGAACCCGACGCCGAGGAAACCGGGCACACCACGGAGGAGAAGCGTCGCTGGGCGCTGGCCGGACTCGTGCTGCTGATCGGCGGCGGTGCGGCCGTCCGCAGACTGGGACGCGGCTGACCGCGGAAGTGGCGCTGGTTACGACCGTGACATCAGCCGATGACACGTGCGGCTAGGCTGCCGCGCATGTTGCAGGCTCGCGATGAACGGACGCTGCTCCGCTGCGGAACCGCGGGAGCGGTGCTGTTCGTGGCGGCGTTCCTGGTCATAGGTTCCCTGCGGTCGGGGTACGACCCGCTGCGCCACCCGGTGAGCTCGCTGGCCATCGGCTCGCTCGGCTGGACGCAGGCGGTGAACTTCTGCATCAGCGGTGTGCTCGTCACCAGCTTCGCCTTCGGCGTGCGGTCCGTGCTGCTGCGATTAGGCGGCGATTGGTGGATTCCCGGTCTGATCATCGCCATCGGCGTCGGGCTCATCGGCGCCGGCTTCTTCACCACCGACCCGGTCGGCGGCTACCCGGCCGGTGAGGAGTTCGAGGTCACCGCGACGGGAGTGCTCCACCAGGTGTTCTCCGCGGGCGTGTTCCTGGGCTTGCCCGCCGCGAGCGGGCTGCTCGGCCGCCTGTTCTGGTCCACGAAGCACCCGTGGTGGGCCGCCTACTGCTTCGTCACCGCCGTGATCTTCCTCGTCGGACTCGTGCTGTCCGTGCTCGGATTCGCCCAGGTCCCCGACTTCCAGCCCCACGCGGGGCTCTACCAGCGCATCGCCCTGTGCGTCGGATTCGGCTGGTTGCTGCTGATCTCGCTGTTCCTGCGGAGCGCCCGCTTCTCCCGGGCCTTCAGCGTCCGCGTCCGCACCGCCTGACGCCCCGCCCCGGAGCGGGACGTCAGGCCGCGCAGTCAGTCCTGAGCCAGGCGAGCCGGGAAACCGCCGGTGGCGATCGGACCCCATCGCTCGATGGTGATCCGGAGCAGCGACTTGTCCTGGTGGACCATCGCCTCCCGGTACTCGTCCCAGTCCGGGTGCTCGCCGGAGATGCACCGGAAGTACTCGACGAGACCGTCCAGCGCGTCGGGCATGTCCAGCACCTCGGCGGTGCCGTCGACCTGCACCCACGGGCCGTTCCACTCGTCGGAGACCACGCACACCGACGCCTGCGGGTTGCGGCGGAGGTTGCGCGTCTTGGCTCGTTCCGGGTAGGTCGAGATGACCAACCGGCCCTCGGTGTCCACCCCGCAGGTCAGCGGAGACATCTGCGGCCGCCCGTCGGCCCGGCTGGTGAGCAGGATTGCCTTGTGCCTCGGCCGCAGGAACTCCAGCAGCGCTTCGCGGTCGACCTTGTCAGCGGTGGCGATCGCCATGAACAGCTCCTCGAAACAGATCGCTGAGAACGCCGTTCAGCCTAATCGCCGCCGCCGACAGCCGCCTTCCTCCACTGTGGACTAAACCCGCTCGAAGACGGCCGCGAGGCCCTGGCCACCTCCGATGCACATGGTCTCCAGCCCGTAGCGAGCCTCCCGGCGTTGCATCTCGCGGGAGAGCGTCGCGAGGATCCGGCCGCCGGTGGCGCCCACCGGGTGCCCGAGGGAGATGCCGGAGCCGTTGACGTTGAGCCGGTCGAAGTCGGCGGGCTTGAACTCCCACTCGCGGGTGCAGGCCAGCACCTGCGCGGCGAACGCCTCGTTGAGCTCGATCAGGTCCACATCGGCCAGGTCGATCCCGGCACGCTGCAGCGCCTTGGCCGTCGCGGGGACCGGACCGATGCCCATCGTGCGCGGCGGCACGCCCGCCCGCGCCCACGACACCAGCTTCACCAGCGGGCGAAGCCCCAGCTCAGCGGCCTTCTCCGGGGTCGTGACCACGCAGATCGCGGCCGCGTCGTTCTGGCCGCTGGCGTTGCCCGCCGTCACCGTCGCCTCGGGGTCGTTCTTGCCCAGCACCGGCTTGAGCCCGGCGAGCTGCTCGAGGGTGGTGTCCGGACGCGGGTGCTCGTCGGCGTCGATGACGACGTCGCCCTTGCGGGAGCGCACCGTCACCGGCACCAGCTCGTCGTCGAACCGGCCGGCCTGCTGGGCCTCGGCGGCGCGTTGCTGCGAGCGCAGCGCGAGCTCGTCCTGCTCCTCGCGCGGGATGCCGTACTCGCGGCGCAGGTTCTCGGCGGTTTCCAGCATGCCGCCCGGAACCGGGTGGTTCTTCCCGCCGGCGGTCGTGCGGCCCCGGGCCAGCGAGTCGTGCAGCTCCAGCCCGCTGCCGCGAATGCCCCAGCGGGCCTCGGTGGTGTAGAAGGGCGCGCTGCTCATGGCCTCGGCGCCACCGGCCAGCACCACGTCGCTGACCCCGGTCTGCACCTGCATCGCCGCGTCGACCACGGCCTGCAGGCCCGAGCCGCAGCGCCGGTCGATCTGGGTGCCGCCGACCTCCACCGGCAGCCCGGCGTCGAGCGCGGCGACCCGGCCGATCGCGGGGGCGTCGGAGGTGGGGTAGCAGTGGCCGAGGACGACCTCGTCGATCGCCTCCCCGGGCAAGCCCGTGCGCTCCAGCAGCCCCCTGATCGCCGTCGCGGCGAGCTCCACCGCCGACACCGTCTTGAACACCCCGCCGAACCGGCCGATCGGGGTCCGCAGCGGCTCGCAGATCACCGCTTCGCGCATCGCTTGCTCCTTCGCGTTGGCACGCCGCCGTTTCCGGCGTCGTCCTTTCGTTGGTAGCACAGCACCCGCGCGGATCGTAAGCAGCGGAGATTATGTCGAGTCGCGTCTCACTGGTACCGCAATTCGGTATTGGACGCTCTCGGCGAGGCGTGCGAAGCTGACCGGAATCGGCGTCGTCAACGGAGGAGTCGACCATGCTGCCGGGCGAGTGGGCGGAACGCGTGAACACCGTGCGGGTGATCGGCACCGGCGTCATGGGACGGGGCATCGCCCAGATCTGCGCGGCGGCGGGCATCACCGTGCAACTCGCCGACGCCCGCCACGAGGCCGTGGAATCCGCGGTCGCCGAGATCGGCCGGATGTACCACAAGCTCGCCGGCAAGGGCCGGATGAGCGCCGAGCAGGCCGAGGCCGCGACCGGCCGTCTCGTCCCGCTCTCCGACCCGCTGGACCCCGCGGACTGCGACCTGGTCGTCGAGGCCGTTCGCGAAGACCTCGACACCAAGCGCGAGCTGTTCGCCGGTCTGGAGCGCGCCTTGCCGCAGCGCACCGTCTTCGCCACCAACACCAGCTCGCTGCAGGTCACCTCGATCGCCACCGCGCTGCAGGACCCGAGCCGCCTGGCCGGCCTGCACTTCTTCAACCCGGTGCCGCTGATGCGGCTGGTCGAGGTCATCCCCGGGGCCCGCACGGCCGCGGACCTGCCCGACGCGCTCACCGAGCTGGTCCGCAGGCTCGGCCACACGCCGGTGCGGGCCACCGACACCCCCGGGTTCCTGGTCAACCACGCCGGACGCGGGCTGATCACCGAAGCGCTGCAGATCCTCGCCGAGGACCTGGCCCTGCCCGAGGACGTCGACCGCATCGCGCGCGACGTGCTCGGGCTGCGGATGGGGCCGTTCGAGCTGATGGACCTCACCGCGCTGGACGTCACGCACCCGGCGATGGAGAGCATCTTCAGCGGCTACTACGGCGACCCCCGGCTGCGTCCGTCGCCGATCACCCGCTCCCGCCTGGAGGCCGGACTGCTGGGGCGCAAGACGGGGGAGGGCTTCTACCGCTACGAGGACGGCGTCAAGCAGGAACGCCCCGAACCGGCGGCACCCGAACCGACCGGCAGGCCCGTGTGGTCCGACGACGCCGCGCTGCTCGACGCGCTGGCCGAGGTCGGCAGCCCGGTCGAGCGCGGGGAGGAACCGAGCTCGGCGGCGATCGTGCTGCTCACGCCGCACGGCCACAGCGCGGCCTCGGCGGCGCTGTCGGCGCGCCTGCCCGCCCAGCAGGTCTGCGGCGTCGATCCGCTGAGCAACGCCACGCGCTGCACGCTGACCGTGCACCCGGCCACCGACCGCGACATGGCCCGCGCGGCCTGGGCGGCGCTGGCCGCCACCGGGCGCGCGGTGACCATCGTGCGCGACGGCCCGGGGATGATCGCCCAGCGGCTGCTCGCCTCGATCGTCAACACCAGCTGCTTCATCGCCGAGCAGCGCTTGGCCACGCCCGAGGACATCGACACCGCCGTGCGCCTGGCGCTGGGCTACCCGAGCGGCCCGCTGGAATGGGGGCAGCAGGTGGGCCCGCGCCGGGTGCTGACGATCCTGCGCTCGCTGCACTCGGCCACTGGCGACCCTCGGTACCGGCCCAGCCGCTGGCTGGTCGAACGCGCCGACCTCGGCCTGCCGCTGAACGAAACCGGCACCGCGGTCGCCGACGTGCTCTGAGCCCTGGTCAGGGTGCCGCGGCACCCTGACCAGGCGCGGGGCTCGGCTCGCACCGCCTCGGCTCCGCCGAACCGAGTGCGTGCTGAGCGGCTCTCACTCCTGCGGGGAGTTGGCCTCGCGCAGCGTGCGCATGGCCTGGGCGAGGGCGAGGGAATCGGACTTGCCCAGCGGGGTCAGCACGTGGTCGCGCAGGACTTGGGCACAGGTCTGGCGGGCGCGGCTGGCCACGTCCAAGCCGTGATCGGTCAGTTCTGCGTAGGTCACCCGCCGGTCGGTCTCGCTGGGCACGCGGCGGATCAGGTCCGCTTTGGCCAGCCGGTCGGCGACCTTGGTGAACCCACCGCTGCTCAGCGCCGCTTCCCGCGCGAGCTTGGTCATCGGCATCCGGTTGTCGGGCGAGCGCACCAGCCGGATCAGGATGTCGAACGAGGCCATCGGCAGCCCGTACCCATCCATGATCGCGGTCGCGAGCTTGTCGGCCGTGACGTGGTAGCCCTCGATGACCAGGCCCCACCAGGTGACGATCTCGTCGTCGTCGACGGCACTGTCCGGACTGATCGCCTCGCTCAACGCAACGCTCCTTCACTGCGGGTCGTGGAGATCCATACTACATGAAAGACATTTTCCAGAAAGTCGCTTGCGCGGAAGACATTCTTCGGATTACTGTCTTCCGCGTAAGAGACCGGCCGGTTCGGATGATCCGCTGCGTGAACAGGAGTTTCGGGTCGTGAGCAACGTGAAGGTCAGCGTCATCTACTACTCGTCCACCGGAATCGGTGCTGAAATCGCCAACACCCTGGTCGCCGAGGCCGAGGCTGCGGGCGCCGAAGTGCGGCTGCGCCGGGTGCCGGAACTGGCCCCCGACGCTGCGATCGACGCCAACCCCGCCTGGCGCGCCAACGTCGAGGCCACCCGCTCGGTCCCCGAGGCCACCGCCGCCGACGCGGTGTGGGCCGACGCGGTGATCTTCGGTTCGCCGACCCGCTTCGGCAACATCGCCGCCCAGCTCAAGCAGTACATCGACACCCTCGGCGGCCAGTGGGCCCAGGGCCAGCTCGCCGACAAGGTCTACAGCGGCTTCACCTCCAGTTCCACCGCCCACGGCGGTCAGGAGTCCACGCTGCTCGCGCTGTACAACACCATCCACCACTTCGGCGGCATCGTGGTCGCGCCGGGCTACACCGACGCCAGCAAGTTCGTCGACGGCAACCCCTACGGCACCAGCCACGTCGACGCTCAGGGCGAGAACAAGGTCGACGACGTCACCCGCGCCGCAGCCGCGGTGCAGGCGCGCCGCGTGGTCGAGGTCGCCCGCGCCCTCAAGAACCGGGCGTGAGGCTCCCAGTCCATTGCGAGGGGGGAGTGGAGGGCGCCTTCCTGCCGCCAGGTGTTTCCGCTGATGCCCGCGCCGAGCGATTCCTCGAGGGGGAACGAACGTGCGCCGGGTCGGCGGGAGGCGGGGAGGCGTCCTCCACCTATTCCGGCAACGCGACGGCGGAGAGCACCAGCCCGTCGCGAGCCATCCAGCGCCCGGTGAAGCCCGTCAGCCCACCCGCGCTCTTGTGCAGCCGCGCGGTGAAGGTCCCCGCGCCGAACTCCAGCTCCGCGTCCTCGAAACCCAGCCACTCGCCGGTGACCGGGTACCACGTCTTGTAGACCGATTCCTTGCAGCTGAACAGGACCCGGTCCCAACGCGTGCCCGGCTCGCGCGCGGTCAGCTCGGCGATGTGCTCGCGCTCCTCAGGACGGGACACCACCTCGAGCACGCCGTCCGGCAGCGGTTGGTGCTCCTCGGCATCGATGCCCACCGAACGCACCTCGCGGCTGAACCCCACTGCCGCGCCCCGATAACCAGCGCAGTGGGTGATGCTGCCGACCAGGCCCGAGGGCCATTGCGGTGCGCCGCGCTCGCCGCGCAGCAGCGGCACCGGCTCGACTCCCAGCGCCCGCATCGCCCGGTGCGCGCACCAGCGGCCGCTGGTGAACTCCCGGCGCCGCTTGGCGACCGCCTTCGCGATCGCTGCCGCTTCGGCGTCGAACAGCTCGGCCCCGGGCGGGTCGTCGAAGGTCTCGGCGGTGGCCACCCCGGCTGGCAGAAGCTCCTCGATCACCCCCACAACCTAGCCCACCCGGTCTCTGACCAGGGTGTACGGCTCCCGATCCCATTCCGTGGAGCGCCGTTTACACCCGGTGCCGGCCGGGCTAGCGTCATCGCCATGATCCCGTCGGTGCCGCTGACGATCCGGGGCTACGTGGACTTCTCCCGCGTGTCCTCGGCGCTGTGTCGCGCCTGACCTCTTCTCCACCGCCTTCTCCCCGCACCGCCGTGCCCTCTTCTGGCCGGTGGTCGCCGCCGCATGTCCGCCCACGCTCGTGGAGCCCTCATGACCACACACCTCACACCCGTGCCGACGGGTGAGCAGATACCCGTCACGCAGGTGCGCACCCGCACCGCGCGGCGCGAAACCCGCGTCCCCCGCTGGACCTTCAAGCTGATCAGCCCGATCGCGCTGGTCGCGCTGTGGCAGGTGCTCAGCAGCACCGGCGTGCTCAGCGACGACACCCTCGCCTCACCGGCCACGGTCCTGGAGACCGGCGCCGAGCTGTTCGCCGAAGGGCGGCTGCAGGAGGCCATCGCGGTGTCGCTGCAGCGCGTCGGCGCCGGCCTGGCGATCGGCGTGGTGGCCGCGACCGTGCTGGCGACGCTGTCGGGCCTGTTCCGGCGCGGCGAGAACCTCATCGACGCGCCGATGCAGATGCTGCGCACCGTGCCGGTGATCGGCCTGATCCCGCTGCTGATCATCTGGTTCGGCATCGGCGAAGAGCCCAAGATCGTGCTGATCGCGCTCGCGGTGACCTTCCCGCTGTACATGAACATCTACGGCGGCATCCGCAACGTCGACGCCGGTCTGGTGGAAGCCGCCAAGACGCTCGGGCTGGGGCCGTTGGCGCAGGTGCGGCACGTGATCCTGCCCGCCGCCATGCCCAACGCCCTGGTCGGCCTGCGCTACGCGCTCGGATCGGCGTGGCTGGCGCTGGTGTTCGGCGAAACCATCAACGCCTCCGCGGGCATCGGCTACGAGATGAACACCGCGCGCGAGTTCTTCCAGACCGACGTGATCGTGGTCTGCCTCGTGCTCTACGCCCTGCTCGGCCTCGTCGCCGACTTCATCGTCCGCGCACTGGAAAGGGTGGTGCTGGCATGGCGACCGGCGTTCAGCGGGAAGTGACCGCGAAACCAGCTGCGGTCCGGGGGCTTTCACGCAGGTTCGGAGATCGCGCGGTCCTGGACGGGCTCGACCTGGACATCGAGCCCGGGCAGTTCGTCGCGCTGCTGGGGCCCAGCGGCTGCGGCAAGTCGACGCTGCTGCGGATCCTGGCCGACCTCGACCAGGAGGTCACCGGCGAGGTCGAGGTCGCCGAGCGACGCGCGGTGGCGTTCCAGTCGCCGCGCCTGATGCCCTGGAAACGCGTGTGGCACAACGTCGTCCTCGGGCTTCCCGGACGCCCCGACAAGCAGCGCGCCGTCGCGGCGCTGGAGGAGGTCGGCCTCGGCCACCGGGTGGACGTGTGGCCCAAGGTGCTCTCCGGCGGCGAGGCGCAGCGCACCTCGCTGGCACGCGCCCTGGTCCGCGAGCCGGACCTGCTGCTGCTCGACGAACCGTTCTCAGCGCTCGACGCACTCACCCGGCTCAAGGCCCAGCAGCTGGTGGGAGAGCTGTGGAAGCGGCACGGCTGCGCGATCTTGCTGGTCACGCACGACGTCGAGGAAGCTCTGCTGCTCGCCGACCGCGTGCTGGTGATGAACGAGGGCCGCATCGGTTACGACCGCGTGCTGGACCTGCCGCGCCCGCGCGAGGTCGGCGACCCCGAGTTCGTGTCGCTGCGCGCCGAACTGCTGGCACGGCTCGGCGTCGAATGACCCGGGCTCACCGCGCCCTGGTGTGAGGCGGTGGTGGCGGCCAGCAGCCGGTACGCGTCGTGCTCGCAGTCGAGCACCTCCTGGTCGTCGTGGTGCGCCCGCAGCGGTTCGCCCACGGCGACCAGGTGCGCATCGCGCAGCCCGAACACCGCCCGCACCAGGTCGTCGCGCGCCTCCGGGTCGGCGGGGGAGCGCTGCAGGTTCCGCGTGGCGCCGCGGCAGGTCTCCAGCGCCTCGCGCAACCGCGCGCGCGCCTGGCGGTTGGTCAGCACCAGGCAGACGACCACGCCCAGCAGCGCGCCGAACAACGTCATCCCGACCCGCTCGGCGACCAGGTGCAGGCGGTCGGCCGGGTGCCCCAGCGCCGCCAGGCACAGCGCCAGCGGTGTGGCGAAGGTCAGGCCGAGCCCGTAGTTGGCCATGACCACCAGCTCGGCGGCGATCTGGCAGACCACGATCACGACCAGGAGCACGACCGCCGTCGGATCCGCCGCGAAGATCCCCAGCGCCAGCAGGGAACCCGCGATGGTGCCCGCGCTGCGCTGCAGGGCACGCTGCCAGGTCGCGGCGGTGTTGTGCGACTGCAGCACGGAGCTGACCGAGACCACCGCCCAGTAGGCGTGGTCGAGCTCGAACGTCGACGCGATCAGGCCGGTGACCAGGCATGCCACCGCCATCCGCAGCGCGTTGGTGCGGAACTCCCGCAGCCGGGCGCGTCCCGCGGCCACCGGGCGGGGGAGAGGTCGCATCAGCGCCGGGTCCGGGATCCTGCCGCGACGGAGCCTCTTGCCGGTGGCGCGCAGGTCCTCGGCGACCTCGGCCGGGTGGTGCAGCAGGTGCAGCGCGTGGGCCAGGTGTCCCCGCAACCGGATCGCCGCCCGGCCTTCACCCGCGCGCAGCGCGGTCAGCGCGTGGTGCACCGAGCCGTGCGCGCGGCGGCGGGACGCGGAGCTCGGGTTCTGGAGGTGGTCGGCGACCGCCAGCAGCGCCCGGGCCGTGGCCAACCGGTGCGGCCCGGTCGGGTGCAGCACCCCGCCCAGCATGCTGATCAGGTACGACAGGGCCGCCGATGCGGCGGTGACCGCGATGGCGATCGCGACCCCACCCCACGCCTGCGGTGAGTACGCGGCCGCGCCCGCGGCGAAGACGAACATCAGCCCGCCGGGCGGGCCCAGCCGCAGCACGTCGGCGAGCAGCTTCGACAGCGTCGCCACCACAGTCAGGACGACGACCTTGGTCACGCCGCCGGCATCGGCCGCCGAGGCCATCGCGCCGGTGGCCACGCTCGCGGTCAGGCCCGCGGCCACCACCGCCAGCAGCCACGCTCGACGCGCGTAGGTGTCGACGCGGCAGTACAGGGAGGTGAAGGCGCCCAGCGCGGCGAACGGAGCCAGCTCCAGGTGCCCGGTCGCCAGCAGCACCACGATCGGCACCGCGTAGGAGACGCCGACCCGCAGGGCCGGCACCAGCACGCCGCCGAACATGGACGTGATCCGCAGGGCATCTCGGGAGCGCAGGGTCTGGAGCAAGGAACCGTTCACGAGTAAGATGTTACTAGGTGTTTTACTCGTGAAGGAGTGTGGCCTTGGACGTCGTCGGACGGATCCGCGAGCAATGGCGCGAGCAGTATCCGGACCTGGACCTCGCACCGATCGAGGTGATCGGACGCGTGCGCAGGCTCGCGGCGCTGACCAACCAGCGGCATGACGAGGTCCTCGACGACCTGCGGCTGTCCCGGATGGAGTTCGAGGTGCTCAGCGCCCTGCGCAGGGCGGGCGGTGGCCTGCGCCCCAGCCAGCTGACCAGGGAGATGCTCTCCTCCGGCGCCGCCACCACCAAGCGGCTGGCGCGGCTGGAGGAAGACGGCCTGATCACCCGCAGCACCTCCGTCCGCGACCGGCGCGAGATCGACGTGCGGCTGACCGAGCACGGGCGGTCGGTGATCGACCGGGTCTTCCCCGCCCAGCTGGATCGGGAGCGGGCGCTGCTCGACCCGCTCACCGACGACGAGCGAGCTCGGCTGGGTGAACTTCTGGCGAAGGTCCTGGCCCCGATGGACCTGGCCGGCTGAACGTCCGGCCCTCCCCGGCGAGGCGAGTGCCGGATCGCGCGCCACGTGGGTTAAAGTTTTCCGGCTTTCACCGGGGGAATTCCCGCGGCGCGGCGAACCGGGTGTGATCCAGTGATCACTCAGTGCCAGATGACCGGCGCCGCTCGGACGAGAGGACACAGGGTGGCCAAGGTACGGATCGGCTCCGTCCCTGCTCTGCACCTCGGCGGTCTGCCCGGCCGCCTGCGCGCGTTCGTGATCGCGAACTCGCGCGCGATCACGCTCGTGTGCGTTCCGCTGGTACTGGCCGCGTTCGGCCTGCTGCTGCTCACGCCGCGAGCGGGCATCGGCGAGGAATCGGCCATCGACTACCAGGTCTACCGCTGGGCGGTGCACACCTGGCTCGCCAGCGGGGACATCATGAACACCGCGCCGACGGTGAGCATCGGCCGCGTCCTGCCGTGGGTGTACCCGCCGTTCGCGCTCGCACCGCTGACCCCGCTGGCGCTGCTGCCCTTCAGCGTCGGCCTGATGGCGCTCTACCTGCTGGACCTGCTGGCCATCGGCGGCACGCTCTACCTGGTGACCCGCCGGCTGTGGCCCGAGGTGGGCGCGCGCGGGGCGCTGGCGGTGGCGATGGCGCTGCTGCCCTGGACGCTGTTCCTGGAGCCGGTCTACTCGTCGTTCGGGCTGGGGCAGGTCAACATCCTGCTGATGGGCCTGGTCATGGCCGACTGCCTGGCCGAGTCACCGCGCTGGCCGCGCGGGATGCTGATCGGGCTGGCCGCCGCCATCAAGCTCACCCCGGCCGCCTTCCTGCTGTTCCTGGTGTTGCGGAAGGACTACCGGGCCACGATCGTCGCGCTGGCCACCGCGGCCGCGGCGACGTTGGCCGGTTTCGCGCTGAACTTCTCCGCCGCCGTGGAGTACTGGTTCGGCAAGGGGCCCGCCCACGGGGTGAGCGGCTCGGCCTTCCACACCAATCAATCCATCATGGGCGCGCTGTCGCGCTTCGAGCTCCCGGCGACGGCCCAGAACGCGCTGTGGTTGGTGCTGTCGGTCACCGCGACGATCGCCGTGGCGTTCGCCATCCGGCGCGTCGAACCCGTTCTCGCGATTTCGGCGAACGCGCTCCTGGCGTTGCTGATCTCGCCCACGTCCTGGTCCGACCACTGGGTGTGGTGCGCGCCCGGCTTGCTCCTGCTGCTCGGCTACGCGGTCCGGCGGCGGAGCGTCGGCTGGCTGCTGGTGGCCGGATGGACGCTGGTCACGGTGCTCGCAGCGGCGTTCAACTGGATGCCCAGCGGCCCGCCGTGGGACGCGGTGGCGCACCTTTTCGGCAACCCGTACGCGCTGCTGGGGATGGTTCTGATCGCCCTACTGGTGCGCGAGGCGCGCACGACGCGCGTCGGTGCGGCTCCGGCACCGTCCCGCATTCCAGAACCGGCCAGTGTCTGAAAGTCGTTCGCATTCGGGTGATTGCGCCCACGCGCACCGACCGTGTACCAACAATTACGGAAAAGTGCGGGTCTGAACCGAATCCGAACGGCGTGAGCTGCGATTCGGGCTACATTCGGTGGTGCGCAAGAAGATCGTGAACAACACCACTGATGATCGCCAGCTGTCGCCTTAGGACAGATGTGTGGTGCACAATTCCTCGGACTCCCGGCCTTTGCGACAACGGCGTCTCACTGTCTGAGAGTCGTCACGTTCCCTTAACTTCGTATTACCTAGCGGTAGCTTTCGGGCCGCTGGGTATGTACAGTGCCTCAAACTGACCAAGAGTGCAACGGCGCATCCTTATTTGTCAGTGCCCCCAAAGGCTCCCGCGGTTCGCAGTGGGTGAGTCATGCCCTGCTGCGCGCCGCAGCCTGTCGACGGGAGGTCCGATGCCCCAATCCCACCATGCAAGAAGCGTGGCGCAGCGTAGCGCCCAAGCCAGTGGTCTGTATGACCCGGCCAATGAGCACGATGCCTGCGGTGTCGCGTTCGTCGCCGACCTCCGCGGTCGGCGGAGTCACGACCTGGTTGACAAAGCACTGACGGCGTTGCGCAACCTGGAGCACCGCGGCGCCAAGGGCGCCGACCCCGAGACCGGTGACGGTGTCGGGTTACTGACCCAGATCCCGGACGCGTTCTTCCGCGCGGTCGTGCCGTTCGAACTGCCCGAAGCCGGCACCTACGCGGCCGGAACTGCGTTCCTGCCCGCCGACGACGCCGCCGCTGAGGAAGCCGCGGCCATCATCGAGCGCATCGTGGCCGAGGAAGGCCTGCGACTGCTCGGTTGGCGCGAGGTCCCCATCGCCGCGGACTGCGCGGGCACCTCGGCGCGCGAGACCATGCCGAACTTCCGGCAGCTGTTCATCGGCGCCCAGGACGGGCAGGAAGCCGAGACGGCGCTGCAGTTCGAGCGGCGGGCGTTCTGCGTGCGCAAGCGCGCCGAGCACGAAGCCGACGTGTACTTCCCGAGCCTCTCCGCGCGCACCATCGTCTACAAGGGCATGCTCACCGAGGCGCAGCTGGGCGCGTTCTACCCCGACCTGGGTGACGAGCGCTTCGCCAGCGCGATCGGTCTCGTGCACTCGCGGTTCTCCACGAACACGTTCCCGTCGTGGCCGCTGGCGCACCCCTACCGGTTCATCGCGCACAACGGTGAGATCAACACCGTCAAGGGCAACCGCAACTGGATGCGCACCCGCGAGAGCATGCTCGACACCGATCTCATCCCCGGTGAGCTCAAGCGGCTGTACCCGATCGCGTCCCCGGAGGCCAGTGACTCGGCGACCTTCGACGAGGTCCTGGAGCTGCTGCACCTGGGTGGCCGGTCGCTGCCGCACTCGGTGCTGATGATGATCCCGGAGGCGTGGGAGAACCACGCCGAGATGGACCCCAAGCGCAAGGCGTTCTACGAGTTCCACAACTACCTGATGGAGCCGTGGGACGGCCCGGCGCTGGTCGCCTTCACCGACGGCACCCAGATCGGCGCGGTGCTGGACCGCAACGGTCTGCGTCCCGGCCGGTACTGGGTGACCGAGGACGGTCTGGTCGTGCTGGCCAGCGAGGTCGGCGTGCTCGAGTTCGAGCCCGAGAAGGTCGTCCGCAAGGGCCGGTTGCAGCCGGGCCGGATGTTCCTGGTCGACACCGACGCCGGCCGGATCATCGACGACGACGAGATCAAGGGCGAGCTCGCCGAGGAGTACCCGTACCAGGAGTGGCTGGACAACGGCGTCGTGCGGCTGGGTGACCTGCCCGAGCGCGAGCGCGAACTGCCCTCGCACGACTCCCTGGTGCACCGGCAGCAGGTCTTCGGCTACACCCAGGAAGAGCTCGGGGTCTTGCTGCAGCCGATGGCCACCACCGGTGCGGAGCCGATCGGCTCGATGGGCAACGACACCGGCTTCGCCGCGCTCTCGGAACGCCCGCGGCAGCTGTTCGACTACTTCACGCAGCTGTTCGCGCAGGTCACCAACCCGCCGCTGGACGCGATCCGGGAAGAGCTCGTGACCTCGCTGGGCACCCACGTCGGGCCCGAGCACAACCTGCTCGACCACGCCCCGGAGGCCTGCCACCAGCTGGTGCTGCCGTTCCCGGTGCTCGACAACGCCCAGCTCGCCAAGATCGTGCACATCAACGACGACGGCGACCGGCCCGACCTCAGGCCCGCCGTCATCGATGCCACCTACCGGGTCGCCGGTGGGGGAGAGGCGCTGCGCGCGCGGCTCGACGAGATCTGCGAAGAGGTCTCCGCTGCCGTCGCCGACGGCGCGCACATCCTGGTGCTGTCGGACCGCAACGCCGACGCCGAGCGCGCTCCGATCCCGTCGCTGCTGGCCACCGGCGCCGTGCACCACCACCTGGTGCGCGAGAAGGAGCGCACCCAGGTGGGCTTGATCGTCGAGGCCGGCGACGTTCGCGAAGTGCACCATGTCGCTCTTCTCATCGGTTACGGCGCCGCCGCTGTTAACCCCTACGTGGCAATGGCCACCGTCGAAGATCTCGTCACCACCGGCGTGATCAAGGGAACCGAGGCCGAGCAGGCCACCGCGAACCTGATCAAGGCGCTGGGCAAGGGCGTCCGCAAGACCATGTCCAAGATGGGCGTGTCCACTGTGGCCTCCTACACCGGTGCGCAGATCTTCGAGGCCATCGGTCTCGGCGAAGAGGTCGTGCAGCGGTGCTTCACCGGCACCACCTCGCGCCTGGGCGGCGTCGGTTTCGACGTGCTGGCCCAGGAGGTCGCCGAGCGGCACCGCCGCGCCTACCCGGTCGACGGGGTGCAGGCGCCGCACCGCTCGCTGTCCATCGGCGGCGAGTACCAGTGGCGCCGCGAGGGCGAACCGCACCTGTTCAACCCGAAGACGGTGTTCAAGCTCCAGCACTCCACGCGCTCCGGGCGCTACGAGGTGTTCAAGGAGTACACCCAGGCCGTCGACGACCAGTCGCGCGACCTGATGACGCTGCGCGGGCTGTTCAAGTTCAAGGAAGGCGCGCGCAAGCCGGTGCCGGTCGACGAGGTCGAGCCCGTCTCGTCCATCGTCAAGCGCTTCGCCACCGGCGCCATCTCCTACGGGTCCATCTCGCAGGAGATGCACGAGACGCTGGCGATCGCGATGAACCGGCTGGGCGGCAAGTCCAACACCGGTGAGGGCGGTGAGGACGCCGACCGGTTCACCCCGGACGACAACGGCGACTCGCGGCGCTCGGCGATCAAGCAGGTCGCCTCCGGCCGCTTCGGCGTGACCAGCGAATACCTGGTCAACGCCGACGACATCCAGATCAAGATGGCGCAGGGCGCCAAGCCCGGCGAGGGTGGTCAGCTGCCCGGCGGCAAGGTGTACCCGTGGGTGGCCAAGACCCGGCACTCCACGCCGGGCGTGGGCCTGATCTCGCCGCCGCCGCACCACGACATCTACTCGATCGAGGACCTGGCGCAGCTGATCCACGACCTGAAGAACGCCAACCCCAAGGCGCGCATTCACGTCAAGCTCGTCTCCGAGGTCGGCGTCGGCACGGTCGCGGCGGGTGTGTCCAAGGCGCACGCCGACGTGGTGCTGATCTCCGGTCACGACGGCGGCACCGGCGCTTCGCCGCTGTCGTCGATCAAGCACGCCGGTGGTCCCTGGGAGCTGGGCCTGGCCGAAACGCAGCAGACGCTGCTGGCCAACGACCTGCGCGACCGGATCGTGGTGCAGACCGACGGCCAGCTCAAGACCGGTCGGGACGTCGTCATCGCGGCGCTGCTGGGCGCCGAGGAGTACGGCTTCGCCACCGCGCCGCTGGTGGTCTCGGGCTGCATCATGATGCGCGTCTGCCACCTCGACACCTGCCCGGTGGGCGTGGCCACGCAGAACCCGAAGCTGCGCGAGAAGTTCTCCGGCAAGGCCGAGTACGTGGTGAACTTCTTCGAGTTCGTCGCGCAGGAAGTGCGGGAGTACCTGGCGGAGCTGGGATTCCGCTCCCTCGAGGAGGCCATCGGCCACGCCGACCTGCTCGACACCTCCGAGGCCGTGCGGCACTGGAAGACCCAGAGCCTGGACCTCGCGCCGATCACCCACGTCCCGGAGCTGCCCAAGGGCGCCTCGCTGCACCAGACCACCGAGCAGGACCACGGTCTGGAGAAGGCGCTGGACAACACCCTGATCCAGCTGTCCGAGGGCGCGCTCAAGGAAGGCACCCCGGTCCGGCTGGACCTGCCGGTGCGCAACGTCAACCGGACCGTGGGCACCATGCTCGGGTCCGAGCTGACCCGCCGCTGGGGTGGCGAAGGGCTGCCGGACGACACCATCGACGTGACCTTCACCGGGTCCGCCGGTCAGTCCTTCGGCGCGTTCGTCCCGCGCGGCATCACCCTGCGGCTGCTGGGCGACGGCAACGACTACGTCGGAAAGGGCCTCTCCGGCGGGCGGATCGTGGTCCGCCCGGACCCGAAGGCGCCGTTCGCGGCCGAGCAGAACATCATCGCCGGCAACGTGCTGCTCTACGGCGCGACCGGTGGCGAGCTGTTCGTCCGCGGCATCGTGGGTGAGCGGTTCTGCGTGCGCAACTCCGGTGCGATCGCGGTCGTCGAAGGTGTCGGCGACCACGGTTGCGAGTACATGACCGGTGGGCGTGCGGTGATCCTGGGCACGACCGGGCGCAACTTCGCGGCCGGCATGTCCGGCGGCATCGCCTACGTGCTGGACATCGATCCGCAGCGGATCAATCCCGAGATGGTCGACCTGGAAACACTGGACGACGACGACCGCGAGTTCCTGCACGACCGTGTGCGCAGGCACTTCGAGCAGACCGAGTCGGCGGTGGCCCGCGAGCTGCTGGCCGACTGGGACACCGCGGTCGAACGGTTCGGCAAGGTCATGCCGCGCGACTTCAAGCGGGTGCTGGAGGCGCAGAGCGCCGCCGAGCGCGAAGGGCGCGACGTCAACGAGGCGATCATGGAGGCGGCTCATGGCTGACCCCAAGGGATTCATGACGACGCCGCGGGAGACCCCGCAGCGTCGCCCGGTGGACGTGCGCATCAAGGACTGGCGCGAGGTCTACCTGGAGTTCGAGCAGCCGCGGCTGACCAAGCAGGCCGGTCGGTGCATGGACTGCGGAATTCCGTTCTGCCACCAGGGCTGTCCGCTGGGCAACCTCATTCCCGAGTGGAACGACCTGGTGTGGCGCGACGACTGGGAGTCCGCGATCGAGCGGCTGCACGCCACGAACAACTTCCCGGAGTTCACCGGGACGTTGTGCCCCGCCCCGTGCGAGGCGGCGTGCGTCGTCGGCATCAACAGCGACCCGGTGAGCATCAAGCAGGTCGAGATCTCCATCATCGACAAGGCTTGGGAGTCCGGCTACGTCAAGCCGCAGTTGCCGCAGAAGCGCACCGGCAAGAAGGTCGCGGTCATCGGTTCCGGCCCGGCCGGTCTCGCCGCCGCGCAGCAGCTGACCCGAGTGGGCCACAGCGTGGTGGTCTACGAGCGGGCGGACCGCATCGGCGGTCTGCTGCGCTACGGCATCCCCGAGTTCAAGATGGAGAAGAGCCGGCTGGACCGCCGGCTCGGCCAGATGCGGGCCGAGGGCACCGAGTTCCGCACCGGGGTGAACGTCGGCGTCGACGTCACCGTGGAGCAGCTGCGCGCCGACTACGACGCCGTGGTGCTCGCCGGTGGCGCGACCGAGGCCCGTGACCTGCCCGCCCCGGGCCGGGAACTCGACGGCGTGCACCAGGCGATGGAGTACTTGCCGCTGGCGAACAAGGTTCAGGAGGGCGACTTCGAGCGCTCGCCGATCCACGCCGAGGGCAAGCACGTCGTGGTCATCGGCGGTGGCGACACCGGCGCCGACTGCGTCGGCACCGCGCACCGCCAGGGCGCCGCATCGGTGACGCAGCTGGAGATCATGCCGCAGCCGCCGGTGGAGCGCTCCGAGGCGCACCCGTGGCCGACCTACCCGATGCTCTACCGCGTCACCTCGGCCCACGAGGAGGGCGGCGAGCGGCTGTACTCGGTCAACACCCAGGAGTTCGTGGGTGACGACCAGGGCAAGCTCCAGTCGCTCCAGCTGGTCGAGGTCCAGCGCACCAACAGCGGTTTCGAGCCGGTGGCCGGTACCGAGCGCGAGATCCCGGCCCAGCTGGTGCTGCTGGCGATGGGCTTCGTCGGTCCGGAGAAGCCGGGTCTGCTCCAGGACCTGGGCGTGGAGCTCGACGCGCGTGGCAACGTGGCCCGCGACGGCAACTTCATGTCCAGCGTGGACGGTGTGTTCAGCGCCGGCGACATGGGTCGCGGCCAGTCGCTGATCGTGTGGGCCATCTCCGAGGGCCGTTCCGCGGCCGCCGGAGTGGACCGCTACCTCACCGGACGCGACGTGCTGCCGGCTCCGATCGAGCCGACGGACCGCCCGATGGTGTGAGCCTGAGCGCGTGAAGCGGTGCCCCGGTCTTGCGGCCGGGGCACCGCTGTTCTCAGGCGGTCAGTCCGGTAACGGGACGCCGAACTCCGGTGTCCCGTCGTGGTTCCAGCCGAAGGTCTGCAGCCGGGCGTGCCGGTTGACGTCGCCGACCTCGGCGTCGTACGGGCGCGCGTGGTAGACGAGCACGTCGGTGCCGTCCTCGGTGACGGTGAAGCTGTTGTGTCCCGGCCCGTACTGGCCGGTGGCCACGCTGGTGGTGAACACCGGATCTGGGTTCTTCTCCCACGAGCCCCGGTCCAGCAGGTCGGCGTCGGCCGGCGCTGAGAGCAAGCCCAGGCAGTAGTTGCTGTCGGTGGCGCTGGCAGAGAACGCCACGAAGACCTTGTCGTGGCGCACGAGCACCGCCGGCCCCTCGTTGACCCGGAAACCCCGGGTCTCCCAATCGTGGGTCGGTACCGACAACCGCACCGGTGCTCCGCCGAGCGTCCACGGGTCGGCCATCGGCGCCAGGTAGAGGTTCGAGTTGGTCTCGACCCCGGGTTCGCGTTGCGCCCAGGCCAGGTAGCGCACGCCTCGGTGGGCGAAGGTCGTCGCGTCCAGCGCGAAGGTGTCCCACGGCGTGTGGACCCGCCCGCGCTCGACCCAGGTCCCCGCCAGCGGATCGGGATCGGAGTTCTCCAGCACGTACATCCGGATGGTCTGGATGTCCTCGGCGCTGCCCGCCGCGAAGTAGACGTACCACCGCCCGTCGACGTGGTGCAGTTCCGGCGCCCAGACGTGCTTGCTCATCTCGCCGCTGTCGTGCCTGCGCCACACCACGTGCTCCTCGGCGGTGCCCAGCCCCTGCAGCGTCGCCGAACGGCGCAGCACGACGCTGTCGTAGGTGGGCACCGTCGCGGTGAAGAAGTAGCTGCCGTCGGTGGGCCGGGAGATGTGCGGGTCGGCGCGCCTGAGCGCCAGCGGGTTGTCGAATCGCACGGGTGAACCCCAGGCTGCGGTGTTGCCGGTCATCGCGAGTGCTCCGGTGGCCAGTGCCCCGGACAGCAGGGCCCTGCGGGAGAGAGCTGATCGGTGTCGCACTCCGCTCACCGTGCTGCGAATCTGGCGCTAGCAGACCGATTTTCGCATCTCGGCGTGGCATTCGAGGGCACTGGGGTAACCCGTCCCGGGGACGGGCTCGACGTTCGCTCAGCGATCACGGCGTTCGGTGGCCGAACCTCCTCGCGGAGCGGATCCGGGCGAATTCGGCGACCTGAGGGGCGCGTGCGGATCCACTGGTCAGAGCGCGTTCCACGGCGCTCGGCAGCGGTTCGGTCGGCGTGCCGTTCCGGTGGTGCGGCGGGAAATGGCTCTTGCTGTTCGTTTCGACCGGACTAACGTCGGGGACGTCGGAATTCCGTTGCAGAATTCGGCGGACGCGCGCACCGCACCATTTTCGAGCGATTCGAGGAAAAGGGAGCATGACCGAAAACGTCCTGACCGACATTCGCGAGCAGGTCTTCGGAGACAACCCGCTGGAAGTCCGCGAAACCGGCCACTACACCCAGGAATACGTGGGTGGAATGGTCGACAAGTGGGACGACCTGATCGACTGGGAGCGGCGCGCTGAAGGAGAAGGGCGCTTCTTCGTCGACCAGCTCAAGGCTCGCGGTGTGCGCAGCGTGCTGGACGTGGCCACCGGAACCGGATTTCACTCCGTCCGGCTCATCGAGGCGGGTTTCGACACCGTCAGCGCCGACGGTAGTCCGCAGATGCTGGCCAAGGCGTTCCGCAACGGCTTGGACAACGGCGGCCACCTCCTGCGCGTCGTCCACGCCGACTGGCGCTGGCTCAACCGCGACGTGCACGGCGAGTTCGACGCGGTCATCTGCCTGGGCAACTCCTTCACCCACCTGTTCAGCGAGCACGATCGGCGCAAGGCGCTCGCCGAGTTCTACGCGATGCTCAAGCACGACGGCGTGCTCATCATCGATCAGCGCAACTACGACGCCCTGCTGGACGGAAAGACCGGCGGGAAGAGCAGTTACTACTACTGCGGCACGGAGGTCGAAGCCGTTCCCGACCACGTCGACGACGGTCTGGCCCGGTACCGCTACGAGTTCCCGGACGGCAGCGAGTACCACCTCAACATGTACCCGCTGCGCAGGGACTACCTGCGCGGGCTGCTGCGCGACGTCGGGTTCCAGCGCATCGACACCTTCGGGGACTTCCAGGAGGAACCCGTCGACGAGCCCGACTTCTTCATCCACGTCGCGGAGAAGTCCTACGTGGAGGACCCGGACGCCTGAGGTCCGGTTCGCGGACCCGTCGAGGGGTCAGCGGTGCGGGCGAGCAGCGGGACGATCTCGCGCTGAACGCCCTCCTCGGTGGAGCTGTGCTTGTCCAGCGACACGTTGACCGCCGCGAACACCCGGCCATCGGTGTCGCGGACCGGGACCGCGACGCCCCGCAGTCCCTCCTCCAAGCCGTCGTCAGCGATCACGAATCCCTGCCTGCGCACCGCGGCGAGTTCGGCCAGCAGCTCCTCGCGGGTGGTGACGGTGTGCGGGGTCAGCTGGGGCAGCTCGATCGAGCGGAGGCTGGCCTCGAGCTGCTCCGGTGGGACTGCCGCCAGCAGGACCTTGCCCATCGACGTCGCGTGCGCCGGGAACCGGGAGCCGACCGGGATCGCCACCGACAGCAGTTTCGGGCTCGGCACCTGGGCGATGTAGCGGATCTCGGTTCCCTCGAGCACCGCCATCGCGGTCATCTCCCGCACCTGCCGGGTCAGCTCCTGCAGGTGCGGTTCGGCGACCTGCGGGAGCGACCTGCTGGTCAGGTAGGCGTGGCCGAACTCCAGCACCTGCGGTGTCAGCGCGTAGCGCCGGTCGGTGTGGTGCACGTAGCCGAGCTCGACGAGGGTGAGCAGGATGCGGCGGGCACCGGCCCGGTCGAGGTCGGCGGCTTGGGCGACCTCGGTCAACGACAGCTCCGCCTGCTGCGGGGTGAACGCCCGCAGCACGGACATCGTCCGCTCCACGGCGCGGACGAAGTGCTCCCCACGCTCTTGCGGCACCGCACCTCCCCGTCTGCTCGGCCACAGCCTATCCGGTGCGGTGTCCAGGACAGTTGCCCGCGGTCTGGGGAGCGCAGCCGATCGAGTTTCATACCGACCGGCCGGTACGTCTGGACTGGAGGCGAGGCGACGGGTTTAACTGAGGGCCGGAATCTGATCGTGCACCCGGAGGGATCAGCGAACGTGGCCGCCGACAGCGAAGACGAACTGCGGGAACGCCGGCAAGCGGTGCGGGACCTCGGTGCCGCGCTGCGAGACCTCACCGACGCCGCCGTGTCCACCGAGGCGGACACCGAGACCCTGCGTGAGATCACCGCACAGGTGCGGGCGCTGGTGCCCCCGCTGGACGCGGTGCGGCGCGAGCGCGGCCAGCTCGCCGCCGTCGACGACGGCCGGCGCCCACGACGGCTGTACAGCCCGGCGGTCGGGCCTGGCAACCCGATCGCACCGCCGATGCAGGTGGAGATCGTCGACGGCGCCGCGGTGGGCACCTGCACGCTGGGGCTGGCCTACGAGGGGCCGCCGAGCTACGTGCACGGCGGGATGAGCGCGATGCTGCTCGACCAGATCCTCGGCCACGCCCACGCCGCCGGTGGCGCCCCGCCCGGCATGACGGTGCAGCTGTCACTGCGCTACCGGCGGCCGGTGCCGCTGGCCACGCCGTTGCGCCTCGTCGGCCGCGTCGAGCGGGTCGACGGACGGTGGACCGAGTCGAAGGCCACGATCTGCACTGCCGACGCGCCGGACGCGGTGCTGGTGGAGGCCGAGGGCAAGTTCGTGGTGCCCAACGCCGAACAGTCCAGCCGGCTCTTCGGGAAGGTCGAGGGACTGGTCAAGTGAGGTAATTCGAGGCGGTACGCGAGGTTCAAGGAGGAGCCGCATGTACCCAGGTGTCCACGCCGCCACCACGCCCGACAAGCCGGCCCTGATCATGGCCGGATCGGGCGAGGTGCTCACCTATCGCGAACTCGACGAACGGTCGCTCCGGCTGGCCAACTCGCTGCGCGAGGCCGGGCTGACCAAGGGCGACGTGGTCGCCGTGCTCTCCGACAACGACCTGCACGCCTACGAGGTGTACTGGGCCGCGGTGCGCTCGGGCATGTACGTCTGCGCCGTCAACAGCCACTTGCACCCCGACGAGGTCGCCTACGTCGTCAACGACTCCGACGCCAGCGCACTGGTGGTCTCGGCGGGACTCGGCATCCTGCCCGAGCAGGTCGCCGAACTGACCTCCGGCGTCCGCGTCCGGCTCGCCTACGGCGGCGCGGTGGCCGGTTACGACGACTACGAGCACGCGCTGGCCGCGGCACCCACCGAAGTGCCTGCGGTGCAGCCGTGCGGCGCGGACCTGCTGTACTCCTCGGGAACCACCGGTCGCCCCAAGGGGATCCGGCCGGAACTGCCCGATCGCCAAGTCCACGAGCCGGGCAACATCCTGGTGGACCTGCTGCGCGGGTTCTACGGCTTCGACGAGGACACCGTCTACCTCTCCCCGGCACCCGTGTACCACGCCGCACCGTTGCGCTACTGCGCCGCGGTGCACGCGATCGGGGGGACCGTGGTGATGATGGAGCGCTTCGACCCCGAGGTAGCGCTGCGGGCCATCGAGCGGTACCGGGTCACCCACAGCCAGTGGGTGCCGACCATGTTCGTGCGGATGCTCAAGCTCGACGAGACCACCCGCCGCCGCTACGACCTGTCCAGCCACCGCTTGGCCGTGCACGCCGCCGCGCCGTGCCCGGTGGAGGTGAAGCAGGCGATGATCGAGTGGTGGGGGCCGATCCTGCAGGAGTACTACTCCTCGACGGAGGGGATCGGGATGACGATGATCGACTCCGCGCAATCGCTGGACAAGCCGGGCTCGGTGGGCAAGCCGGTGCTGGGCGTGGTCCGCGTCTGCGACGAGGAGGGCAACGAGCTGCCCGCCGGCGAGGTCGGCACCGTCTACTTCGAACGCGAGGAGATCGAGTTCGAATACCTCGGTGATCCGGACAAGACCCGCTCGGCCAAGCACCCTGAACACCTCAACTGGGCCACCACGGGAGACCTCGGCTACGTCGACGAGGACGGCTTCCTGTTCCTCACCGACCGCAAGGCGTTCGTGATCATCTCCGGCGGCGTGAACATCTACCCGCAGGAGATCGAGAACGTGCTGGCACTGCACCCGTCGATCTTCGACGTGGCCGTCTTCGGCGTGCCCGATCCCGAGATGGGGGAGACGGTGAAGGCCGTCGTGCGGCCCGCGCCGGGCGCCGAACCCGGGCCCGAACTGGAGCGGCAGATCATCGACCACGCGCGCGAGCGGGTGGCGCACTACAAGGTGCCCCGCAGCGTGGACTTCGTCGACGACATGCCGCGCACACCGACCGGAAAACTCGTCAAGGGCAAGCTCAAGGCCCGTTACACCCGATGAACTGAGAGGGATATCCGTGGATCGACGTTGGGGCATCAGCGTTCCGCTGCCCGAGCTCTCGCTGCCGGAGCAGCGCGACCTCATCGCCGAGCTGCCCGATCTCGGCTACACCGACGTGTGGTCGTCGGAGGCCAACGGAGCCGATGCGTTCACCCCGTTGGCGCTGGCCGCGTCCTGGGCACCGCAGCTGCGGCTGGGCACGGCGATCGTGCCCGTCTACACCCGCGGCCCGGCGACCCTGGCGATGAGCGCGGCCACCTTGGCCGCGGCGGCCCCCGGCCGGTTCGCGCTGGGCGTGGGCACCTCGTCGAACGTGATCGTCGAGCGCTGGAACGGCATCCCGTTCGACGAGCCCTACAAACGGGTGCGCGACACCGTGCGCTTCCTGCGGAAGGCGTTGCGCGGGGAGAAGGTCACCGAGTCCTACGACACCTTCGAGGTCAAGGGCTTCACCGCCGGGCTGGTGGCCGACCCGGTGCCGCCCGTGCTGGTCGCGGCGCTGCGTCCCGGGATGTTGAAGCTGGCCGGGCGCGAGGCCGACGGAGCGATCATCAACTGGCTCTCGCCGGACGACGTGCGCACCGTCGTGCCCTACGTGCAGCAGGGCGGCCCGGACAAGGAGGTGGTGGCGCGCATCTTCGTGATGCCCGACATCGACCCCGACACCGCGCGTGGCATGGCCCGCAGGCACATCGCCGCGTACATGAACGTGCCGGTGTACCGCGCCTTCCACGAGTGGCTGGGACGCGATGAGTTCACGCCGATGTGGCAGGCGTGGGACGCGGGCGACCGCAAGGCGGCGCTGGCGGCGATCCCGGACAGCATCGTGGACGACCTGGTGGTGCACGGGCCGGCCGAGTACTGCCGGGAACGGGTCCAGCAGTACGTCGACAACGGTGTGACGACCCCTGCGATCGCGCTGGTCGCCCCGGGCGATCCGACCGAGGCGGTGCGGGCGCTGGGACTGAAGTAGGCCGCGTTGGCCGCTGAGTCAGCTCAGGGCGGCGGGTTGCTGGTCCAGCCCGCCGCCCAGGTGAGCGGTGTCGTTGAAGCGCCGCACGATCCAGCGCTCGCCGGTGACCACGATCTGCGAGATCGAACCGTTGCTGGCGCCCAGGAACGCCAGCGGGAGGCTGCCGCTGGCGATGGCCAGGACCTCCCCGATCACGCCGCCGTGGGTGAACACCGCGATCCGCTGATCGGGGTGGGAGGTGGCCAGCCGCTCGATCGCTGCGACCACGCGCTCGCGCAACGCTTCGGAGGACTCGGCGCCGGGGATGACGTCCCAGCGGCCTTCGGCGTGCATCCGCTGGATGACCGGATCGTTCTGCGCGACCTTCTGCCGGAACAACCCGCCTTCGAACTCCCCGAGATGCACCTCGCGGAGGTCCTTCTCGACCTGGGGGGTCAAGCCGAGCCGGGACGCGAGGGGCGCGGCCGTCTCGGTGGTGCGGCGGAGGTTGGTCACGTAGAGCGCGTCGATGCGCTCGCTCGAAAGCCGTTGCCCGACGCGCTCCGCGTGCTCGCGGCCGGCCGGGGCGAGCTCGGGGTCGCCCTGCCCGCCGACGAGGTCGAAGGGCTTGCCCAGCACCGCCGGGGCGGACTCACCGTGCCGGACCAACAGGATGTCGGTGGCACCGGCGGGCGGTGCGAACGAGGACTGCCGGTACTCGACGTCGGACATGCTGCCCCGCTTTCTGCGCTTCCTGGTGCACGCCAGACCTTTCCACTGCGCAAACCCGATTTCAAACCCGCGAAATGGATGGTGCGATGACTTACACCGAGATCGGCTACGAGGTGTCCGAACAGATCGCCACGATCACCCTGGACCGGCCGGACAAGCTCAACGCGTTCACGCACGTGATGCGCGGTGAGCTCATCGCCGCCTTCGACGAGGCCGAGTCCGACGACGAGGTCCGCGCGGTGATCGTCACCGGCGCCGGGCGGGCCTTCTGCGCGGGGGCGGACCTGAGCGCGGGCGAGGACACCTTCAACGGCGAGGCCAACGAGCGACGGGCCGAGGCCTACCGGGAGCTCGGTGAGGTCGACGGAGTCCCGCGGGACGGCGGTGGCACGGTGGCGCTGCGGGTGGCCGCGATGCGCAAGCCGGTCATCGGTGCGTTCAACGGCGCGGCGGTGGGCGTCGGGGTCACGATGACGCTGCCGATGGACATCCGCATCGCTGCCGAGAGCGCCAAGTTCGGGTTCGTGTTCACCAGGCGGGGGATCCTCCCGGAGGCCGCCTCGTCGTGGTTCCTGCCGCGGGTGGTCGGCATCTCGCAGGCGATGGAGTGGGCCGCGACCGGGCGGATCTTCGGGTCCTCGGAGGCGCTGTCCGGCCGGTTGGTGTCCCGGGTGGTCGCCGATGACGATCTGATCCCCACCGCGCGGTCGATCTGCCGGGAGATCGCTGAGAACACCTCTGGGGTGTCGGTGGCGGTGGCCCGCCAGCTCATGTGGGGAATGCTCTCGGCGGACTCGCCGTGGGAGGCGCACAGACTGGACTCCAAGGGGATCAACGTGCTCGGCGCTGGCGCCGACGCTGCTGAGGGCGTCGGCTCGTTCCTGGCCAAACGGGCACCGGAGTTCCCCCTCCGGGTGAGCGAGGACTACCCCGGCTTCATGCCGGAGTGGCCTGCTCGCCCGGAGGGGGTCTGAGCGCGCCCGGGAAACCCCGTTCTGCAGTTGTCAAACAGCATGTCGCCGGGATCACCGGCCAACTGAGGATCAGTGCGCTGGAACGTCCGGGTATCACTGCGTGGCGGGCGGTGGCTCTCGTGCCACCGCCCGCCGGCGGTGCTCGTGGGGAACACGCGCCGTCCGACGCCGTGAACAATGCTCCCCTGGAGCGTGTTTCACGTCGCTGGGTAGCGGTATTGCTGAAATAGTTTGACGGGCAGGATGATTGGAGGTCTGTCTCCGCATCTCAATCTCTGTCGAACGCATGTGTCAATGGTGCACCGAAGCGTTCGAAATTGCGAGCGAACAGCAGCTACACGATCAGGTGTTCAGCGCCGAAACCGCCTGCGGGACAACACCATCAAGTGACCACCTCGGATGAATCCACAGGTCACAGTCCCGCGAGGAGGCTGGCCCCCAGGGACACCATCATCACCGCGATCGCTCCGTCCAGGAGGCGCCAGGACGACGGGCGGGAGAAGAACCCGGTCAGCAGCCGCGCGCCGAATCCCAGGGCGATGAACCACACGCAGCTCGCGGCCAGCGCACCCGCGCCGAACTCCCAGCGCATCGCGCCGTAACCGGCGGCCACCGAGCCGATGAGCAGGATCGTCTCCAAGTAGGTCTGCGGGTTCAGCCACGTCATGGCCAGGCACGTCAGCGCGGCGCGTCGCCGGGAGCCGGTTTCGCCGACACCGGCCTCGAGCGCTGCGGAGGGGCGAAAGGCCCTGCGCGCGGCGAGGAAACCGTAAGCCAGCAGGAAGAGCCCGCCGGCCACCGTGCAGACGGTCAGCAGCAGCGGCGACCTGGTCACCAGGGTGCCGAACCCGCCCACGCCGAGCGCGATGAGGATGACGTCCGAGACGATGCAGATCGCCACCACCATCAGCACCGCGTGCCTGCGCAGGCCTTGGCGCAGCACGAAGGCGTTCTGTGCGCCGATCGAAACGATCAGGGACAGGCAGGTCGCGAAACCAGCGGACATCGGGAGCAGGGCGTTGGCCATACCTCCGACGCTAGGCAGCGAACGCCGAACAGTACAGCTAATGATTCTTAACTACCATTAGGAGATGTGAATGTAGATCTGCCGTTGGACCACGTGCGGACGCTGCTCGCCGTGGTCGACCACGGCACGCTGGACGCCGCGGCCGCCGCCCTGCACGTGACCCCGTCGGCCGTCAGCCAGCGGGTCAAGGCCCTCGAGCAGCGCACCGGACGCGTTCTGCTGATCCGCAGCAAGCCGGTGCAGCTCACCGAGTCCGGAGAGGTGGTGGTGCGGTTCGCGCGCCAGCTGGCTCGGATGGAGGAGGACGTGAGCGCCGAGCTCGGCATGTCCGGCAGCGGAGCGCCGAACACGCTGCCCATCGCCGTCAACGCCGACTCGCTGAGCACCTGGTTCGTGCCCGCGCTGGCCCGGGTTCCCGACGAGCTGGGGATCTGCTTCGAGCTGCACCGGGCCGACGAAGGGCACACCACGACGCTGCTGCGGGAGGGCCGGGTGATGGCGGCGGTGACCTCCACGCCGGACCCGGTGCAGGGCTGCTCGGTGCGCAGGCTCGGGCACATGCGCTACCTGGCCTGCGCGGCGCCGGAGAGGATGGTGCGGCGATCGCTCGAGCAGGTGCTCGACGAGGTTCCGGTGCTGATCTTCGACAGCCACGACGACCTGCAGGACGCCTTCGCCCGCAGGATCGCCCGCGGAGGAGCGGGCGGCCCGCGGCACTTCGTGCCCTCGTCGGAGGGCTTCGTCGAGGCCATCGTGGTCGGCCTCGGCTGGGGGATGGTGCCCCGCGTCCAGGCCGAACCCCTGCTGCGGTCCGGCGCGCTGGTCGACATGGCACCGGACCGCGGCGTGGACGTCCCGCTCTACTGGCAGCAGTGGAAGCTGGACTCGCCGGCGCTGGCGGCCGTCGCGAAGGCCGTGCGGGACAGCGCCGCGACCGACCTCGACTAGACGGGGTCGGTGAACTTCGGGGCGCGCTTCTCCAGGTTCGCGGCGATGGCCTCGAGCTGGTTGGGCGAGCCGATCAGCGAGTGGATCGCGACCTGCTCGGCTTCGAACCCCTCGTCGAGCGGAACGCGTCCGGCCAGGTCCAGCAGCCGCTTGGACTCGCGGATCGCTTCCGGGCTCTTGCCCGCGATCTCGCCCGCCAGCGCCAGCGCGGCCGCGCGCGGGTCGTCCTCGACCCGGGTGGCCAGCCGCAGCGCGACGGCCTCCTCGCCGCTGACCACGCGGCCGGTGAAGGTCAGCTCCTTGGCGACGTCACGGCCCACCAGCTCCGGCAGCACCTGCGTGCCGGTCATGTCCGGGTTGATGCCCCACTTGATCTCCAGCACCGAGAACCGGGCATCGGTCGAGACCAGCCGGATGTCGGCGCCGAGCGCGATCTGCAGACCGCCGCCGTAGGCGACGCCGTGCACCGCGGCGATCACCGGCTGCGGCAGCAGGGTCCAGATGTGCACGGCCTGCTGGGCGAGAGCCTTGGCGGGACCGTCGGTGTCCAACCGCGGCGGCCGGGTGCCCTCCGCCATCTCGCCGAAGACGCTGAAGTCCAGTCCGGCGCAGAAACCGCGTCCCTCGCCGGAGAGCACGACCGCCCGCACGCTGGAATCCCCGCGCAGCCGCTCGCCGGTGGCGACCAGCTCCTGGAACATCGCGTGGTCGAGGGCGTTGAGCTTGTCGGGGCGGTTCAACCGCACGTCGGCCACGCCGTCGGTGACGGTGCAGCTGATCCGCTCTGCTGTCGACACGGGATTCCTCCAGGAAGGTCGCGAAAACCGCGCGCAGCAGGGCGAAACCGTGCCCGGCGGGATGTTGGCGAACGTTAAGGGCCGCGCGTGCGCGCAGTCAAGATCGGGGCCGGGCGGCGGGCTTGTGCTCGTCATCTCACTGTGCCCGGCGTCACGATGGCGCGTTCGAGCAGATCAGCGAGCGGCGGAATCTCGATGGCGCCGGACGAAAGTCGTACGCTAATATGCGTATACCGCACGCAATAGGGGATTGCGAAGCGGCGGGGTCGGGGCGGTTCGGCGGCATCGGCTGGGGGTGATGCCGCCGAACCGGACTTGCGGAATGTCGGACGTGCCACGCGGGAGAGGGGGCGTGCAATCCGTTCGGCGTAACCTCAACGCGCGACGAACACGCTGACGTCGAGCACGAGAATGGACTGCGATGACCGATCGAGATGTCCACTCCAGCGGTGTCCAGCTGCTCTGGGGCGATACCAGCCGCCCGCCGCGAGGACCGAAACCGACCCTGAGCCTGCAGCGAATCGTCGACGAGGCGGTCGAACTCGCCGATTCCGAAGGCCTGGAAGCGCTGTCGATGCAACGGCTGGCATCCGAGCTCGGGGCGGGGACCATGTCGCTGTACCGCTACGTGCCGAGCAAGGACGACTTGATCAGCCTGATGCTCGACACGGCGATCGGTGAACCACCGGAGATCGGCGAGCGGAGCGGCTGGCGCAGCGCGATGGAGACGTGGGCGCGCGCCAACGTCAGCGTCTTCGAACGCCACCCGTGGGCGTTGACGCTGGTGACCAAGCCGCGGGTGATGGGCCCGAACGAGGTCGCCTACTTGGAGGCCGGGCTCGCGGCGCTGAGTGGAACGGGGCTCGAACCCGCCGAGATGCTCAACACCGTGCTGTTGGTCAACGGTTTCGTGCGCGGCAGCGCGCCGTTCGTGCCCGAGCGGGCCGCCGGGGAGTCCAAGATGATCAGCCCCGAGTTGCTCGCCGAGTTCGGGCAGCAGGAGCGCTTCCCGACCGTCGCGGCGGTCATGGCGGCGATGGCCCAACGCCGCCCCCGCAAATCCGATGCGCCGTTCGAGTACGGACTGCGCCGGGTGCTCGACAGCGTCGCGGCCCGCATCGAATCGCTCTAGCTCGCGCGCAGAACCACCTCAGCGCCCGGGGCGGGACGGTCGGTCCGTCACGGACCGTGTTCCTCGCTGCGAATCGCAGCCGCGGGTTTTCGTAGTCGATGCGTGGTCGCTGCGCGGCGGCTATCGTGCGTTTCGTATGTCCACCCCGGAGCCGGACGGCGACGTCGCGCCCTGGCAGCCGCTCTTCGAGCAAGCGGCGGCGGCCATGGCGATTCTCGACTTGCAGGGCCGCTACCTGCACGTCAACGCGGCGTTTTGCCGAATGCTGGGGTACCGGCCGGAAGAGCTGATCGGTCGCGACTACCGCAGCGTGACGCACCCGGACGACATCGACGCCGAAGGCCCGGTGGAAGCCGACGAACCCCTGGAGAAGCGCTACATCCGCTCCGACGGCAGCGTGATCTGGGCACTGGTGTCGCGCTCGTTCATCCGCGACGACCAGGGCGAACCCGTCCGGTTCCTGTCCCAGAGCCAGGACATCACCCGCCGCCGCGAGGCGGAACTGCTGTGGCAGCGCAGCTTCGCCAACGCACCGATCGGCATGGCGCTGCTGGACCTCAAGGGGCACTGGACCGAGGTCAACGACACGCTCTGCGACATGCTCGGCTTCTCCCGCGAGGAGATGATCGGCATGCACTTCAGCGAGATCACCTACGAGGAGGACGACGACCAGGGACCCGCGATCCTGGACGACCTGGTCCACGGCGTGGTGGAGAGCGTCAGCATCGAGAAGCGCTACCGTCACAAGGACGGCCACCCGATCTGGATGCTGATCCGCGCCACCGCCGTGCCCGGCGCCGGCGGTGAACCGGCGTTCGTGGTCAGCCAGTACGACGACGTCGGCGAACGCCGGCTCGCCGACGCGCACCTGGCACAGCTGGCGCTGCACGACCCGCTCACCGGCCTGGCCAACCGCACCTTGCTGGCAGATCTGATGGACCTGGGGCTCAAGCGGATCGCCCGCGGCGACGGGATGCTGGCCGTCGTGCTCGCCGACCTCGACGAGCTCAAGCCGTTCAACGACCGCTACGGCCACCTGGTGGGCGACAAGGTGATCGTCGCCGCCGCCAACGCGCTGCAGGAGGCCGTGCGCGGGGGAGACGCGGTGGCCCGCATCGGCGGCGACGAGTTCGTCGTGGTGACCCTCGTCGAGGACGCGGCCGAGGCCGCCGCGTTGCGGGACCGCATCGAGCAGGGCCTCAACACCGAGGTGGACATCGGGGGACGGCGACTGCGGTTGCGCACCAGCGTCGGCCACGCCATCACCGCCGACCCGAAGATCACCCAGGAGCAGCTGCTGCACGTCGCGGACCAGGACATGTACGAGCGCAAGCGCCGCCGCGGAGCGGCCCGCGACTAGCAGCCGCCGAGGGACGCGGAGCCGCCCTCAGGCGGCCGCCAGCTCGTCGAGGGCGGGTTCGATCGCCCGGTGGAACGTGGGGTAGGCGAAGATCATCTCGCTGAGGCGGCTGATCGGCACCTCGCCGTGGACCGCGACGGCGAGCGCGCCGATGATCTCGCCGCCGGAGGGCCCGACGACCGTCGCGCCGACCAGCACGCCGCGCTCGGCGTCGGCCACCAGCTTCACCAAGCCGGCGTTGCCGACCTTGTGGATGAAACCCCTGGTCGAATCGGGCAGCCGGGAGATCGCGGTGCGCACCTGCTGGTGCTCGGCGACGGCCTGCGACTCGGTGAGCCCGACGGTGGCGACCTCCGGGTCGGTGAAGGTCACCGAGGGCATCGCGCGGTAGTCGGCCGGGGCGCTCGACTTGCCGAGGATGTCGGCGGCCGCGATCCGCGACTGGTACACCGAGGTGTGCGTGAACGCGCCATGGCCGGTCACGTCGCCGACCGCCCACACGCCGTCGGCCGCGCGCATCCGCTCGTCGACGGCGATGGTCCGGGCGGACTCGTCCAGGCCCACCGCCGCCACGCCCAGCGCACGCAGGTCGGTGCGCCTACCGGTGGCCACCAGCAGGCGCTCCGCGGTGAGCTCCTCGCCGTCGGTGGAGACGTGGAAGCGCCCGTCGTGCCGCACCCGCCGCACGGTGCTGCCGACCCGCACCCGCAGGCCCTCGGCCGCGAGCTGGTCGGTGATGACCTCGGCGGCTTCGGGCTCGGCCAGGGGCAGCAGCTGCGGCTTCGCCTCCACGGCCGTGACCTCGCAGCCGAAGCGGGCGAAGACCTGCGCGAACTCCAGGCCGACCGGGCCGCCGCCCAGCACGATGAGCGACGCCGGAACTTCCTCGACCGACACGGCCTCGCGGTTGGTCCAGAACGGGGTGCCGGCCAGGCCGTCGATCGGCGGGACCGCCGGTTCGGTGCCCGGGTTGAGCACGATGGCGCGCCGGGCGCGCAGCACCTGCTCGCCCGCGGTCACCTCGCCGGGCGCGGTGATGCGACCGACGCCGCGCACCAGCCGACCCCCGGTGCTCTCGAAGCGGCGGACGGCGATCTCGTCGTTCCACCCGGTCGTGGCCTCGTCGCGGATGCGCGCGGCCACCGGCGACCAGTCCGGGTGCACCGCCGACGAACCAGCGAGCTCCGGCACCCGGCGGGCCTCGGCGAGCGCGTCGGCCGCGCGGACCATGATCTTGGTCGGCACGCAGGCGTAGTACGGGCACTCGCCGCCGACCAGGCGCGATTCGACCCCGATCACCGACAAGCCGGCCCGCCCGAGCCGCGCGGCCACGTCCTCACCGCCCGGTCCCATGCCGACCACCACGACGTCGACCTCGTCGACCACCTGGTCCACCCCCGTCTCACGCGTCGTCCCCAGCGCACCACCGGATGCGCGAGCTCGCTAGCCGAGGGCCGCGCGCAGCACCGCGTAGAGCTCGCGCATGGCTTCGGCGGCCACCGGGATCCGCTCGGCGTCCGGGGCGAAGCCGTGGAACAGGCCGGGGCAGTGCTGGGTCGAGGTCGGAACTCCCGCTTCCTTGAGCCGTGCGGCGTAGCGCTGCCCCTCGCAGCGCAGCGGGTCCATGCCCGCGGTGAGCACGTGCGCGGGCGGCAGGCCGGTCAGGTCGTCGGCGCGCAGCGGGGAGGCGTGCGGGTGGTCGCGGACCTCCAGGTCCGGCGCGTACTCGTCCCAGAACCACATCATGTGCTGCTTGGTCAGCAGGCAATCCGGCCCGCTGTCCACATAGGACTGGGTGGTGAAGTCGTGGTCGGTGACCGGGTAGAGCAGCATTTGGAAGGCCAGATCAGGAGTTCCGCGCTCCTGGCACTGCAGCGCGGTGACCGCCGCCAGGTTGCCGCCTGCGCTGTCGCCGGCCACGGCCAGCCGCGAGGCGTCACCGCCGAGCTCATCGGCGTGGGCCGCCGCCCACACCGTGGCGGAGTAGGCGTCCTCGACGGCGGCGGGGTAGCGGTGCTCGGGGGCGAGCCGGTAGTCCACCGAGATCACGATCGACCGGGTGGCGTTGGCCATCGACCGCGCCAGCCCGTCGTGGGAGTCCAGGTCGCCGATGACCCAGCCGCCGCCGTGGAAGTGCACGATCAGCGGCAGTCCCGCGTCGCTGCTCGGCCAGTAGATCCGCACCGGGACCTCGACGCCGTAGGAGCCCGGGATCAGCCGCTCGTCGACGCGCTCGACCTCCGGCGCCGGGCGCTGTCGGGCGCGTGCCGCTGAGAGTCTGCGGGCGGTCGCCGCATCGGTCACCTCACCGCCGAGGTCGGGAGCCAGTTCCCGGATCTGTGCGACGAACGGCTCGGCTTCCGGATGCAGCGGCATGGTGTTCCTCCACGGTCGGGCTCGACCGGACTTCTGGTCCGGCCTGAGATGTAATCCGACCCGGACCCGGGTGGGCATCGGCCAGTTGAGCGATCGTGTTCCCGCATCATGAGAAGGGCCCAAGGTGTGGCAGATCACAGTTTTCCCGGTCAACGATCCGTAGCGCCCGTTCATCCGCCGGTTGCACCATCGATACAGGTCCTCCTGCCTGCGCGGGAATCTGGAACTGGATCGTTTCGCGCGGGGGCTTGCACACGGTGATCGACAAGATCGACTGCGTGATCGCGACCACGCCACTACCTGTATCGTTCGCCACAGGACGAACGTTGCCTGCAATTGAAGGGGAACGGATCAATTGGGCGCGACGAACGGACACCGGACGAACGGGACCCGGAAGCTCAACCGGGTCGTGATTCGCTTCGCCGGTGACTCCGGTGACGGCATGCAGCTGACCGGCGACCGGTTCACCTCGGAGGCCGCGGCCTTCGGGAACGACCTGGCCACGCTGCCGAACTTTCCGGCTGAGATCCGGGCCCCCGCAGGCACCCTCCCGGGTGTGTCGAGCTTCCAGCTCCACTTCGCCGACTACGACATCCTCACCCCCGGCGACCGGCCGGACGTGCTGGTGGCGATGAACCCGGCGGCCCTGAAGGCCAACCTCGGCGATCTTCCGCATGGTGGGATCCTGATCGTCAACACCGACGAGTTCACCAAGCGCAACCTCACCAAGGTCGGCTACGACGCCGACCCGCTGGAGGGCGAGGTCCTCGACGACCTCTACGCGGTGCACCGGGTGCAGATGGGGACGCTGACCCAGGGCGCGCTGGCCGAGACCGGCTTGGGCAAGAAGGACGCCGAGCGGTGCAAGAACATGTTCGCGCTCGGTCTGCTGTCGTGGATGTACCACCGGCCGACCGAGGGCACCGAGCGGTTCTTGCGGGAGAAGTTCGCCAAGAAGCCCGACATCGCCGAGGCCAACGTGCTGGCCTTCCGCGCCGGCTGGAACTACGGCGAGACCACCGAGTCCTTCGCGGTGACCTACGAGGTCTCCCCGGCCAAGCTGCCCGAGGGCACCTACCGGCAGATCACCGGCAACACCGCGCTGGCCTACGGGATCGTGGCCGCCGGTCAGCGCAGCGGGCTGCCGGTGTTCCTGGGCACCTACCCGATCACCCCGGCCTCGGACGTGCTGCACGAGCTGGCCAAGCACAAGAACTTCGGCGTGACCACCTTCCAGGCGGAGGACGAGATCGCCGGTGTCGGGGCCGCGCTGGGCGCCTCCTTCGGCGGTTCGCTGGGTGTGACGACCACGTCGGGCCCGGGTCTGGCGCTGAAGTCGGAGACCATCGGTCTCGCGGTGGCGCTGGAGCTGCCGCTGCTGGTGTGCGACATCCAGCGCGGTGGGCCCTCGACCGGTCTGCCGACCAAGACCGAGCAGGCCGACCTGCTGCAGGCCCTCTACGGGCGCAACGGCGAATCGCCGGTGCCGGTGCTGGCGCCGTGCTCGCCGGCGGACTGCTTCGAGATCGCGCTGGACGCGGCGCGCATCGCCCTGGAGTACCGGACGCCGGTGCTGCTGCTCTCGGACGGGGCGATCGCCAACGGCTCCGAGCCGTGGCTGATCCCGGACGTCGCGTCGTTGCCGGACCTGAGCGTGGAGTTCGCGACCGAGCCCAACGCGCCGGACGGTTCCGGCGAGTTCTGGCCGTACGTGCGCGACGAGCAGACCCTGGCCCGCGAGTGGGCGGTGCCGGGCACGCCGGGTCTGGAGCACCGGGTCGGCGGGCTGGAGAAGGCCGACGGCAAGGGCAGCATCTCCTACGACCCGGACAACCACGACCACATGGTCCGGTTGCGGCAGCGCAAGATCGATGGCGTGACCGTTCCCGACCTCACCGTCGACGACCCGTCGGGCGAGGCGCGGGTGCTGGTGCTGGGCTGGGGTTCCTCCTACGGGCCGATCGGCGCGGCGTGCCGCCGGGTGCGGGCGCAGGGCCTGCAGGTCGCGAGTGCGCACCTGCGCTACCTCAACCCGATGCCCGCCAACCTCGGCGAGGTGCTGCGCGGCTACGACGAGGTGATCGTGCCGGAGATGAACCTCGGCCAGCTGGCGATGCTGCTGCGCGCCCGCTACCTCGTCGACGTGCAGTCCTACACCAAGGTCGCCGGCCTGCCCTTCCAGGCCGAAGAACTGCAGAACGTGCTCACCGATGTCTTGCAGGGGGTGTCCGCGTGACCGCCACCGAGCTGGGAATGCCGTCGCTCGGCGGGCTGGCCGGGGTGCCGGCCGCTGATGCGCCGCAGAAGGCCAAGGACTTCAAGTCCGACCAGGAAGTGCGCTGGTGCCCGGGGTGCGGCGACTACGTCGTGCTCAACGCGGTCCAGTCGTTCCTGCCGTCGCTGGGGCTCAAGCGCGAGAACATCGTGTTCGTCTCGGGCATCGGGTGCTCGTCCCGGTTCCCGTACTACATGAACACCTACGGGATGCACTCCATCCACGGGCGCGCCCCGGCCATCGCCACGGGTCTGGCCACCTCGCGGCCGGACCTGTCGGTGTGGGTGGTCACCGGTGACGGCGACGCGCTGTCGATCGGCGGCAACCACCTGATCCACGCGCTGCGCCGCAACGTCAACCTGAAGATCCTGCTGTTCAACAACCGGATCTACGGGCTGACCAAGGGCCAGTACTCGCCGACCAGCGAGGTCGGCAAGGTCACCAAGTCCACCCCGGCCGGCTCGCTGGACCACCCGTTCAACCCGGTGTCGCTGGCGCTGGGCGCGGAGGCCTCGTTCGTGGCGCGGGTGATCGACTCCGATCGCGCGAGCGTCACCGACACCCTCAAGGCCGCCGCCGAGCACCGGGGCAGCGCGCTGGTGGAGATCTACCAGAACTGCCCGATCTTCAACGACGGCGCCTTCGACGTCCTCAAGGACAACGAGGAGAAGCAGCGCCGGATCGTCTCGCTCACCCACGGCGAGCCGATCGTGTTCGGGCCGGAGGACGAGCAGTACGGCGTGGTGCAGGGGCACGAGGGGCTGCGCGTCGCGAAGCTGTCCGAAGTGGACTCCGCCGACGTCGTGGTGCACGACGCCGAGCGGGAGGACCCGTCGCTGGCCTTCGCCCTGTCCCGCCTCGGCGGTCAGGACCTCAGCCCGGCGATCACCGGGATCTTCCGCAGCACCACGCGTCCCACCTACGACGACCTGGCCCGCGAGCAGGTCGCCCAGGCAGCATCGGCGAAGCCCGCCGACCTGCAGAAGCTCCTGCGGGCCCCCCACCCCGGCCCCTTCGGCCCGGGCGGGGATCGCTCGTACCCCCCCTGCCCCGCCTTCGAGCGGGGCAGGGCTCTTCCGCACCAGACGACGGTCAGAGGACGGCTTCGACGAGGCGGGGCCCCGGCTGCTGGTGGGCCCGGGTGAGCGCATCGATGAGGTCTTCGCCCGTGGTGACGCGCACCGCCTCCACGCCGAAGCCCCGGGCGACCGCCAGCCAGTCGAGGGCGGGATCGCCCAGGCTGGTCATGGACGCCGCGGCGGCGCCGGGATCGTCGATACCCGCGCGCTGCAGTTCCTGGTCGAGGATGCGGTACCGGGAGTTCGAGCAGATCACCGTGGTGACGTTCAGGGACTCGCGGGCCTGGGTCCACAGCGCCTGGACGGTGTAGGCGGCGCTGCCGTCGGCCTGCAGGTTGATCACCGCGCGGTCCGGGCACGCGATCGCGGCACCCGTGGCCACCGGCATGCCCATGCCGATCGCACCGCCGGTCTGCGACAGCTCGCAGTGCGCGGGCGCGGCGTCGGCGATCGCCGGGTAGGACGCCGAGGACGACACGCCCTCGTTGACGATGATCGCGTTCTCCGGCTGGGTGAGCACGATCGCCGCGGAGATCGCGTCCGCGTCCAGCGGTCCCGAGGGCGCGGTGACCGCCGGGCGCACGGCCTTCGGGAGTTCCTCGGCCGCACTGCCCGTGGCCTCGGCGAGCGCGGCGAGGGCGTTGAGCGCGTCGGCGTCGGTACCGGCCAGCTCGTGCACCCGCAGCCCGTCGGGCAGCGGGTGGCTGGGCTGGCCCTTGTAGCCGAAGAAGGACACCGGGGTGCGGGCACCGATGAGGATCAGGTCCGAGAAGCCCTCGAACGCTTCGGTCACGGCCTCCGGGAAGTACGGCAGCATCCGCACCGGCGGGATGCCGGGACCGCGCTCCACGCGGGCGCTGCCGCGTTCGGCGAGCACCGCAGCGCCCGCCTTGGTCGCGATCCGGACCGCCGTGCGGATCCCCGCGGCGTCCTCCACCGCCTGCCCGCCCAGCAGCAGCACCGGGCGCCGCCCGGCCGAGAGCACCTTGGCGATCTCGGCGATCCGCTGCTCGTCGACCTGCGGGCGCTCGGGTGCGCTGGGCGCGGTCGCGGGCATGCCGCCCTGGCTCCACATGTGGTCGGCGGCGGCGATCAGCGTCGCCGGCAGCCGGTTCCGCAGCGCCGCGAGGTAGGCCTCGGCGAACTCGCCGGAGGCCGCCGCGGCCGAGGTGGTGCGCCCCACCCAGCCCGACACCGGGTTCGCCAGCGACTCGATGTCGCTGCTCAGCGGCGCGTCGGCGGATTGGTGCCAGGACGCGTGCTCGCCGACGATGTTGACGATCGGGGTGCGGGCGCGGCGCGCGTTGTGCAGGTTCGCGATGCCGTTGGCGAACCCGGGCCCCAGGTGCAGCAGGGTGAGCGCGGGTGTGCCCGTCATCCGGCCGTAGCCGTCGGCGGCGCCGGTCACCACGCCCTCGGACAGGCCCAGCACCGCCCGCACCCCGGGGACCTGGTCGAACGCTTCGACCAGCGGGATCTCGGTGGTGCCGGGGTTGGCGAAGCAGATGTCGACACCGGCGGCAGCGGCGGTGGCCAGCAGACCTTCGGAACCCTTCACGAGCACTCCTACGGCGACTCGGAAATCCGGACCGATGTCATGCTCACCGCCCGGACCGCCACCGGCAAGACATCACTCGGCGTGCGCGAGCAGGTGCTGCAGCAGCAGGCGCGTCAGCGAATCGGGCGCTTCCTCCGGGATCCAGTGCGAGACCTCCTGCAGCATCTCGAACCGGTACGGGCCGGTGACGTGCTGCTCGGTGGCCAGCGCGGCGGTGGAGCCCACGGCGACGTCCTCGGTGCTCCACACGAACAGGGTGGGCACGGTGACCGGACCGATCTCCTCGTTGAACCGCGATGCCCGGTACCAGTTGAGCGCGCCGGTCAGCGCGCCCGGTTCGGTCAGCCGCTGCACGTAGTCGTCGACGTGGTGCTCGGGCACGCCCGGGTAGTAGATCCGGCGCAGCTTGGCGGCGTTGTCGGCCAGCAGCGTCTTCTCGGCGGTGGAGGAGCGCAGCGCCTGCATGTAGGCCGAGCGCTGCTGCTGGTCCTCGTCCTCGCGCACGGCCTTGGTGAAGGCGTCCAGGTGCGGGATCGACACCGCGGTCAGTGTGCGGATCCGGTCGGGGTGCTCGGCTGCGACCGACCACGCCACCGCCGCGCCCCAGTCGTGGCCGACCAGGTCGAAGCGCTCCCACCCGAAGTGGTCGGCGATGGCCAGCACGTCGCCGACCAGCTCCTGCATCCGGTAGTCGGCGACCTGCTCCGGGCGGACGCCGGGGGAGTAGCCGCGCTGGTCCGGCGCGACGGCGAAGCACTCGGCGCCGCCGAGCACTCCCAGCTGCTCGCTCCACTCCACTGCGGCTTCGGGAAATCCGTGCAGCAGCAGCACCGGGCGCCCGTCCTCGGGGCCCGCGGTCAACGCGTCGAACTTGCCTGCCGGCGTGGGGATCTGGATGTATTCGGCCACGCGCCCCACCCTAACGGTCATCGAGGGGTGGGAGTTCCCGCTGGAACTCCCACCCCCGAACGGCGGCCGATCACTCGGCGAGGCGGTAGCCCCAGCTGCCGGTGTGGGTCTGGCCCGGTTGCAGGACGATCAGCCCGTCACCGGAGACGAAGGCGTTGGGCGCCAACGTCATCGGCTCCACGGTCAGCCCCGCCCGGCCCGGGCGGTCGGTGCTGGGGTCGTCGTCGGTGTAGACCTGCAGGTAGCGGTGGGTTTCGTCGACCCACAGCTGCACGTCGACGTCCGGCCGCCGGAAGCGCACCACCGCTTCGCCGCCCGCGTGGTGCAGGCCGGTGAAGGCGGTGTCCATCGCGGTGTCCGCGATGGGCCGGGCGGTGCGGAAGTCGTAGTCGGTGCCGGCCACCTGCGCGGTCCCGGTAGGAATGAGCCGGTCGTTGACCACGTAGTAGGTGTCGGCCGGGATCTCCAGCACGATGTCGTCGATCCGGGTGCCCGGGGCCGCCGCCAGGTAGGTGTGGTTGGCGGTGCCGAACGGCGCCGGGCCGCGCCCGACGTTGGTCGCCGACAGGGTGCTGGAGAAACCGCGGTCGTCGACCCGGTACTCGATGCGGAACGCCAGCTGGAACGGGTAGCCGTAGTCCGGCGGCAGCACGTGCTCCAGCACCACCGAATCGGCGCGGTGGTGCACCGGCGACCACTCCACGAAGTTCATCAGCCCGTGCAGCGCGGCGTCGCGCTCCGGCTCGTTGATCGCGACCTGCAGCTCCTCGCCCTCGAAGGTGTAGGCGCCGTGGTCGATCCGGTTGGCCCACGGCAGGATCGTCTTGCCCTGGTAGCCCTCCCCGACGTCGTCGGGGTCGTGCGTCAGCAGCATCTCCTGGCCGTCGACCGTCCAGGACAGCATCGAGGCGGCCACACCGCCGACCACCGCGCGATGCCGTCCCGCGCCGATCTCGTAGAGGCGCCCGCTCGCGGTCGGGGGAGCACCAGGTGCGGCCTGCGCGGCACCGGGCAGGGCCGCCAGCGCACCGGCCGTCCCAGCGGCCCCGAGCAGCGCACCACGTCTGGTGATCTTCGTCGATCTCATCGGACTCCTCATCGGCTTCCCGCTTCGATGGCGGCGGTGTTGTGGTCGCGCACCGAGGCCACGTCCGGTTTCATGACCTGCCGGTCGTAGGTGAGGAAGCCGTTGACCTCGTTCTCCACATCGGTGGTCTGGGTGTAGATCGCCGCCGACAGGCCGTTGGCCCCGATGACGCGCGCCAGCTCGTCGCTGACCTCGCCGTAGCGCTGGGTCAGCTGCTCCCTGCTCTCGGTCATCTCGTACGCGCTGGGCTCACCCGGCCACAGGTGCCCTTCCTCGGCCAGCCCCAGCCCGCCGTACTCGCCGTCGACGATCGCCCGGCCGTCCTTGACCGTCGGCGCACCCGGACCCACGTAGGTGTGGTCGTCGTAGATGTCACCGGCGCCGCTGTCGGGCAGCGAGTAGCAGCAGTTCACCCCGCTGGAGGCGTTGATCAGCCGCGTCGGGTCGGTGCGCCGGGTCAGGTCGCTGATCTCGGCGGTGTCGAACTCGCCCCAGCCCTCGTTGAACGGCACCCACGCCACGATCGAGGTGGAACTGCGCAGCTGGTCGATGATGTCGACCCACTCGGCGCGGTAGTGCGCCTTCATCTCCTCCGACGGCGGCGGGCTGTCCTCCGGCGGGATGTTCAGGTCGATCGGCAGCGACGGCATGTCCTGCCAGACCATCAGCCCCAGCCGGTCCGCCCAGTAGTACCAGCGCGCCGGCTCGACCTTGACGTGCTTGCGGACCATGTTGAAGCCCAGCTCCTTGGTCTTGTCCAGGTCGAAGCGCAGCGCCTCGTCGGTCGGCGCGGTGTAGATGCCGTCCGGCCAGTAGCCCTGGTCCAGCGGACCGTGCTGGAAGACGATCTTGCCGTTGAGCGCCATCCGCGGTCGGCCCTGCTCGTCGTTGACCAGCCCCGTCGTGCGCAGACCGGTGTAGCTGCCGACCTCGTCGAGCACGGCGCCGTCAGCGCCGCGCAGGCGCACCGTCAGGTCGTAGAGGTACGGGTCGTCGGGGGTCCACAGGTGCGGTTGCGGCACGTCCACGCGCACCGGTTCGCCTGCGGGGCCGGTGGTCTTGGTGACCTCGTTGCCCTCGGCGTCGCGCACCGCGACCTCGACCTGCTCGCCGTTGTCGGCGGAGGTCTTGGCGGTGATCCCGAACCCGGTCAGGTCGGGGTTGATGTCCAGCCCGGTGACGTGCGCCGGAGCGACCGGTTCGAGCCACACGGTCTGCCAGATGCCGGAGGCACCGGTGTAGAGGATGCCGCCGGGATCGTTGCGCTGCTTGCCCACCGGGTAGGGCTGGGTCTCGTTCCCGTCCGAGACCGCGACGGTGAGCTGCTGCGGCGCACCGGGTCTCACGGCATCGGTGATGTCGGCGGAGAAGGCGGTGTAGCCGCCCTCGTGCACCGCCACCTGCTTGCCGTTGACCGAGACCTCGGCGCGCTGGTCGACGGCCCCGAAGTGCAGGATCAGCCGCTGCCCCGACCAGTCGGCGGGCACCTCGAAGGTGCGTTCGTAGGTCATCTGGTCGTCGTGGCGCTGCACGCCCGACAGCGCCGATTCGGGCGGGTAGGGCACCAGGATCTGCTCGGTGGCGTTCTGCCCGCCGGTGTAGTCCCACAGGCCGTTGAGGTTGAGCCAGCGTTCGCGGGTCAGCTGGGGTCTCGGGTACTCGGGCAGGGCGTTGTCCGGGCCGACCTGGTCGGTCCACGGCGTGCTCAGAGGTGGTTCCTTCGGCTGCCAATCTGGTTGGGCGGTGGCCATCGTTGCGGGTGCTCCGGAGAAGGTGAGCAGGAGTGCGGTGGCAATCGTCGTGACAGGTCGGAACACGGTGTCCTCCTTGACGCCGGAAATTCCGAAAGAAAATCACCAGTAATCAACAACAATGACCACAACCGCACGAGGAGTCAACAGCAGCGAGCCAGGACCGGCAGATCGGAGCAACGAGTGCACCCCGTTGGGCTGGCAGACCCCTCCGCGCACATGGTCCACTTCTTCCCCCGGCAGTGCAGCGCAGGAGTGAGGAGACCGGAGTGATCGGCGAAGCGACGGCGAGATCGGCCGGTGCGGAATTCCTGGCCGCGCGCGACTACCTGTTGCGGTGTCGCGAGGACTACGACGCGGCGCGGCAGGGCTTCAGCTGGCCCCGCTTCGAGGAGTTCAACTGGGCGCTGGAGTGGTTCGACACCATCGCCGAGCGCCGCCCGGACGAGCTGGCGCTGTGGATCGTCGAGGCCGGCGGCGGTGAGCAGAAGATCACCTTCGCCGAGATGGCCCGCCGCTCGAACCAGGTCGCCAACTGGCTGCGCGGGCTCGGCGTCGCGCGCGGCGACCGGTTGATCCTGATGCTGGGCAACCAGGTCGAGCTGTGGGAGACGATCCTGGCGGCGATGAAGCTCGGCGCGGTGATCATCCCCGCGACCCCGCTGCTGGGTCCGGCCGACCTGCGCGACCGGGTCGACCGCGGCCAGGCCCGCCACGTGGTGACCACATCGGACGACGCGGCGAAATTCGCCGACGTGCCGGGCGATTACACCCGGATCGCCGTCGGGTCCGAGGTGGAGGGATGGCACTCCTACGCCGAAAGCGCGGGAGCGGAAGGAAATTTCACCGCCGACGGCCCGACCGGGGCCGACGACCCGATGTTGCTGTACTTCACCTCAGGCACCACGGCGAAGCCGAAACTCGTTCAGCACACGCACGTCTCGTACCCGGTGGGCCACTTGTCCACGATGTACTGGATCGGGCTGGAACCCGGTGACGTTCACCTCAACATCTCCTCGCCGGGGTGGGCCAAGCACGCCTGGAGCAACTTCTTCGCCCCGTGGAACGCCGAGGCGACGGTGTTCATCTACAACTACTCGCGCTTCGACCCGGCGGGTCTGCTGGAGCAGATGCAGCGCTGCGGGATCACCAGCTTCTGCGCACCGCCGACGGTGTGGCGGATGCTCATCCAGGCCGACCTGGGGTCGTTGCGCACGCCACCGGCGAAGGTCGTCGGGGCGGGCGAACCGCTCAACCCGGAGATCATCGAGCAGGTGCGTCGTGCCTGGTCGGTGACCATCCGCGACGGCTTCGGCCAGACCGAGACCAGCGTCCAGGTGGCCAACACCCCGGGGCAGGAGGTGCGGACGGGCTCGATGGGCCGCCCGCTGCCCGGCTTCGAGGTGGTGCTGCTGGACCCGGCGACCGGCGAGGAGGCCGACGAGGGCGAGATCTGCCTGGCGCTGCAGCCGCGCCCGGTCGGGCTGATGACCGGCTACGCCGACGACACCGAGCGCACCGACGAGGTCACCCGGGGCGGTCACTACCACACCGGTGACGTCGGATCCCGGGACGCCGACGGCTACATCACCTACGTCGGGCGCACCGACGACGTGTTCAAGGCCTCCGACTACCGGATCTCACCGTTCGAGCTGGAGAGCGTCCTGCTGGAGCACGAGGCGGTCGCCGAGGCGGCCGTGGTGCCCGCGCCGGATCCGGTCCGGCTGGCGGTGCCCAAGGCCTACGTGGTCCTGGCAGCCGGTCATGAGCCCGACGAGCGCACCGCCGAGTCGATCCTGCGCTTCGCCCGGGAGAACCTCGCGCCCTACAAGCGGGTCCGCCGGCTGGAGTTCTTCGACTTGCCCAAGACCATCTCCGGCAAGATCCGGCGGGTCGAGCTGCGGGGCCGGGAGGGCGATCTCTACGAGTCGGGGGAGCGCGTGCGGGACGAGTACCGCGACGAGGACTTCCCCGGGCTCAGGAGCTGACTGAGGGCGCGTGCGCCGCCGTCCGGGCCGGGTGTGCGATCCGGTCCGGACGGGTACCCGGGTTCATGCGGGCGCTGGATCGGTCCGGCGTCCCCGGGGCGGATGCACCGATTGACTGACACTCGAGAAAAAGTTATGGCGCTCCGGGGGTGAACGCCGTAACATCCGTGCTCCGCTCTTCGATGCAAGTACCGCGAGGGGCAAAAAGTCAACCGCCGCATCGGCTATTCATAGAAATCTTGTCGATCGGAACTCTTGATATGGCGCGAACATTGTGCTATATCAGGCGCGCGTTAGTGTACATCTTCCGGGATTTTGTTGCACTCACGTGATCGTTATCAGCTCCAAAATCATCTGGAATATTCCCTGGTGGTAGCGCATTTTTTCACCCAGGGTGACAATGGGAATCACGCAATCATCGCATTGCGGTGATTACCGTCACACGTTTGTACGCTTGCTTCGTGATCTCCTTCGCCTAGGTTGGTTAAGCGACGCACGGAAATGCGTCGCGCCGGTTGGCAAAGGTGCCGGCCGAGTGTGATCGGCGTTGGTGCTGCGGCCTTGAGCGTTTTCTCGGCTGCCCGCGCCGGTCGGAGGTGTTGCCTTTTTTCGCAGTGGCGACCCGCACGGCCGCGAGACACATGCTCGGGGCACGGATTTGCGCATGCCTGAAGTTCGTGGGTGGCGCATGACCAACGTGAGTGGTGGGAGTGAAAATGGCCAAGAGCGTGGACGACCTGACTTCTGACGAGGCTGGTTCGCCTGACACGGCCGATCTGGTGGCCCGTGAAGAGCAGGTGTTCGGCGAGAATCCGTTGGAGGTGCGCGAGTCGGACCACTACACCCACGAGTACGTCGGTGGATTCGTGGAGAAGTGGGACGATCTGATCGACTGGAAGAAGCGCTACGAGAGCGAGGGCAGCTTCTTCATCGACCAGCTCAAGGCTCGCGGTGTCAGGTCCGTCCTGGATGTGGCCACCGGTACCGGGTTCCACTCGGTGCGGCTGCTCGAGGAGGGCTTCGAGACGGTCTCCGCGGACGGCAGTCCGCAGATGCTGGCCAAGGCATTCCAGAACGGGCTCGAGTACGGCGGGCACATTCTGCGCGTCGTGCACGCCGACTGGCGCTGGCTGAATCGTGACGTCCACGGCGAATACGACGCGATCATTTGTCTCGGGAACTCGTTCACGCACCTGTTCTCCGAGCGCGACCGCCGCAAGACGCTCGCCGAGTTCTACGCCATGCTGAAGCACGACGGCGTTCTGATCATCGACCAGCGGAATTACGATTCCATTCTGGATGACGGATTCAGCTCCAAACACACGTATTACTACGCGGGTGAGGACGTTTCCGCGGAGCCGGATTACGTGGATGAAGGTCTGGCGAGGTTCAAGTACACCTTCCCGGACAAATCTGAATTCTTCTTGAACATGTACCCGTTGCGCAAGAACTACATGCGGCGGCTGATGCGCGAGGTCGGATTCCAGCGCATCGACACCTACGGCGACTTCCAGGAGACCTACCAGGAAGGCGAGCCGGACTTCTACATCCACGTCGCGGAGAAGAAGTACGTCGAGGAAGACGATCTTGCCGACGTCTACTCCACCGCGGTGCACACCGCCCGCGACTACTACAACTCCGAAGACGCGGACAATTTCTACTACCACGTCTGGGGCGGCAACGACATCCACGTCGGCCTCTACAGCTCCGAGACCGAGAACATCGACACCGCCTCCCGCCGCACCGTCGAGCGGATGGCTTCCAAGGTCGAGATCACCCCGGAGACCCGCATCCTCGACATCGGCGCGGGTTACGGCGGCGCGGCCCGCTACCTGGCCAAGACCTACGGCTGCAAGGTCTCCTGCCTGAACCTCTCCGAGGTGGAGAACGCCCGCAACGTCGAGTTCAACCGGGCCGAGGGCCTCGACGAGCTCATCGAGGTCAAGGACGGCTCCTTCGAGGACATCCCGTTCCAGGACAACGCCTTCGACATCGTCTGGTCGCAGGACGCGATCCTGCACAGCGGCGACCGCCCGCGCGTCCTGGAAGAGGTCACCCGCGTCCTCAAGCCCAAGGGATCCTTCCTGTTCACCGACCCGATGGCGGCCGACACCGCCAAGAACTCCGACCTCGGTCCGATCCTGGATCGGCTGAGCCTGGACACGATGGGTTCGCCCGGCTTCTACCGCCGTGAGCTCGCCCGTCTGGGTCTGCAGAACTTCGAGTTCGAGGACCTGACCGAGTACCTGGCCATCCACTACGGCCGGGTCCTGCAGGAACTGGAAGCCCGAGAGGGTGATCTTGCCGACAAGATCAGTGACGCCTACCGCACCAAGATGAAGACCGGCCTTAAGAACTGGGTGTCGGGGGGCAAGGCGGGGAACCTCGCGTGGGGCATCATTCACGCCCGAGTCTGAGGTCCCCCGGGAAGAGAACCTGACTACCGTACGCAAGGATCAAAGCTGCAAAGCTTGTGAGGTGAGGAGCAGTCGTGAGTGAGATCAACCGCCGGTTGTTCACCAGTGAGTCGGTGACCGAGGGCCACCCGGACAAGATGTGCGACGCGATCAGCGACTCGATCCTGGACGCGATGCTGGCCCAGGACCCGGCTTCGCGCGTCGCCGTGGAGACCCTGGTCACCACCGGCCAGGTGCACGTCGCCGGCGAGGTCACCACGAAGGCCTACGTCGACATCCCGACCCTGGTCCGGGACAAGGTCCTCGAGATCGGCTACGACTCGTCGGTGAAGGGCTTCGACGGCGCCTCCTGCGGCGTCAACGTCGCCATCGGTCAGCAGTCCCCGGACATCGCCCAGGGCGTCGACGAGGCGCACGAGAAGCGCGTCGAGGGCAGCGACGACGAGATCGCCAAGCAGGGCGCCGGCGACCAGGGCCTGATGTTCGGCTACGCCTGCAACGACACCGACGAGCTGGCGCCGCTGCCGATCACTCTGGCGCACCGCATGTCGCGCCGCCTGACCAACGTGCGCAAGGACGGCACGCTGCCGTACCTGCGCGCCGACGGCAAGACCCAGGTCACCATCGAGTACGCCGGTGACCAGGCCGTCCGCCTCGACACCGTCGTGCTGTCGACCCAGCACGCCGAGGAGATCGACCTCGAGGGCCAGCTGGTCGGCGACATCCAGAAGCACGTCATCGCTCCGGAGCTGGAGCGGGCCGGTCTGGACGCGAGCGACGCCCGCGTCCTGATCAACCCGACCGGTCGCTTCGTCGTCGGTGGCCCGATGGGTGACGCCGGTCTGACCGGCCGGAAGATCATCGTCGACACCTACGGCGGCATGGCCCGCCACGGTGGTGGCGCGTTCTCCGGCAAGGACCCGTCGAAGGTGGACCGCTCCGCGGCCTACGCCATGCGCTGGGTGGCCAAGAACGCGGTCGCCGCGGGCCTGGCCGGCCGCATCGAGGTCCAGGTCGCCTACGCGATCGGCAAGGCCGCCCCGGTCGGCCTGTTCGTCGAGACCTTCGGCACCGAGAACGTCGACCCGGTCAAGATCCAGGCGGCCATCAACGAGGTCTTCGACCTGCGCCCCGGCGCCATCGTCCGTGACCTCGACCTCCTTCGGCCCATCTACGCCCCGACCGCGGCTTACGGTCACTTCGGGCGCAGCGACGTCGACCTGCCGTGGGAGAAGACCGACCGCGCCGAGGCCCTCAAGGCCGCTGCCGGTCTGTAAGCCACTACCGACGAAGCTGTCGCAGGCTGCGGGGCGCCGCCCACATGGCAGCGTCCCGCAGCCTGCCCTGGTGAAGGAGTTATTTAAGTGCGGATTGCGGTGACCGGTTCGATCGCCACCGACCACCTGATGTCCTACCCCGGTAGGTTCACCGACCAGCTCGTGGCCGACCGGCTGGAGCAGGTCTCGCTGTCGTTCCTGGTGGACGAGCTGGAGGTGCGTCGCGGCGGCATCGCCGGCAACATCACCTTCGGCCTCGGAAAGCTGGGTGTGACCTCGACGCTGGTGGGCGCGGTCGGCCAGGACTTCAACGACTATCGCGCGTGGCTGGAGCGGCACGGCGTGGACACCGAGTCCGTGCACGTCTCGGAGACCAAGCACACCGCGCGCTTCCTGTGCACCACCGACACCGATCTGAACCAGATCGCCTCGTTCTACGCCGGTGCGATGGCCGAGGCCCGCGAGATCGAGCTCAAGCCCGTCGCCGACCGGCTCGGTGGTCTCGACATCGTCGTCATCTCGGCCAACGACCCCGACGCGATGGTGCGCCACACCCAGGAGTGCCGGGACCGCGGCTACCACTTCCTCGCCGACCCGGGCCAGCAGCTGGCCCGCATGGAAGGCGACGACATCCGTAAACTCGTGGACGGCGCGCAGTACCTGTTCACCAACGAGTACGAGCACGGCCTGCTGCTGCAGAGCACCGGCTGGTCCGAGGACGAGGTCCTCGGCCGTGTCGGCAAGTGGGTCACCTCGCTCGGCCCGAAGGGCGTCCAGGTCAAGGCCAAGGGCGAACCGACGCTGCTGGTCGAGCCCCCGAAGGAGAAGCAGAAGGGCGACCCGACCGGTGTCGGCGACGCGCTCCGCGCGGGCTTCCTCGCCGGGCTCAAGGGCGGTCTGAGCCTGGAGCGGTCGCTGCAGCTGGGCTGCACGCTGGCGACCGTCTCGCTGGAGACCGACGGTCCGCAGGAGTACGACGTCGAGCGGGACTCGTTCCTGGCCCGCATCGCCGAGGCCTACGGCGACGAGGCAGCCGCCGAGGTCGGGCCGAAGCTGCGCTGACGAACGGGGAGTAGCGGCATGTCAGACCGGCACAACGATCCCAGCGGGTTCCTGGCCGCCATCGACGAGCGCGTTCTCGTCGCCGATGGCGGCATGGGCACCGCGTTGCAGGCCTACGACCTCAGTCTGGACGACTTCTCCAACCTGGAGGGCTGCAACGAGATCCTCAACGTGACCCGGCCCGACGTGGTGTCCTCGATCTACCGGGGTTACCTGGACGCGGGCTCGGACGCGATCGAGACCAACACCTTCGGCGCCAACTGGGCCAACCTGGCCGAGTACGACATCCCGGAGCGCATCCGGGAGCTCGCCGAGGTCGGGTCGCGGCTGGCCCGCGAGGCCGCCGACGAGTACTCCACGCCGGACCGCAAGCGGTTCGTGCTGGGCTCGATGGGACCGGGTACCAAGCTGCCCACCCTGGGCCACGCGCCCTACGCCAAGCTGCGCGACGCCTACTACGAGCAGGCCCTGGGCATGCTCGACGGGGGCATCGACGTCTTCCTGGTGGAGACCTCGCAGGACCTGCTGCAGACCAAGGCCTCCATCGTGGCCGCCAAGCGCGCGATGGCCCAGACCGGCCAGAAGCTGCCGATCATCGCCCAGGTCACCGTGGAGACCACCGGCACGATGCTGGTCGGTTCCGAGATCGGCGCGGCGCTGACCGCGCTGGAACCGCTCGGCATCGACCTGATCGGCATGAACTGCGCGACGGGTCCTGCCGAGATGAGCGAGCACCTGCGGGTGCTGGCGCAGAACTCGAGCATCCCGCTGTCGGTGATGCCCAACGCCGGTCTGCCGGAGCTGGGCCCCAACGGCGCGGTGTACCCGCTGCAGCCCGACGAGCTGGCCGAAGCGCTGGCCGGCTTCGTGCGCGACTACGGCGCGCGGCTGGTCGGCGGTTGCTGCGGCACGACCACCGACCACGTCCGCGCGGTGGCCGAGGCCGTGGGCGGTACCGCTCCGACGGTGCGCACGCCGGAGATCATCCCGTCGGTGTCCTCGGTGTACCAGAGCGTCCCGTTCGACCAGGACGCCTCGATCCTCAACGTCGGTGAGCGCACCAACGCCAACGGCTCGAAGGCGTTCCGCGAGGCGATGCTCGAGGAGCGCTACGAGGACTGCGTCGAGATCGCCAAGGCCCAGACCCGCGAGGGCGCGCACATGCTCGACCTGTGCGTGGACTACGTGGGCCGCGACGGCACGCACGACATGCGGGAGCTGGCCTCGCGGCTGGCCACCGCGTCGACGCTGCCGATCATGGTCGACTCCACCGAGCCCGACGTGATCGAGGCCGGCCTGGAGCACCTGGGCGGGCGCTGCGCGGTCAACTCGGTCAACTACGAGGACGGCACCGAACCGGGCGGCCGGTTCCAGCGGGTCATGGAGATGGTCCGCGAGCACGGTGCCACCGTCGTGGTCACCTGCATCGACGAAGAGGGTCAGGCGCGCACCAAGGACTGGAAGCTGCGCGTCGCCGAGCGGATGATCGAGGACCTGACCACCAACTGGGGTCTGGACGAGTCCGCGATCATCATCGACTGCCTGGTCTTCCCGATCACCACCGGTCAGGAAGAGGTCCGCAAGGACGGCATCGAGACGATCGAGGCCATCAAGGAGCTCAAGAAGCGGCACCCGGCCGTGCAGACCACCTTGGGTCTGTCGAACGTGTCCTTCGGTCTGAACCCGGCCGCGCGCCAGGTGCTCAACTCGGTGTTCCTCAACGAGTGCCGCGAGGCCGGGCTGGACTCGGCGATCGTGAACTCCTCGAAGATCCTGCCGATGAACAAGATCGACGAGGAGCCGCGCAAGGTCGCCCTGGACCTGGTCTACGACCGGCGCGAAGGGGACTACGACCCGCTGCAGAAGCTCATGGAGCTCTTCGAGGGCCAGACCGCGAAGTCCTCCAGCGCCTCGCGCGCCGAGGAGCTGGCCAAGCTCCCGCTGTTCGAGCGCCTGCAGAAGCGGATCATCGACGGCGAGCGCAACGGCCTCGAGGACGACCTCGAAGCGGGCATGCAGGAGAAGGCCCCGCTGCAGATCATCAACGAGGACCTGCTCGGCGGCATGAAGGTCGTCGGTGACCTCTTCGGCTCCGGCCAGATGCAGCTGCCGTTCGTGCTGCAGTCGGCCGAGGTCATGAAGGCGGCGGTGGCCTACCTCGAACCGCACATGGAGAAGGACGACTCCGGCGGCAAGGGCAAGCTGCTGCTGGCCACGGTCAAGGGCGATGTCCACGACATCGGCAAGAACCTGGTCGACATCATCGTCTCCAACAACGGCTACGACGTGGTCAACATCGGCATCAAGCAGCCGATCAACGCCATCATCGAGGCCGCCGAGGAGCACAAGGTCGACGCGATCGGCATGTCCGGCCTGCTGGTGAAGTCCACCGTGATCATGAAGGACAACCTGCAGGAGATGAACTCCCGCGGGATCGCCGAGAAGTACCCGGTGATGCTCGGTGGCGCGGCGCTGACCCGGTCCTTCGTGGAGCAGGACCTCGACGAGGTCTACGAGGGCGACGTCCGCTACGCCAAGGACGCCTTCGAGGGCTTGCACCTGATGGACCGCCTGATGGCCATCAAGCGCGGCGACTCCCCGGAGGAGGACGCCGCGGAGGAGGCCAAGAAGGCCGAGCGCAAGGAACGCCGCGCGCGTTCCCAGCGCATCGCCGAGAAGCGCAAGGCCGAGGCCGGTGACGAGCCGGGCTACGACGACACGACGCGGTCCGACGTGGCCGCCGACGTCGAGGTCCCGACCCCGCCGTTCTGGGGTTCGAAGGTGGTCAAGGGAGTCGCGGTCAACGACTACCTGCAGCTGCTGGACGAGCGCGCCACGTTCTTCGGCCAGTGGGGCCTGCGCGGCGCCAAGAAGGGCGAAGGAGCGACCTACGAGGAACTCGTGGAGTCCGAGGGCCGGCCGCGGCTGCGCCACTGGATCGACGAGCTGTCCACGCAGGGCATCCTGCAGCACGCGGCGGTGGTCTACGGCTACTTCCCGTGCGTCACCGAGGGCAACCACCTCGTGGTGCTGGACAAGGAGGAGCCCGACGCCCAGGAGCGGCACCGGTTCTTCTTCCCCCGGCAGAAGCGCGACCGCCGCCTGTGCCTGGCCGACTTCTTCCGCACCCGGGAGCAGGCCGAGCAGACCGGGCAGGTCGACGTGCTGCCGATCCAGCTGGTGACGATGGGCCAGCCCATCGCCGACTTCGCCAACGAGCTGTTCGCCAAGAACGCCTACCGGGACTACCTGGAGGTGCACGGCATGGGCGTGCAGCTCACCGAGGCGCTGGCCGAGTACTGGCACCGCCGCGTGCGGCGCGAGCTGGCCTGGGCCAACGGCGGCAACGTGGCGCAGGAGGACCCCTCCGACGTGCGCGAGTTCTTCAAGCTCGGCTACCGGGGCGCCCGCTACTCCTTCGGGTACGGCGCGTGCCCGGACATCGAGGACCGGGCCAAGCTGGTCGACCTGCTGGAGGCCGAGCGCATCGGCGTCGTGCTCTCCGAGGAGTTCCAGCTGCACCCCGAGCAGTCCACCGACGCGATCATCGCGCACCACCCCGAAGCCAAGTACTTCAACACCTGATTCCGCTGGTCCATCAGCTGCCAATCAGAAAGAAACAGAAAGGAAGTCATGAGCGTCAAGTTGCAGAAGGTCAACGGTCTTGAGTTCGCCGTGAAGGACTTGGGTCTGGCTGAGGCGGGTCGGCACCAGATCCGGTTGGCCGAGCACGAGATGCCGGGTCTGATGGCCACGCG
>NZ_JAWLNX010000010.1:207692-214069 GCF_035320975.1 Saccharopolyspora mangrovi | reverse complement strand
GAAGGCCTCCGGTTGATGAAGCGGTTCCTAGACAGCTCCACTTCACAACCAGAGGCCTTCACCTGTCTGCAAAACAAACCAACTCACACACCACGACCGGGACAACCTCCCCGGACATCACAGCTAGCCCTCCTCGCGCGGGCAGGACGGTGCCTGGGTGCGGACCGTGGGTCAGAATGCCCGCATGTCTCAGGCGCCGCTGCTGCTCGCGTTGGACCTCACCGGGACCTTCGCCTTCGGTCTCAACGGTGCGCTCACCGCGGTGCGCGCCGTCCGGCTGGACCTGGTCGGCGTCCTCACGCTGGGCATGATGACCGCGCTCGGCGGCGGCATCATCCGCGACGTGCTGATCGGCTCGCTGCCACCGGCGACCTTCAGCGAGCTGCTCTACCTCGGTGTGGCCGCGGCCGGTGCGTTGACGGCGTTCTTCCTCAGCGTGGAACTGGTGCGGTTCACCGGTCTCATCACGCTCTTCGACGCGGTCGGCCTGGGCGTGTTCTCGGTGACCGGGGCCGCCAAGGCGCTCGAGTACGGGCTCGGCAGCGTGCAGGCGGTGCTGCTCGGCGCGCTCACCGCCGTCGGCGGGGGCACCTTGCGCGACATGGCGATCCGGCAGGTCCCCTCGGTGCTGACCAGCGACTTCTACGCGGTTCCCGCGCTGGTGGGGGCCGCGTTGACGGTCGCCGCGGTGCAGGCCGAGGTCTACGGAGTCGTGACCGCGCTCGTGGCGGCGGCGGTGTGCTTCACCATCAGGATGCTCGGCGTTCGCTACAACCTGCAGGTGCCGAACGCGCCGCGGCAGCGCCGCGATCCTCGCTGGTGGCGCGGCCGGGGGAAGGGCGGCTCGGGGGAGTGACGCGGCTCGATCACGCCCGGCCGAGGACGTGGCGCAGCGCCGCATCCAGGTCGGGGTGGCGGAAGTGGTGCCCCGCTCGCCGGAGCCGATCGGGCTCGACCCGCTGGTCGGCGGCCGCCTCGCGACCGCCGAGCACCAGGCCCGCCAGCGGGCTGGGCAGCAGCGCCGGGCGTGCGAGCACGCGCGCCAAGGTGCGCGCGTAGTCGTCGAGGCGCACCGGTTCGGGGGCGACGGCGTTGACCGGACCCGACAGGCCCGCGTCGAGAACCGCCCGCAGGTGCACGTCGGCCAGGTCGTCGAGGCCGATCCACGGAAGCCACCGGCGCCCCTCACCGAGGGACCCGCCCAACCCGGCGGAGAACAGCGGGAACAGCCGTTTCAACGCGCCACCGCGCGGGGATTGCACGATCCCGGTGCGCACGACGACCGCGCGCAGCCCGGCCTCGGCGGCAGGCGCGGTGGCGGATTCCCGCGCGGCCACCGCGTCGGCGAGGGCGCCGTCGCCGCGCGGGCCGGCTTCGGTGAGGACCTCCTCGCCCTGCTCGCGGCCGTAGTAGCCCACGTCGGAGGCGGCCACGAACGCGCTCGGTCCGCCCGCGGTCGTCGCGGCCCGCCGCGCCAGCAGGAGGGTGGGACGCGCCCCGCTGCCGACAGGGTCGGATGCCAGGTGGACCACCACGTCCACACCGGTGAGCAACTCCGGCGCCGGATCGGCGGGGTTCCAGTGCCGTTCGTCGGGCTGGCGCGCGGGGTGGGGGTTGAGCCGGATCACGCGGTGCCCGCCGGTGGACAGCAGCGCGGCCAGCGCGGTGCCCACGAGACCGGCGGAACCGGTCAGCGCCACGGTCACCGGACTCGATCGCCACGACCGGGCTCGGGCGTGCGAGGCCAGATCATCGGCGAGCTGGGCGTGCCGGTAGGTGAACATCGCCCGCAGCGCGCTGCGGGGAAGAGCGGTCTCGACCGCGTCGGTGACGCGGGTGGTCGTTCCTCCGGCAGGGCTGAACTCGTGCGTGTGCCGCCAGGACAGGACCGCCGACAGCGGCAACGAGGTCAGTTCGTCGACGAAGCGGTGCGGCGGCGCGTAGCCGTTGGGCCGGTGGGAAGCCACCCACCGCAGCCCGCCAGGCAGGCCCAGCACCGCCGTGCCATCGCGCAGCGAGGCGGCCTCGGCGCGCACCCGGACCGGCTGCCAGGGCGGGGTCAGCCGGCTGATCGCGCCGGGCCGGGAATGCCAGGCGAAGACCTCCTCGACGGAGCCCTCGACGACGCTGCTGAACCGCACGGCCATCCGATCACCCCCTTCCGCGTCGAGCCCGTGCTGGGTTGGCCGCTGCACGAAAGTATCAGCAGGAGCCGGTTTATCCGTCTAGTTCGCTGCGCCGCGGCGACATAGCTTGGGATCGATCAGGCGCCACGAGCTCGTGTTCGCGCTCGTCAGGTGCTGTCCCCATTGGTGTCCACAAAGGAGTGACCCCTGATGTTCGGCATGCCGCGGCGCTTGCTGTTCGGCTACCTCGCGCTCGCCGTGTTCATGACCGGTGATGGTTTCGAGCTCACGTTCCTGTCGCGCTTCCTCGTCGAGAAGGGGTTCTCGCCCACCCAGGCGGGTTTCGCGTTCACCGCGTACGGATTGGTGGTCGCCTTCTCGGCGTGGACCACCGGTGTGCTGGCCGAGATCGTCGGCGCCAAGCGCCTGATGGTGCTCGGCGGCGTCCTGTGGATGGTCCTGCACGTCCTGTTCCTCACGGTGGGACTGCAGAGCGTGCTCGGCACGATCGTCATCTACAGCCTGCGCGGCGTGGCCTACCCGCTGTTCATGTACTCGTTCGTGGTGCTCATCGCCCAGTCGGTGCAGCCCGGCCGCCTGGCCTCGGCGATGGGCTGGTTCTGGTCCTCGTTCTCGCTGGGCATCGGCGTGATGGGCGCCTACGTGCCCAGCCTGCTGGTCCCGGCCATCGGCGAGTACGCGACGCTGTGGGCCTCCTTGGTCTTCGTGGCCGCCGGCACGGCGATGTGCGCCTTCCTCGTGCCCGGCGCCCCGCCCGAGGCGGCCCGCACCACCGAGCGCGACGGGCAGGGCCGGGCCCGCGAGCTGCTGCGCGGGGTGACCATCCTGGTCGAGAACCGGCAGATCGCGCTGTCGGTGGTGATCCGGGTGCTGTGCAACCTGACGCTCTACGCCTTCCCGATGATGATGCCGCTCTACCTCACGACCGGGGACATCGGCGGCCAGGCGTGGTTCTCGCTGCCCGAGTGGATGACGATCTGGGCGGTCATGAACGCCATCGCCCTCGGGTCCAACGTCGTCTGGGGCCGGCTCGGGGACCGCTACGGCTGGATGCGCCAGATGCGTTGGTGCGGTTTCGGCGGCATGGCGATCGCGACCCTGGCCTTCGCCTACGTCCCGGTGTGGTTCGGTGCCGGCTTCCTGCTGATGGTCGCCGCCGCCGTGCTCTTCGCGCTGTCGGTCACCGCGTTCGTGCCGATGGGCGCGATCTTCCCGGCGCTGGCCCCGGGCCACCGGGGTGCGGCGATCTCGGCCCACAACCTCGCCTCCGGCCTGACCACGTTCGCCGGCCCGGGCATCGCCACGGCTCTGCTGCCCGTGGTCGGCCCGATCGGGGTGTGCTGGGCCTTCGCCGGGCTGATGGTGCTGGGCACGATCACCACCTTCTTCATCCACCCGCCGCAGCCGGGCATCACCACCGAGACCGGTCGGATGCTGCCGCGCCGCGACCGCCTCGCCCACGCAGCCTGAGAGGACCTGCCACCATGAATCCCGCGACCGCCCCGACCACGCAGGAGAAGACGATGGACGCCGTCGTCCTCGAACGCCGCCACGAGATCCAGGTCCGCCCCGTGCCCGCACCGGCCCAGGTGGGCCCCGACGAGGTGCGCATCGCCGTGCACACCGTCGGCATCTGCGGCAGCGACGTCCACTACTACACGCACGGGCGGATCGGGCCCTACGTCGTCGAGGACCCGATGGTGCTGGGCCACGAAGCCTCCGGCACCGTGCTGGAGGTCGGCGCGAACGTCACCCACCTGGCCGTCGGCGACCGGGTCTGCATGGAGCCGGGCCTCCCCAACCCGCGTTCCCGCGCCGCGCGCCTGGGCATGTACAACGTTGACCCCGACGTGCGGTTCTGGGCCACCCCGCCGGTGGACGGGTGCCTGCAGCCGGAGGTCGTGCACCCGGCAGACTTCACCTACGAGCTGCCCGACGAGCTCTCGCTGGAGGAGGGCGCGCTCATCGAGCCCTTCGCGGTGGCCGTCCACGCCGTGACCAAGGCGCGGATCTCACCCGGCGACGTCGTCGCCGTGGTCGGCGCGGGCACGATCGGGGTGCTCACCGCGATCGCCGCCACGGCCAGCGGCGCGTCCCGCGTGTACATCTCCGACGTGGCGCCGGAGAAGTTCGCCAAGCTCCGGGCGTACCCGACCGTCCACCCCGTCGACGCCCGGGAACGGGACCTGGCCGAGGTGGTGCGCGAGGCCACCGGCGGGTGGGGAGCGGACGTGGTGTTCGAGGCCAGCGGCAACTCGCGGGCCTTCGGCTCGCTGTGGGAGACCCCCGCGCCGGGCGGGGCGGTCGTGCTCGTCGGCATCCCCGTGGAGCCGGTGTCGCTGGACGTCGCGGCCGCGCAGGCCCGGGAGGTGCGCGTCGAGACGGTGTTCCGGTACGCCAACGCCTACCCGCGCGCCATCGAGCTGGCCGCCTCGCCGTCGGTGGACCTGGCCGAGCTGATCAGCGCCACCTACCCGTTCGAGCAGGCCGTGGCCGCCTTCGAGCGCGGCGCCGAAGCGCGACCGGGCGACGTCAAGATCCAGATCCGAGTGGCGGGAAGGTGACCGTGGGTGCCGCCGCGCGGAGGGGGCCGGGCGAGACCGCCTCGCCGGTGCGGGAGCTGGTGGTCCCGGACCCGTCGAGCTCCGTGCGGTGGCACCAGCACGACTGGCCGCACCCGCTGGCCCGCTGGCACCATCACCCGGAGGTGGAGGTCCACCTCATCCGCGAGTCCTCCGGGACCGTGATGGTCGGCGACTACGTGGGCCCGTTCGGCCCGGGCCACCTGAGCCTCATCGGCTCGTACTTGCCGCACAACTGGATCTCGCACTTCGGCGACGCCGACGCGGTGCCCCGCCGCGACGTGGTGCTGCAGCTCGACCAGGACCGGTTCTTCACCGCCGCCGAGACCCTGCCCGAGCTGGAGTCGCTGCGACCGCTGCTGGACGACGCGGCCCGCGGCGTGGAGTTCAGCGGCCGCACGGCGGTCGAGGGCGCGCAGGCTCTGGAGGCCGTGCAGGGCACCTTCGGCCTGCGGCGCCTGGCCGCGGTCGCCGAGCTGCTGGGCGTGCTGGCCGACTCGCCTGAGTCCGACCGCCGCTACCTCGACAGCCACGGCGGCTCCTACCGGCTGGGCGTGGAGGAGACCGAGCTGTTCAACCGGGCGCTGAGCTACATCACCGACCACCTCGCCGACCGGATGCTGCTCACCGACGTGGCCGAGGAGGTCGGTCTGAGCAGGGACGCCTTCTCCCGGCTGTTCTCCAAGGCCACCGGCGTCGGCTTCAGCCGCACCGTGAGCCGCATGCGCCTCACGGAAGCCTCCCGCCTGCTGCGCACCTCCGACCTGCCGGTCGCCGAGATCTGCTACCGAGTGGGCTTCACCAACCTGTCGAACTTCAACCGGCAGTTCCGCGTCACCACGGGCACGACCCCGTCCCAGTACCGCCGCATCGACCGGCGCTGACCGGCTTCAACCGGGGTCGCCCGGTGGCGGTCACGCGGGGAATTCGGGTGGTTTCGCACCGTGGTGGTGCGCGACACGCTCGTGGCGGGACCAAATGCCTGCCCGATGTGCGGGGGGTGTCGTGCACGCTGAACGGGTCCGTGGGAGAACCCGACGAGGTTGGTGCAGGTCTCCCGGCTTGATCGCTCATGAGGAGGGCAGACGATGATGGACAACGGTGCGGCTGCGGCGGCGTTGTGCGAGACCGCTCGGATGGAGGTGCCCTCGATGCACGCCGACCGCCCCGCGGTGGTGCCGGCGCGGGCGATGGTCCCGGAGCAGCGCGACTCCACCGAGGGCATGCGGCTGGAGGTCGGTCGCGGCTCGTCCGCCGGGACGTCCTTCGCGCTCGGCGCGGGGCGGACGGTGATCGGGCGGCACCGGGACTCCGACATCGTCGTCGACGACGTGACGGTCTCGCGCCACCACGCCGAACTCGTCGTGCGCGACGGCCGCTACGTCCTGGAGGACGGCGGTTCGCTCAACGGGACCTACGTCAACCGGACCCCGGTGATCTCGGCGGAGCTGTCCGACGGTGACGAGATCTGGATCGGCAAGATGCGCTTGACCTTCCGCACGGGAGTGCCCACGACCCAGCAGGACCACGACCGTCCGGCGGCGATCAGCCTGGCGTAGTCCACCACCACCCGCGGGGGGGGGGGGGGGGGGGGGGGGCCCCCCCCCCCCCCCGCCCCCCCCCCGCGCCCCCGCCCCCCCCCCCGCCC
>NZ_JAWLNX010000010.1:53097-207682 GCF_035320975.1 Saccharopolyspora mangrovi | reverse complement strand
CACCACGACCGTCCGGCGGCTAACTGCTTGGCTTTTTCCACCACCACCCGCGGGCCGTGGCGCGATGACCTCGCGCCACGGCCCGTCGTCGTGCTCGTCCAGCGTCGAGCCCCGGAAGGTCGCGTCGAAATCCGGAGTTCCAGGCGCCCGACGTCTCAGCGTTGGTGGTGTGCGGCCAGCTGGTGGCCGCACCCGGGTCCGCCATTTAGGTTAGCGGTGTTATTCTTAGCCGTGAAATAGTATCGCGAGCGCGGAGGTGCACGAGGTGGCGCGACGCAACCGGTCCCGTCCTGATGCCGTGGACTTCATGCTGGCCGAGTGGCAGCGGGAGTGCCCGGACCTCGACGCTTCCGGGATGGCGGTGTTCGGGCGGTTGCACCGCGTCTTCCACCGCTACCAGGACCAGTTGAACCAGCTCTTCCACTCGTTCGACCTGACGATGGCAGGGTTCAGCATCCTGGCGTCGCTGCGTCGAGCCGGGAGCCCGTACCGGCGCACGGCCGGTGAACTGGCCGATGTCGCGCTGGTGACCACCGGCGGGATCTCGCAGCGGGTGGACAAGCTCGCCGCGGCGGGCCTGGTGTCCCGCGAGCGCGACGAGCGCGATCGCCGCACGGTCTACGTGCAGCTCACCGAGGAGGGGCTGGCCTTCGTCGACCGGGTCAGCGCCGCGCACTTCGCCAACGAGTCCCAGATGCTGTCGGGCCTGACGGCCACCGAGCAGGAGCGCTTGGCAGATCTGCTCAGCCGCCTGGAAGGTTCGCTCGATCACTCGGCGGCCCAGCGCGAGACCGCCGAGTGACCGGGCGCGAGGATCACCGCGCCCAGGGCAGCGGGTCCTCGTCGAGTCCCCAGTAGATGCTCTTCTGCCGCGTGTAGCGCAGGATCGCCTCGCGGCCCTTGTCGGTGCCCACGCCGCTGGCCTTCATCCCGCTGAACGGCGTGGAGATGCTGAACTGCTTGTAGGTGTTGATCCACACCGTCCCCGCGTCGATGCGTCGCGCCAGCCGCCAGGCCTGCCGGTAGTCCCGGGTCCAGATCCCGCAGGCCAGCCCGAAGATCGTGTCGTTGGCCTGGGCCACCAGGTCTTCCTCGTCGCGGTAGGACAGCACGACGCCGACCGGGCCGAAGATCTCCTCCTGGCAGGTTCGCGAGTCGTTGCCCAGTCCGCCCAGCAGCGTCGGCGAGTAGTAGGCGCCGCAGGCCAGGGCCGGGTCGTCGGGCACGTCGCCGCCGCAGAGCACGGTGGCTCCTTCGGCGCGCGCCCGGTCGACCATCGCCGCGACCCGGTCGCGGTGCTCGAAGGTCACCAGAGGCCCCACCTGGGTTCCCGGGTCGGTGCCGGGACCGACCCGCAGCCGGCGGGCCCCGGCGACGAGCCGGTCGACGAACTCCTCGTAGCGGCTCTCGGGCACGAAGATCCGCGAGCCGGCGATGCAGCTCTGCCCGCTGGAGGAGAAGATCCCGTAGAGGATCCCGGCCACGGCCTGCTCTGCATCGGCGTCGGGCAGCACGATCGTCGGTGACTTGCCGCCGAGCTCGCTGGTGAGCGGCATGAACTTGTCGGCGGCGAGGCGACCGATGGCGCGACCGGTGTCGGTACCGCCGGTGAAGGACACCTTGCCCACCAGCGGGTGCCGGACGATCGCGTCGCCGACCACCGATCCCTTGCCGGGCAGCACCGACAGCAGCGCCGGGGGAACCCCGGCTTCCACCACGAGTCGCGCTAGCGCGAGCGAGACCAGCGGCGTGGCTTCGGCGGGCTTGAGCAGCACGGCGTTGCCCGCGGCCAAGGCGGGGGCGATCTTCTGGGCGTCGCTGGCGATGGGGGAGTTCCACGGCGTGATCGCACCGACCACGCCGATGGGCTCGGCCACCCCCATCGTCAGGTACGGCCCGCGCGCCGGTGTCAGCGGCGTTTCGGTGGTTTCCAGCGCTGCGGCGTAGAAGCGGAAGGTTGCGGCGGCGCTGGCCACCAGGGCGCGGGTCTCGGTCAGCGCCTTGCCGGTGTTGCGGGTTTGCAGGTGGGCGAGTTCCTCCGCGCGCGCCTCGATCAGCTCCCCGATGCGCGTGAGGTAGCGGGCCCGCTGGTGCGGGAGCAGGTCCCGCCATCCGGGGTCGGCCGCCGCCGCGGCTCCGGCACCCGCGGCTTCGTCGACGTCGGCGGGTGAGGCCGCGGTGAGCTTCGCGATGACCTCGCCCGAAGCCGGGTCGACGCAGTCCAGCGGTCGGCCGCGGCCCGCGCGCCAGCGGCCCGCGACGTGGATCTCGTCCGGCGCCCCGGAACTCGTCATGCTGCACCTCCAGGTCTGAGCGGTGATGGCAAGAAAGCTTACTGCTAAGGGAGCTGGCGCGACAGGGCTGCTCCTTCCCGTGTGCTCGACGGGGCTCTCACCAGCGAATATCTGATGATCTACGACGAATTTCGGGATGGGGGGTTGCGTGGGTCACGTCGTCGTGGCAATACTTCTCACCGCTAGCTCACTTACCGCTAAGGGATTGAGGAGGTCGCCGCGATGACCGCAGCAGACGCCACGACGCACACCGACCTGGAAGGGCTGATCGACTCCTGCATCGCCTCCCGGGCGAGCAGGCACGAGGACTGGGACACCCTCGCGTTCCAGACCAAGGCCGGCGACGAGTTCCGCCGCGCGCAGATCCGCTACATCGGCTCCGGCGCCACCGGCAACCACGACGGCGACAGCCGGTCGCTGCCCTCGGAGCACTTCACCTTCTCCAACATGCGGCTGCCGGTGGGCGCGATCGGCCCCGAGCACACCCACCACGACGTCGAAGAGGTCTTCTTCGTCCTGGAGGGGCAGCTGGAGGTCAGCGTCCACGACGTCGAGGACGGCACCAAGACCGCCACCCGCGTGCTCGGCTACCGCGACCTGATCCGGGTGCCCGCCGGGGTGCCGCGCAGCCTCAAGGCCATCGGCGACACCGACGCGCTGTTCTGCGTGGTCATCGGCGCGCAGAAGCCGCAGCTGCCCACCTACCCGGCGACCTCGCCGGTGCACGGCGTCACGCGCGACTGAGAAGTCGAGGAAGGTCCGGGTGAGGAGCATGTCCCACGAAGTTCGCGTGCACAGCACGACGTGGCTGGCATCGGGTGTGGTGCAGGTGGAGTTCCGCGACCCGGCGGGAGCCGACCTGCCGGCGTGGGAGCCGGGAGCGCACCTGGCGCTGCAGCTGGGCAACGGCACGACGCGGGAGTACTCGCTGTGCGGCGACCCGGCCGACCGGCGCAGCTGGGCGGTCGCGGTGATGCGCGAGCCGAACTCGCGCGGCGGCAGCAGCTGGGTGCACGAGCGGTTGACCGCGGGCACGCTGCTGAAGGTCGACGGGCCGCGCAACAACTTCCCGCTGGAACCCGCCGAGCACCACCTCCTCATCGCGGGCGGCATCGGCGTGACCCCGATGCGGCCGATGGCCGCCGAGCTCGCCGACCGCGGCGGCGACTGGCGGATGCTCTACTGCGGACGGTCGCGGCAGAGCATGGCCTTCGCCGCGCAGCTGCGCGACATCGGCGGCGACCGGGTCCGCGTCCACGCCGACGACGAGCACGACGGCCCGCCGGACCTGCAGGCCGAACTGGCCGACCTAGCGCCCGGGACTCTGGTGTACTGCTGCGGCCCGGAACCGCTGATCAACGCCGTCGAATCGGCGTTGCCCGACCCGTCGGCGCTGCGCGTCGAGCGGTTCCGGGCACCCGATCAGCCACCGTCCACATCGGACGACGGTTTCGACGTCGTCTGCGAGGACTCCGGCGTGCGGGTGTTCGTCGGGCCGGACGTCTCCGTGCTCGACGCGCTGGCCGACGCCGGTGTGGACGTCCCGAACTCCTGCCAGGAAGGCGTGTGCGGGACCTGCGAGACCAAGGTGCTCGGCGGCGAGCCGGAGCACCGCGACCACGTGCTCAGCCCGGGAGAACGGGAATCCGGCGACACCATGATGCTCTGCGTGTCCCGCTGCCGCTCCGCCGAGCTGGTGCTGAACCTGTGAACGAGAACCACCATGACCGCCGTCGCAGTGCTCAACCACCGCCAGCTCGCCATGTTGCGGGCCGTCGCCGGTGGCCGAGCCGAGATCACCTGCAGCTGCGAACCCGACCTCTACGTCGACGGACTGCCCTGCTGCGACCAGAGCAGCGCCCGCGACCTGGTGCAGACCGGTCTGCTGCGCGCAGCCGGGACCGGGCCGACCGGACAGCGCGTCACCGCAGCGCTGACCGACCTCGGTCGCGCCGCGCTGCGCTAGGAGGCACGGGAACCGGTGTCGAAGCACTGGAGGAGAACTGACATGCCGCTGAACCTGGAGCCGGTGCAGACTCGGCTCGGGCCCACCACCAGCTACGCGGACGCCTTCGCCGACGAGCTCGAAGCCATCTACGGGCGAGGCGTGCACGACCTGCCCGGCGTGGTCGCCGCGCTCAACGAGACCGGGGTCCGTCCCGCCGACGGCTCGGACTGGACCGAGCAGACGTTCACCGGCGAACTCGCCCGCCTCGGCGCGAAGGAGATCTGACGATGACCACACCGCGAACGGAGCAGGACCTCCTGCTGCTCGGGCTGCGGGACCGCTGGTACCCGCTGTGCCCGTCGAGCCACGTCCGCTCCGGCGAGCTCACCCGACTGGACCGCGCGGGCGAGGAACTGCTGCTGTGGCGGGACAGTTCGGGCGTCGTGCACGTGCAGGAGGACCGCTGTCCGCACCGCGCCGCGCGGCTGTCGATGGGCGTGCACATGGGCGACCGGATCGCCTGCAACTACCACGGCGTGCAGCTCGACGGCGACGGCGTCGTCGCCTCGGTCCCCGGCAGCCCGGGGTGCGCGCTGGAAGGACGCCGAGCGCTGCGCACCTTCCCCGCCGAGGAGCACGCCGGAGCGATCTTCGCCTGGTTCGGCTCCGATGAGGACGCCGAGCCCACACCGCTGCAGGTCCCCGCACCGATCGGCGGAGGGGAGTGGGACAACTTCCTCTGCTACGTCGAGTGGGACGCCTCCTACCTGCTGTCGCTGGACAACCTGCTCGACCCGATGCACGGCGCCTTCCTGCACCGCAACAGCCACACCATGTACACCGGCAAGCGCGAAGCGGCCTTCCAGATCCGCGACACCGACACCGGTTTCGTGTTCGAGAAGACCGATCAGCGCGGCGTCAACTTCGACTGGTCGGAGTGGATCGACACCGGCGGCCTGCAGTCGGTGACCCTCGACATCCCGTACCCGGCAACCGCCGGTCCAGGCGGGCCGTTCACCATCGTCGCCTGCGTCACCGCGATCAACGAGCAGCAGCACGCCGGTTTCTTCTGGCGCTGCCGCAAGGTCAGCGGCTGGGAACGCGACAGCTGGCGGTTCCTCTACAAGAACCGGATCGAGGCGCGGCACTGGCAGGTGCTCGAGCAGGACCGGGCGATGGCCGAGGGCATGCCCGACGACGCCTGGGCCCGCGAAAACCTCTACCAGCACGACATCGCCCTCGTCCGGCTGCGCCGGGTGCTGCGCGCCGAGGCCAAGCGCCAGGCCACCGCGGCAGCCGCCCGCGCCGAGCGCAAACCCGCCCGCGCGGCCGCCCGCTGATTGGAGTGCCCGAACATGCGATTGCCCGATGACGGACCGGTGGTGAAGCTCCGGTCGCTGCGCTCGGTCAGCCTGCGCACCGAGCGGTTCGCCGAAGCCGCCGAGTTCTACCACGAGGTCTGGGGCCTCACCCCCGTCGAGACCGACCGCGAGGCCGCGTGGTTGCGCGGCACCGGTTCCGAGCACCACATCGTCGAACTGCAGCAGGCCGAGCAGAACGGGCTCGGCAAGATCGCCTTCGCCGTGGGCACCCCCGCCGAGATCGACGCCGCCGGAAAGCGCCTGGCGGACCTGGGGATCCCGATGCTCGCCGAACCCGGCCCGCTGGACCAGATCGGCGGCGGCTACGGGCTGCGCTTCGTCGACCTGGAAGGCCGGCTGGTCGAACTGTCCTGCAACGTGGAAGCCGTCGTGGCCCAAGACCCCTACGGCCTTCCCGCGGTGCCGCGCAAGGTGGCGCACGTGGTGCTCAACACCGTGGACATCGACGCCGCCTGCGACTTCTACACCCGGGTGCTGGGCATGCGGATCTCGGACTGGTCGGAGCACCAGATGGCGTTCCTGCGCTGCAACTCCGACCACCACGTGATCGCCTTCAACCAGGCCGAGTGGACCTCGATCAACCACGTCGCCTACGAGATGCCGTCGATGGACCACTTCATGCGCGGCATCGGGCGGCTCAAGCACAACGGCATCACCCCGCTGTGGGGGCCGGGACGGCACGGCCCCGGTTCCAACACCTTCTCCTACTTCGCCGACCCGGCCGGACTGGTCTGCGAGTACACCTCCGACGTCGCCCAGGTCGAAGAGGACGCCTGGCTGTGCCGGGTGTGGCGGCGCACCCCGGAGCTGTCCGACCAGTGGGGCACCGCCGGCCCGCCGTCGAAGGACGCCCGGGCGCACATGGCCGGCAAGCCCGACCCCGGCCACCGGGAGTGGGTGCGGGCATGAAGGTGGCGATCCTCGGCTGCGGCGCCATCGGCGGCGTCGTGGCCCGCGCGGTGCAGAACGGGGAGGTGGCCGGCGCCGAGCTCATCGGAGTCGTGCACGCCGAACCCGCTGACCCGCCCGGACTTCCGGTCCTGGACGTCGAGTCCGCGATCGCGCGGGCGGACCTGGTTGTCGAGTGCGCCGGGCAACGCGCACTGGCCGAGCTCGGCCCCTCCATCGTGGCCGCCGGGACCGATCTGCTGGTGGTGTCGGTCGGCGCGCTGGCCGACGACGCGCTGCTGGCCAAGCTCCGCGACACCGGCCCCGGGCGACTGCACCTGTGCAGCGGCGCGATCGGCGGGCTCGACGCGCTCGCCGCCACCGCCCGGATGGGCGGGCTGGACGCGGTGCGCATCGTGACCACGAAGAAGGCCCCCGCGCTGATCCAGAAGTGGATGGACGAGCCCACCGCGCAGCGGTTGCGCACCACCGGCGAACCGGTGCAGCTGATGCGGGCCCCGGCCCGCGAGGTCACCGCCGCGTTCCCGGCGTCGGCCAACGTGGCGGCCTCGGTGGCGCTCGCGGTGGGCGACTGGGACCTGGTGGAAGCGACCGTGGTCGCCGACCCGAACGCGCCGCTGACCAGCCACGTCATCACCGCCGACGGCAGTGCGGGCAGCTACCGGTTCGAGATCCGCAACCACCCGTCGGTGGACAACCCGGCCACCAGCGGTGTGGTGCCGCACGCGGTGCTGGCGTGCCTGGCCCGGCTGGCCCAACCCACCGGAGCGTTCGCGTGACCCGGGCGAGGGAGTCCGACGTGGACGTCGTGGAAGCGGGCAGCGGAACGCCCCTGGTGCTGCTGCACGGGATCGGCGGTGCGGCCGAGGCCTTCACCGCGCAGCTGTCGGGGCTGTCCTACGAGCACCGGGTGATCGCCTGGGACGCCCCCGGCTACGGGCGCTCCGCCGACCTGCCCGGCGAACCGGACCTCGACGCCTACGCCGACGCGGTCATCGCGCTCCTGCGCGACCTGGACGCGGAGCCTGCGCACCTGCTCGGGGTGTCCTGGGGAGGGGTGATCGCCACCCGCGTCGCGCTCCGCGCACCGGAGGTGCTGCGCTCGCTGGTGGTGGCCGACTCCTCCCGCGGGTCCGGCCGCACCGCCGAGGGCCGCGAGGCGATGGCCTCGCGGGTCGAGGAGCTGCGCACCCGCGGGGCGGGCGCCTTCGCCGCCGCGCGGGGACCACGTCTCACCGCGCCGGGAGCCGCGCAGCCGGTGGTCGACCAGGTCATCGCGCTGATGTCGCGGGTGCGCCTGCCCGGCTACCGCAACGCCGCGCGGGTGATGGCCGCGACCGACCACTCCGCGCAGCTGTCGCGGATCACCGCGCCGACGCTGGTGATCGTCGGAGCCCAGGACCAGATCACCGGGGTGGCCGAGAGCCGCGCCCTGGCCGAGCAGATCCCGCACTCCCGGCTGGTCGAGATCCCCGACGCGGGCCACGCGGCCAACCAGGAGGAACCCGAGGAGTTCAACGCCGCCGTGCGGCGATTCCTCGCCGAGGTCGACAGCAGCGGAGGTGCGCCGTGCTGAACGGACGACTGGTGGTGGTCACCGGAGCGGGCCGCGGCCTGGGACTGGCCATCGCGCACGACCTGGCCGACGCCGGGGCGCACCTGGTCATCGCCGAGCGCAACCCCGAGTTCGCGCAGGCGGCGGTGGCCGAGCTCGCCGAGGGCGGCGTCCCGGTGCACCGGGTGGACACCGACGTCTCCGACCCCGACTCGGTTCAGCGGCTGGCCGAGCGGGTCGCCGCGCTCGGCGGCGCGCACGGGGTGGTCAACAACGCCGCGCTGGCCGACGGCGTCGGCGGCAAGCACTTCCAGGACATCGAACCCGAGGAGTTCGATCGGATCATCTCGGTCAACCTGCGCGGGACCTGGTTGGTGTCCCGAGCGCTCTACCCGCAGCTGCGGGCCGCCGGCGGCGGCCGGATCCTCAACATCGCCTCCGACGTCGCCTTCTACGGTCCGCCCCGGCTGATGCACTACGTGGCCTCCAAGGGCGCGATCGTGGCCATGACGAGGGCGATGGCCCGCGACGCGGGCCCGGACGGCATCACCGTCAACGCCGTCGCGCCCGGCATCACCGAATGCGAAGCCACGCAAGCAGTTCCGGCCGAACGCCACGAGCTCTACCGGATCAACCGCGCGCTGCCGCGGACGCAGCAACCCGAAGACCTCGTCGGCGCGGTGCGGTTCCTGCTGTCCGACGCCGCCGCCTACATCACCGGCCAAACGCTGCTGGTGGACGGTGGATTCGTATGCCGTTGAGGAGGACGTGATGGATCTGGGCCTGACCGGTCGCACCGTGCTGGTGACCGGCGCGAGCTCCGGCGTCGGATTGGCCACCACCAGGATGCTGCTGGCCGAAGGAGCCAACGTCGCGGCGTGCGCCCGCGACGCGGAGCGGTTGAAGACCGCCCTGGACGGGCTGCCGGGCAACCTGCACCTCGGGGCGTGCGACGTCCTCGACCGCGACTGCGTGCAGGAGTTCGTCGAGCGCTCCGCCGAGCGCTTCGGCGGCATCGACGGGGTGGTCAACAACGCCGGGCGCTCGCTGATGGCGCGGCTGGCCGAGACCGAGGACCGCCAGTGGCGCGACGAGCTGGAGCTGAAGATCTTCAGCGTCCTGCACGTGGTCCGGGCCGCGCAGCCGTGGCTGCGCGAGTCCACTGCCGCGTCGGTGGTCAACATCAACGCGATCCTGGCCCGCCAGCCCGAAGCGCGGCTGGCCGCCACCTCCGCGGCGCGGGCCGCGCTGCTCAACCTCAGCAAGACGCTGGCCGGTGAGCTCGCCGCCGACGACATCCGGGTCAACTCGGTGTGCCTCGGACTGATCGACACCGGGCAGTGGCGGCGCCGCTACGAGCGATCCGGCTCCACCGCGGAGTTCTCCGAGTGGAGCGCCGAGCTGGCCGCCGACCGCGGCATCCCGCTGGGCCGGCTCGGCACCGCCGACGAGGTCGCCTTCCCGATCGTCGCGCTGCTCTCGCCGCGCGCCTCCTACCTCACCGGCACCGCCCTCGACGTCGGTGGCGGCATCGCCCGATACCTGTAGCAACCGAAGAGGACTGTCATGCCCCACTCTCACGGCGGTGACCTGCTCGTCCAGGTCATGCGCGACAACGGAGTCGACACCGCGTTCGGCGTGGTCAGCGTGCACAACCTGCCGCTGGTGGAAGCGGTGAGCCGCGAACTGCGGTTCGTGGCGGTGCGGCACGAGGCCGCCGCCGTCAACGCCGCCGACGGCCACGCCCGCGCCACCGGCGGTCTCGGCGTCGCGATCACCAGCACCGGGACCGGCGCGGGCAACGCCGCCGGTGCGCTGGTGGAGGCGCTGACCGCGGGCAGCCGGGTGCTGCACGTAACGGGTCAGATCGACTCGCCCTTCCTCGGGCAGGGGCGCGGCGTCATCCACGAGACCAAGGACCAGCTCGCGATGCTCGGCGCGGTCTCCAAGCACGCCGCCGCGATCACCGAGCCGGACGCGGCGGAGACCGCGCTGCGGCAGGCGGTGCGCACCGCGCTGTCGGTGCCCTGCGGACCGGCCAGCGTGGAGTGGCCGATCGACCTCCAGTACGCCCCGCAGCAGGTCAACCCGGCACTCGCCGAGCGGGGTTCGGAGCCACCGCCGGTCGATCCGGAGGCGGTGCGGCGCGCCGCCGAGCTGATCAGGGCGGCCGAACGGCCGATCCTGTGGGTCGGCGGTGGTGGCACCGGCGCGGGCGACCAGGTGCGCGAGCTCGCCGAACTGCTCGACGCGGGCGTGCTGACCAGCAACTCGGGCAGGGGAGCCGTCCCGGAGGACCACGAGCTGGTGATCGGCAACTTCGCCGCCAACCCGGCCGCCGCTCCGCTGCTGGCCGACGCCGACCTGCTGATCTCCATCGGGACGCACTTCCGCTCGAACGAGACCAAGCACTACGCGTTGGAACTGCCCGCCGACCACGTGCAGATCGACGTCGACCCGGCCGCCGTCGGCCGCGTCCACCCGGCCACCGCCGGTCTGGTCGGAACCGCCGAGCAGGTGCTGCCGCGGCTGCTCGCCGAGCTGGCCGGAACCGCCGGCGCCGGGCGGGGCTGGCGGGAGGAGGTCGTGCGCACCCGCGCCGCCGTGCGCGCGCACCTGCGGGAGGGCATCGGCAGCTACGCGCTGATCTGCGACGCGATCCGCGAGACGTTGCCCGCCGAGTCGGTGATCGCGCGGGACGTGACGATCCCGTCGAGCCAGTGGGGCAACCGGCTGCTCGACATCCACGATCCTCGCACCAACGTCTTCCCGGTCGGCGGCGGCATCGGCCAGGGACTGGCGCACGGCATCGGCGCGGCGCTCGGCGCGCCCGACGCGCCGACGCTGGTGCTGGCCGGTGACGGCGGGCTGAGCGTGCACCTCGGGGAACTGGCCACCTTCGCCCAGGAACAGCCCTGGATGGTGCTCGTGGTGTTCAACGACGGCGGCTACGGGGTGCTGCGCAACATGCAGGACCGGCACGCCGGGCGGCGTTCCGGCGTGGACCTGTTCACCCCGAACTTCGGTCGCCTCGCCGAAGCGCTGGACCTGCCGCACGCGCTGGTCAACCGCGCCGAATCGTTCGCCGAGACCTTCACCAAGGCCGTCGAGGAACGCGGGCCCTACCTGATCGAGGTCGACGTCACGGCCTTGGAGCCGACCCCGTCCCCGTTCGTGCCGCCGGTGCACGTGCCCAGTTAGAGGAGGCGCAGCGATGCTGACCGAACCGGCCCACCACCACGCGCACGGCCCCGCCAACCGGGGGAGGCGCGTGCTGCGCACCGCCGCACCGCTGTTCGTGCGCTTCCCGCGGATCCCGCCGCGCGCGGCGGTGGTGGTGCTGCACGACGCCTACGGCCTCACCGAACCGATCGAGGACTGCTGCCGGGCCCTGGCCCGCAGCGGCTACGTCGCCGTGGCCCCCTACCTCTACTACGAGACCGGGGGCAAGGAGTTCCGCCCCGAGCACGAGGACACCGCGAAAGCCGCGATGTCGCTGCTCGCCGACGACGACCTGGCCGCGGACGTCGCCGGTGCGCTCGACCACCTCAGCACCAGGCTGGCCGTGCCGGCGCGGACCACCGCGGTGCTCGGCGTCGGCACCAGCGGAGTGCTCGCGATGCGGGCCGCGGCCGACCACGAACTCCCGGCGGCCGCGGTGTGCGACCCGCTGGACAACACCGAGTACCCGGGAGTCGCACGCGACCGACGGGACGAAGCGATCCGGTTCATCAACGGCCGGATCGGCTGACCACACCGTTCACGAGGATCCCACGACCGGTCTCCAGACCCAGGAGGCACCACGCGCGAGACCGACCGGACTCGCCTGAAGCCACGGAAGTTACCGTTTCATGTCACGATCCCACCCGTGGCATGCGTGTCCCAAAGGAGGGGCGCATGAGCATCTCCGCTCCCGACCACACCGTCCAGCACGACATCGCCGCCCGGCTGGAGCGGCTGCCGATGTCGCGATGGCACGTGAGCATCCGCCTGATCATCGGCGTGGTCACCTTCTTCGAGGCCTTCGACCAGCTGCTCATCGCGTTCTCGCTGCCCGAGATCACCCGCGAGTGGGGGCTTTCGGCGGCGGGCGCCACCGCCACACTCACCGTCGGGTCGATCGGCATGCTGGTCGGTGCGCTGGCCTCGGGCTGGCTCGCCGACCGCATCGGCCGCGTCCGGGTGATCACGCTGTGCGTGGTGGTCACCGCGCTGGGCAACCTCGGCATGGCGTTGAGCCCGGCGCTGCTGCCGCTGCTGATCATGCGGTTCGTGCAGGGCTTGGCGATCGGCGGCGAGGTGCCCACCGCGGCCTCCTACATCGCCGAGCTCAGCCGGGCCAAGAAGCGCGGCCGCTTCGTGCTGATGTACGAGGTGGTGTTCCCGGCCGGGCTGACCGTCGGTGCGCTGGCCTCGGCGTGGATCGTGCCGAACTGGGGCTGGCGCGCGCTGTTCCTGATCGCCGCGGTCCCCGGCATCGCCGCGTTCTTCCTGCAGCGCAAGGTGCCGGAGTCGCCGCGCTGGCTGGCCGCGCGCGGCCAGAACGACAAGGCGCGCGAGGTGATGTCCCAGATCGAGTCGAAGGTGCGCGCGTCCACCGGTGCGGACCTTCCCGCCCCGGCCCCGGTCGCGGGCCTGGTCGGCACCGGGTCGGCGAGCAACGGGGCGCTGCGCGACCTGTTCACCGGCCGCTACCGGCGGCGCACGCTCGTCGTCTGGACGATCTGGTTCGTCGGCTACCTGGCCAACTACGGGCTGACGTCGTGGCTGCCGACGCTGTACAAGCAGGTCTTCCACCTGCCGATCGGCACCGCGCTGTGGTACAGCACCTTCGCGTCGGTGGCCGGGCTGGCCGGTTGCGTGCTGGCGGCGCTGACCATCGACCGCCTCGGCCGCCGCGTGGTGCTGAGCATCGGGCTCGGCGGCACCACGGTCGCGCTGGGCGTGCTGGCGCTGCTGGGCGTGACCTCGGTCGGTCAGCTCGTGGTGTTCTCGGCGTTCGCGGCGATGTTCAGCTTCACGGCCAACATCAGCCTCTACCTCTACACACCGGAGCTGTACCCGACCCGCAACCGCGCGCTGGGCTGCAGCATGGGCGGGGTGTTCAACCGGCTCGGCATCATCACCGGCCCGATCGTGGTGGCGATGGTGCTCTCCAGCGGAGCGGGCCTGTCGGCGGTGTTCGCCAGCATCGCCGCGATCACCCTGGTCGGCACGATGATCACCGCGGCCTTCGCCGAGGAGACCAAGGGACGCACCCTGGAGGAGCTGTCCCCGTGAGCGCCGCGGCGGGGGAGCCGGTGGGCGAACCGGCTCCCCAGCGGCGCGGGTGGTGAAAAACGCAGCAGGGCCCCGGACTTCGAGTCCGGGGCCCTGCTGCGATTTCGGCGTCAGGCCAGCGGGCCGACGACCTTCTCGGCCGCGGCGACCAGCTCACCGCTGCGGCACAGCTCGACGGCGGCCTCGATCTCGGGGGCCAGGTGGCGGTCGGTGCCGGGACCGGCGACCTCGCGGCGGATGCGGTCGCGCACCGCCGCGGTGGCGGGGGAGGGCTGCAGCGGCTCGCGCATGTCCAGCGCGCGGGCCGCGGTCAGCGCTTCGACCGCCAGCACGCGGGTGAGGCCGTCCACGGCGCGGCGCAGCTTGCGGGCCGCCGACCAGCCCATCGAGACGTGGTCCTCCTGCATCGCCGAGGACGGGATGGAGTCGGCGCTGGCGGGCACCGCCAGGCGCTTGAGCTCGGAGACGATGGCGGCCTGGGTGTACTGGGCGATCATGTGCCCGCTGTCGACGCCCGGGTCGTCGGCCAGGAACGCCGTGAGGCCGTGGTTGCGGGCCGGGTCCAGGAACCGGTCGGTCCGGCGCTCGCTGATGCTGGCCAGGTCGGCGGCGACGATGGCGAGGAAGTCCAGCACGTAGGCCACGGGTGCGCCGTGGAAGTTGCCGTTGGACTCCACGCGGCCGTCGGGGGTGACCACGGGGTTGTCCACCGCGCTGGCCAGCTCGGTGTCGGCCACCGATTCGGCGTGGGCGAGGGTGTCGCGGGCGCCGCCGGCCACCTGCGGAGCGCAGCGCAGCGAGTAGGCGTCTTGGACGCGGGTGCAGTCCGGGCCGGCGTGGCTGGCCACGATCCCGGAGTCGGCCAGCAGCAGCCGCATGTTGGCCGCCGCGTCGGCCTGGCCCCGGTGCGGGCGCAGTTGCTGCAGGTCGGCGGCGAAGACGCGATCGGTGCCCAGCTGGGCTTCCACGCTCATCGCGGCGGTGATGTCGGCCAGGCGCAGCAGGTTGCGCAGGTCGCGGCAGGCCAGCACGAGCTGTCCGAGCATGCCGTCGGTGCCGTTGATGAGCGCGAGGCCCTCCTTCTCGGCGAGCTCCACCGGGGCGATGTTCGCCGCGGCCAGGGCCTGCGCGGCCGGCATCGACCGGCCCTCGGCGTCGCGGACGGTGCCCTCGCCCATCAGCGCCAGCGCGACGTGCGCGAGCGGGGCCAGGTCGCCGGAGCAGCCCAGACTGCCGTACTCGTGGACGATCGGGGTGATCCCGGCCGACAGCAGCGCGGCGTAGGTGGTGGCGACCTCCGGGCGGACGCCGGTGCGGCCGGTGGCCAAGGTGGACAGCCGCAGCAGCATCAGCGAGCGGACGACCTCGCGCTCCACTTCGGACCCGGTCCCGGCGGCGTGCGAGCGCACGAGGCTCTTCTGCAGCTGCTGGCGCAACTCGGTCGGGATGTGCCGGGTGGCCAGGGCGCCGAAGCCGGTGGACACGCCGTAGACGGGCTTGGGTTCCTCGGCCAGGCTCTCGATGCGGACGCGGCTGGCCCCGATGGCCTCCAGCGCCTCGGCGGTGAGCTCCACGGCGGCACCGTCGCGCGCCACGCGCACCAGGTCGATCGCGCTGACCGCGCCCACGCCGACCTGGACGGGCGAGGTGGAGTGCTGCGGTGCGGTTCCGGTCGTGTACTGCGCGCTCATGCGCGAACCTTCTTTCTCACGAGGGTGGATCCTCGGCGCGAGGGAGCGCCGAGGCGGATCGCTCCCGCCGAGGCACCACTGCTGTGGTGCCTCGGCGGGCAACGAGGTGCGGTTGCCGTGAGGCGGACGGCAACCGCTTCAGCGAACGCTGGTTCCGGAAGGGGAACCGAGCTGGTGGTCGTCCAAGGCGCTGTCCTCGGCGGTGTTGCGGATGCGGAGCCAGTACACGAGCGAGAGCAGCGCGATCCACGCCGCCCCGACGTAGAGCGCGACCCGCGTGTCGGCCGAGAAGGCCAGAACGGCGAACACGAACACCAGGAAGGCGATCGTGATGATCTGGGCGTAGGGCCAGAAGGGTGCGGGGAACCGCAGCGCGGCCACCCGATCCGGGCTCATCGCCCGGCGCGCCCGGTACTGCGAGAGCGCGATCATCAGCCACACCCACACGGTCGCGAAGGTGGCGATCGAGGCGATGATCTCGAAGACGTTCTCCGGGATCAGGTAGTTGAGCACCACCCCGACCAGCAGCGCGGCGGTCATGATGACCACCGTCATCCACGGGACGCCGTTGCGCGAGACCTGCCGCATGACGGCCGGGGCCTGACCGCGCTGGGCCATGCCGTAGAGCATCCGGCCCGCGCCGAAGATGTCGCTGTTGATCGCCGACAGCGCGGCCGTGATGACCACGACGTTGAGCACGGCCGCCGCCGAGGTCAGCCCGAGCCCCTCGAAGATCTGCACGAAGGGGCTGCCGGAGGACCCGATGGTCTGCCACGGGGCGATCGACATGATCACCGCGAGGGTCAGCACGTAGAACAGCAGCACGCGCACCGGAACGGTGTTGACCGCGCGCGGGATCGTCTTCTGCGGGTCGGCGGCCTCACCGGCGCTGACGCCGATGATCTCGGTGCCGCCGAAGGCGAACATCACGACCGCGAACGAGAGCACGAAGCCCTCCAAGCCCATCGGGAAGAACCCGCCGTGCGACCACAGGTTGCTCACGCCCGCGCCGTGGTCGCCGGTGAACCCGAAGACCAGCACCGCGATGCCGCCGAGGATCATCGCGATGATCGCGCCGACCTTGGCGATGGAGAACCAGAACTCGAGCTCGCCGAACACCTTGACGCTGAGCAGGTTGGCCGCGCCGATGATGAACAACGTCGCCAGCACCCAGATCCACCTGGGCACGTCGGGGAACCAGAAGCCCATGTACACGCCGAGCGCGGTGACGTCGGCGATGCAGACGATGATCATCTCGAAGGCGTAGGTCCACCCGGTCAGGAACCCGGGCAGCCTGCCCAGGTGCCTGCTCGCGTACTCGCCGAACGATCCGGGCACCGGATCGTCGGCGGCCATCTCGCCGAGCGCGCGGAGCACCATGAACACCGCGGCGCCGCCGATCAGGTATGCCAGCAGCACTGACGGCCCCGCTTGGCTGATGGATTCCGAAGATCCGTAGAACAGCCCGGTGCCGATGGCCGAGCCGAGCGCGATGAAGCGGATGTGCCGTGCGTTGAGGCCTCGACTCAGCGCCGCCGTGCGTTCTTTCACCATGTCCTCCCTCGGGAACGTCATTGTTCCCTTAGCTGGCGGCTGGATTGGGGTGGGTCCGGAGCGTCCATCGGCCTGTACCGCGCAACACGCTCACGAACGACGCGATAGGTATAGTGCTGTATATACATTTACGTCAAGGGGGTGACGGCAGATCCATGAGCAAGGAATCCAGCACCTCGCCGGCCGTGGGGCGCGCGCTGGACATCCTGGTCCGGCTCGCCCAGCGGCCCGGTCCCGTGCGCGCCTCAGCGCTGGCCCGCGACCTCGGGCTGCCGCGCTCGTCGGTCTACCACATCCTGTCGGTGCTGGAAGACCGCGGTTTCGTCGTCTACGTGCCCAGCGAGAAGGCCTACGGCCTCGGCGTCTCCTCGTTCGAGATCGGGTCGGCCTACCTGCGGCAGGACCCGCTGGAACGGCTCGCCCAGCCGATCCTGGAACGCCTGGCCCGCAGCCTCGGGCAGACGGTGCACCTCGGCGTCCTGCACGGGGCCGAGACCGTGTACCTGCTCAAGCAGCGACCGTCCTCGGGCCCGTCCGCCGATGTCGCGCTCATCACCGACGTCGGGGTCCGGCTGCCCTCCCACCTGACCGCCAACGGCCGGGCGCTGCTGGCCGGCACCTCCGACGCCCAGCTCGCAGCCCTGTTCGCCCGCCCCGGGGCCTTCGTCACCCGCACCGGCGGCGGCCCGCGCTGCCTGCGCGACCTGCAGCGGATCCTCGACCAGGACCGGCGTCGCGGCTGGTCGGAGGAGGTCGAGCTCGTCTCGCAGGGACTGCGGTCGGTCGGGGTGGCCGCCTACGACCACGCGGGCAGGCCGGTGGCGGCGCTGAGCACCACCTGGTCGCGGCGCAGCGGTGACCGCGACCCGCAGGAGGTCGGCGAGATCCTGCGCAGGGGAGCGGCCAAGCTCACGACCAGCCTGCACGGCCGCGCGCCCGCGGCCTGAGCTCCGGGCTCACATCGAGTCGAAGGTGCCTTCCAGGCGGAAGCGCGATCCGGGGTGCAGCAGCCGGGCAGCGCTGACCAGCTGCCCCTCCGACCACGTCCGGCGGTGGATGAGCAGGCACGGCTCGGCCTCGGCGATGCCGAGCAGGGCGCAGTCCTCGGCGGTGCCCAGCACCGCCTCGACGATGTGCTCGCCCTTGCCCAGCGGCGCTATCCGCGAGAGGTAGTCGTTGGGCGTGCGCGCGGTGAAGTCCTGCTGCAGGTACTCCGGGGCGAGCTCGGGGTGGACGTGGCGGTCTTCGAGCTGGATCGCGTTGTCGTCCTCGAAGTGGACCACGCGCGAGTGGAAGATCGGATCGCCCTCGGCGATGCCGAACATCCGGTGCGCGCGCCGGTCCGCGGGTTCCTCGCGCACGAACACGACGTCCGTGCGGTGCCTGCGCCCGCGGCGGCTGACCTCCTCGGCGATGTTGCGCACCCCGTAGAGCGCCGAGCTGCTCTTGCGCTCGGCCACGAACGTCCCCACACCGGGCATCCGCACCAGGAGCCCGTCGGAGCTCAACTCCCGCAGCGCCCGGTTGATCGTCATCCGCGACAACCCCAACGACTCCACGAGCTGGTTCTCCGACGGCAGCAGCTCGCCCTCGGACCACCGCCCGGTGCCGATCTGCTCGGTGATGACGTTCTTGAGACGGCGGTAGGCGGGCGCCGATTCGCGGCGGCTGGCACCGAACAGCGCGGCGACGTCGAGCGCGTCGATGGCCACGCGGATCACCCGTTCCATTCGTCGATCATTCCGAGAGCGGACGACCAGCTTATCCGGTGTGGACCACACATCGCGGCAGGCCGGTCGCGACCGGTCTCGGATCCGAGAATCTCGCCGTTGCGCCTTGGCCGCCGATCCGGCACCGGGATTGCATGACGTGGTCAACAGTTCGCTTCGACCTCGGAGTTCCCCTATGACCAGCGTTCACCCGACCGCAGGCGCCCGGCCCGTCAGCGCTCCTCGCGGCACGACCCCCAGCTGCCTCGGGTGGCAGCAGGAGGGCGCGCTGCGGATGTTGATGAACAACCTCGACCCCGAGGTCGCCGAGGACCCGGACGCCCTCGTCGTGTACGGCGGGACCGGCAAGGCCGCGCGCAACTGGGCCGCCTTCGACTCGATCGTCGACGCGCTGCGGACGCTGGAGGACGACCAGACCCTCCTGGTGCAGTCCGGCAAACCGGTGGGCGTGCTGCGCACCCACGAGTGGGCGCCGCGGGTGCTGATCGCGAACTCGAACCTGGTGGGCGACTGGGCCAACTGGGAGGAGTTCCGGCGGCTGGAGGCCGAGGGCCTGATGATGTACGGCCAGATGACCGCCGGTTCCTGGATCTACATCGGCAGCCAGGGGATCCTGCAGGGCACCTACGAGACCTTCGGCGCCGTGGCGCGCAAGAAGTTCGGCGGGAGCCTGGCCGGCACGATCACGCTGACCGCCGGTCTCGGCGGCATGGGCGGCGCCCAGCCGCTGGCGGTGACGATGAACGACGGCGTGGCGATCTGCGTGGACGTCGACCCCCAGCGCATCCAGCGCCGCATCGACCACCGCTACCTCGACGTCGATGCCGTCGACGTCGCGCAGGCGCTCGAACTCGCCCGCCGCGCCCGCGACGCGCGCGAACCGCTGTCGATCGGGCTGCGCGGCAACGCCGCCGAGATCTTCCCGCAGCTGCTGGCGATGGACGCGCCCATCGACATCGTCACCGACCAGACCTCCGCCCACGACCCGCTGTCCTACCTGCCGCTGGGCGTCGAACTCGACGACTGGCAGGCCGAGGCGCAGCGCGACCCGGCCGGGTTCACCGAGCGCGCTCGCGCCAGCATGGCCCGCCACGTGGAGGCGATGGTCGGCTTCCTCGACAAGGGCGTCGAGGTCTTCGACTACGGCAACTCGATCCGCGACGAAGCCCGCAAGGCCGGCTACGACCGGGCTTTCGACTTCCCCGGGTTCGTGCCCGCCCACATCCGCCCGCTGTTCGAGGAGGGCCTCGGCCCGTTCCGGTGGGCCGCGCTCTCCGGTGACCCGGCCGACATCGCCGCCACCGACAAGGCGATCCTGGAGCTCTTCCCGGACAACGACCACCTGCGCCGGTGGATCACGATGGCCGGCGAGCGCGTGCAGTTCGAGGGCCTGCCGGCGCGGATCTGCTGGCTGGGCTACGGCGAACGCCACCTCGCCGGGCTGAAGTTCAACGAGATGGTCGCCTCCGGCGAGCTGTCGGCCCCGGTGGCCATCGGCCGCGACCACCTGGACTCGGGCTCGGTCGCCTCGCCGTACCGCGAAACCGAGGCGATGGCCGACGGTTCCGACGCGGTCGCCGACTGGCCGCTGCTCAACGCGCTGGTCAACACCTCCTCCGGCGCGTCCTGGGTGTCGCTGCACCACGGCGGTGGTGTCGGCATGGGCCGCTCGATGCACGCCGGTCAGGTCTGCATCGCCGACGGGACCGACCTCGCCGCGCAGAAGCTCGCCCGCGTGCTGACCAACGACCCGGCGATGGGCGTGCTGCGCCACACCGACGCCGGGTACGAGCACGCCGCTTCGGTCGCGCGCGAGCGCGGGATCCACGTCCCGACGCTGCACGGCTGACCAGACTCGGGCGCCCCGGGCGGTTGCGGCACGAGCCCCGCCCGGGGCGCCCGGACCACGAACGACTCACGATGAACGGAGATGTGGCCATGCAGGGAACCGCGAGCAGGTCGGTGCCGGTGTGGACCGGTCGCGACGACGGTCCCGGCGCCGAGCACCTCCGCTGGCACCACGTCGTGCACCGGTGGGACGGCACCGGCGGACCGGGCGGTTGCGCCTTCGTGGGGTTCCGCAGCGACGAAGGAGTTCGCCGCAACAAGGGCCGCCAGGGGGCCGCCAACGGGCCCGATGCGCTGCGCGGTGCCCTGGCCTCGATGGCGCTGCCCGCCCCGCGATCGGCCTTCGACGCAGGCGACGTCGAGGTCACCGGAGGAGACCTGGAGTCCGGTCAGCACGAGCTCGGGCGCGTGGTGACCGGTCTGATCGACGCCGGGCAGCTGCCGGTGGTCTTCGGCGGCGGGCACGAGGTGGCCTTCGGCAGCTACCTGGGGCTGGTGCACGCCGCGCAGGTGGCGCAGGGCGCCCGCATCGGGGTGCTCAACCTCGACGCGCACTTCGACCTGCGCGCAGACGAGACCCCGAGCTCGGGAACCCCGTTCCGGCAGATGGCCGAGCGAGAACGGGTCAGGGGAGCGGACTTCCGCTACGCGGTGCTGGGCATCAGCCAGCCGAGCAACACCGCCGGGCTGTTCGCCACCGCCGATGAGCTCGGCGTCCAGTACCTCACCGACGACCGCTGCGGCGTGCTCGACCGGCCGCTGGTCGACGACTTCCTGGACGACTTCCTCGACACCTGCGACCTGGTCCACCTGACCATCGACCTGGACGTGCTGCCGGCGTCGGTGGCACCGGGGGTGAGCGCCCCGGCCGCGTTCGGGGTTCCGGTGGAGATCATCGAGCACGCCTGCAGCCGGGTCGCCGCCAGCAGCAAGCTCGCGCTGTGCGACGTCGCCGAGCTCAACCCGGACCTGGACATCGACTCCCGCACCGCCCGCACGGCCGCCCGCCTGGTGCACCGGGTCTTGACCACTCCGCCGAGCCGAGCCGGTGCGGCGCCGCGCTCCCGCGCCCGAGGCGGGTTCGAGCGCCTGCTCGACGACGACGGCCGCACCATCCACCGCGGACTGGAGTGACCGTCTACTGCGGACGGTAGGCGCGCAGGAACGTCTTGACACCGGCCGTGACGATCTCCTCGCGCTCGGCGTCGTCGAGTGGGACCGCCCCGAAGTAGCGCGGGTTCCCCCCGGCGCCCCCCCCCCCCGTCCCTAGTGCCCCCCCCGCCCGCTTGGCGTCCTGGACGTCGAGCAGCCCGTGCTCGGCCAAGCCCGCCAAGCGGTGCGCCAGGTCGGCCTGCACCTGCTCGGGGCCCGTTTCCTGCCACGCGCGCAGCACGTCGACCGGGATGTGCCCGACCTCGGCGTGGATCTGGCGCACCAGCGCGAAGTGCGCGCTGAACCGGGGCATCACCGTGGTGAACGCCAGACCCAGCGCGATGAGGTCTGATTCCAGGTCGACGATCTTGCCCAGGTTCCGGTCCAGGTCGCCCAGCTGGACCTCGCGGACCTGCTCCGCGCTCTCCAGGATCACCGTGCGGAACAGCTCCTCCTTGTCCTGGAAGTGGTTGTAGATGGTGCGGGTCGACACGTCGGCGGCCTTGGCGATCGCACCGATGCTGGCGCGCGTGTAGCCGTCCCGGCCGAACACCTCGCGGGCTCCTTCGAGGACCGCCCGACGCTTCTCGGGTCCGCGCGCGGTGGCGTTGTCGCTGCTCAAAGCACACTCCCGGAAATAAGTACAACGAGCATTGCAGTAAGTGCATTACATGTTGTACTTTACCACTCGTCAGGTTCGAGCACACCGATTCCCCAGGAGTGAAGATGTCCGCACTGCGCCTCGCCGTGATCATCGGGAGCAACCGCGAAGGCCGCTTCGGGCCGACCGTGGCCGACTGGTTCGCCGAGCAGGCCCGGCAGTTCGACGGGCTGGAGGTCGACGTCATCGACCTCGCCGAGATCCCGCTGCCCACCGTCATCGACTTCGGCGCCGCCCCGGACGCGCACGTCAGCCAGCTGGGCGAGCGACTGGAGCGCGCCGACGCCTACGTCGTGGTCACCCCCGAGTACAACCACAGCTTCCCCGCAGCGCTGAAGAACGCGATCGACCTCTACCGCGAGCAGTGGCGGGCGAAGCCGGTCGGCTTCGTCTCCTACGGCGGCATGGGTGGTGGCCTGCGCGCCGTCGAGCAGCTGCGGTTGGTCTTCGCCGAGCTGCACACCGTCACGGTGCGCGACAGCGTCAGCTTCCACAACGCCTGGGACCGCTTCGACGCCCACGGCCGGCCCGTCGACGAGGGCTGCAACGCCGCGGCCAAGGGAACGCTCAACCAGCTCACCTGGTGGGCGCGCGCGCTGCGCAACGCCAAAACCGCCGAACCGTACGACGTCTGAGCGGGAAGGTCACCGAACCGTGAAGAACAAGTTGACGCTGGCGGTCGTGCTGCTCGGCTACCTGGCGCTGCCGATGTCGATGTCGGGAACGACGGTCGCGCTGCCGCAGATCGGGGCCGCCCTCGGCGCCTCCGGCGGCGCGCTGCAGTGGGTCGTGACCGGCTACTTCCTCACCGCGTCGTCGTTCATGCTGGTCGCCGGGTCCACCGGGGACCTCTTCGGCCGCAGGCGGATCTACCGCCTCGGCGCCGCGACCTACGCGCTGGGCAGCCTCGTCGCCGCGCTCACGCCCCACGTGCTGCTGCTGGACGTGGCGCGCACCGTCACCGGCGTCGGAGCGGCCGGGGTGATGGCCGGTGGCGGCGCGATCCTCGCCTCCACCTTCACCGGCGGCGAGCGGACCAAGGCGTTCGCCGCGATGGGCACGACCGCCGGCGTGGGCATGGCGATCGGCCCGACGCTGGCGGGCTGGCTGGTCGGCGCGCTCGGCTGGCGCGCCACCTTCGGCGCGTTCGCCGTCACCGGATTGCTCCTGCTGGCAGGCACCGTCGCGATGGCCGAGTCCCGCGCCCAGCGGCGCGCCCGGGTGGACTGGCTCGGCGCGGTGAGCTTCATCGCCGGGCTCGCCTCGATCATGTTCGCGATCACCCAGAGCTCCCGGGCGGGGTGGACCAGCCCGCTGGTGCTCGGTCTGCTCGCGGCCGGAGCGGGGTTCCTCGGCGTCTTCGCGGCCGCCGAGCGGCGCAGCGCGAACCCGGTGCTGGACCTGACGTTGCTGGGCAACCGGCGGTTCGTGGGCTGGCTGCTGGCCGGGGTGGTGATGGTGCTGGGCTTCGGCGGCATGATGTCGTTCCTGCCGACCTACCTGCAGGGCGCGAGCGCGATGTCGGCCCGGGACTCCGGTCTGGTCATGCTGTTCTCCACCGCACCGACGCTGGCCCTGCCGATCCTCACCAGCCGCCTGGTCAACCGGGGCGTCTCACCACGGATGCTCATCACCGGCGGTCTGCTGCTGATCGCGATCGGCAACGCGTGGCTGACCCGGCTGCACCCCGGGATCGGGGGAGCCGAACTGCTCGGCCCGCTGCTGACGGTCGGCATCGGGATCGGCCTGGCCACCGGGTTGATCGACGCGCAGGCGATGAACCAGGTGGACCGCTCCCGCACCGGCATGGCAGCCGGATTGCTCAACACGGTGCGGGGAGGCACCCAAACGCTGGTGATGGCGCTGTTCGGCTCGGTGCTGATCACGGTGCTGACCAGCAGGCTCGGCGGAGAGCAGGCCGACCGGGTGGCCACCGGAGAGCTCGCCGGAGCTCACCAGGCCGCGCAGCTGACCGACGCCTGGCAGCTCGTGCTCTGGGGGATCGCTGGGCTGACCGCACTCGGCGCGCTGGCGGTGGCCACCCTGCTCGCCCCGCCACGCGAGGTCGTGCAGCCCGCGGAGCCGGTCGCGGCGCCCGCCTGAGGCGACCTACGGCGCGGCCAGCCCCCCACCGGTGTCCTCCCGCAGCAGGTGCAGGAACGCCTCCGTGGCGGGCGAGGTCCCGGAGGACGGCCACAGCACCTGCACCGTGCGGGGCGGCACACCGGTGGTGGGGACGCTGTGCACGTGGTCCTCCGCCTGACGCTCTGACCACAGTGGACAAAATCCGGAAACCCCTCCAGGAGCGCGAATTCGCGGTGGACGGCGGTGAATCCACAGATGTGGCGCGCTAAGGTGTGCTTCGCCCGACCGACGAACTGATCACCGGGAAGACTCATGCGCGACTCCGATCCACCACCGGGGAGCTCCACGGAGTTCCCGTGGTTCGAGCGCACCCAGGTCGTGGTCGTCGAGGGAGAGGTCCTGGCCTCGACCTACGAGCAGCCGGGACCTGGCCACGACGCCTTGTTGCCGCCGCGTTCGGGCTGCTAATCCTCGTGCAGGATCTCGGCGAGCGAAGGAGCTGACCGGTGAGCGCAGGGGAGTTCGACGGGCTGGCGGCGGTGGTGACCGGCGGCGGTTCGGGCATCGGTCTGGCGGTGGCGCGCATGTTGGCCGACCGCGGTGCCAAGGTCGCGGCGCTGGACCTGGACCCGGGCGGGGTTCCGGCCGGAGTCGTGGGGCTGAAGTGCGACGTCACGGACGAGGACGCGGTGCGCGCGGCGGTGGAGGAGGCCACCGAACGCCACGGCGGTCTGGACGTGCTGGTCAACAACGCGGGCATCGGCGCGCAGGGCACGGTGGAGACCAACTCCTACGACGAGTGGCGCACCGTCCTGGACGTCAACGTGCTGGGCATCGTGCGCACGTCCCGCGCCGCGCTGCCGCACCTGCGCAGGTCGTCGGCCGCGTCGATCGTGAACACCTGCTCGATCGCGGCGACGGCGGGCCTGCCGGATCGCGCGCTCTACAGCGCCAGCAAGGGCGCTGTCCTGTCGTTGACGCAGGCGATGGCGGCCGACCACATCGCCGAGGGGATCCGGGTGAACTGTGTGAACCCGGGCACCGCCGACACGCCGTGGGTGCGCCGGTTGTTATCGGTGGCCGACGACCCGGCCGCGGAACTGGCGGCGCTCAACGCCCGGCAGCCCTCCGGCCGGCTGGTCTCCGCCGACGAGGTCGCCGCGGCGGTGGCCTACCTGGCCGGTCCTTCGGCCGGGGCGACGACGGGAACGTCGCTGGCCGTCGACGGCGGCATGCAGGGCCTGCGGTTGCGGAAGTGACGGTCCTGGGCGGCTCCGGGGTGCGGGTGAGCGCCCTGGGGTTCGGTGGTGCGGTGATCGGCAACCTCTACCGCGAGGTGTCCGATGAGGCGGCGTCGGCGACGGTGGACGCGGCCTGGGAGTCGGGCGTGCGCTATTTCGACACCGCACCGCACTACGGGCTGGGTTTGGCCGAACGCAGGCTCGGCGCGGCCCTCGCCGCGCGGCCCCGCGAGCAGTTCGCGGTGTCGACCAAGGTCGGCAGGCTGCTGGAACCGGTCCCGAACCCGGACCGCGCCCAGGACGTGCCGGGCGGGTTCGCGGTGCCCGCGGACTTCGCCCGCCGCTGGGACTTCAGCGCCGACGGCGTCCGCCGGTCCCTCGAATCCAGCCTGCAGCGGCTGGGACTCGAGCGCGTCGACCTGGTGCTGCTGCACGACCCGGACGAGCACTGGCAGCAAGCCGTGGACGAGGCCTACCCGGCCCTGCACGCGCTGCGGGAGCAGGGCGTGGTCGGTGCCATCGGTGCCGGGATGAACCAGTGGCCGATGCTGCGCCGCTTCGTGGTCGAGACCGATGTGGACGCGGTCATGCTCGCCGGCCGGTACACGCTGCTGGATCACAGCGGTGAGCCGCTGCTGGCCGAGTGCGCCGGGCGGGGCGTTCCGGTGCTGGCCGCAGGGGTGTTCAACGGCGGCCTGCTGGCCACCGATGCCCCGGCAGCGCAGCCCGTCTACGACTACCGGCCCGCGCCCCCGGAGCTGGTCGCCAGAGCGGAGCGGCTGGTCGAGATCTGCCGACGACGCGGTGTTTCCCTTCCGCAGGCGGCGATCGCGTTCGTGGCCCGGCATCCGGCGGTGGCATCGGTCGTGCTCGGCGCTCGCTCCCCCGAGGAGGTCCGGCGCAACGCCGAATCGCTGAACGCGCCCGTGCCCGAGGAGTTGTGGGAGGAGCTGGCAGCGGAGACCGCGTGCTGAGCCCGGCCTCCGCGCGCCATCAGAACCGGATGCCGAGCCGGCCCCGGGTGCCTCCGGCTTCGAGACGGCGGTGCGCTTCGCACCCCGCTCGGCCGGGTAGGTGTCGGCGACGCGCGGCGTCAGCGCACCGTCCTCGACCTGCTGCCGGAGCGCGTCGAGCTCGTCGCGCTCCTGCCAGTGGTCCCGGACGAGGACCGGCGTGCCGCTCGGGCACGTCGTGGATCCCCAGCACTTCCGGACCGCCGAACTCGGTGAGACCCACAACACGCATGCCGAGCACAACCTCGCGCCCGGGCGCTATTCCGCGACGTCATATGCCTCACGCGTGAGCGGGCCGCTAAGGTTTGCGCCCATGCGCAGGTTCCAGCAGGTCGACGTGTTCACCGACACCCCCTACTACGGCAACCCGGTCGCCGTCGTGCTCGACGCGGAGGGCATGTCGGACGAGGCGATGCAACGGTTCGCGGCGTGGACGAACCTGTCGGAGACGACCTTCGTGCTGCCCGCGACGAGCCGGGACGCCGACTACCGGGTGCGGATCTTCACCCCCTCCGAGGAACTGCCCTTCGCCGGACACCCGACGCTGGGCACCTGCCACGCGTGGCAGGTGCTGCACGGTGAGCGCGAGACGGTGGTCCAGGAGTGCGGTGCCGGGCTGGTGACGGTCCGGCGCACCCGCGACGGTCTGGCCTTCGCCGCCCCTGCGCTGGTGCGGTCCGGGCCGGTCGAACCCGAGGTGCTGGAGCAGGTCGCCGCCGCCCTGGGCATCGACCGAGCCCAGATCGTCGACGCGCAGTGGGCGGACAACGGCCCCGGGTGGGTCGCGGTGCTGCTCGCCGACGCCGAGGCCGTGCTCGCGCTGACGCCGTCCTACCGGGACGACTGGAAGATCGGGGTGGCCGGGCCCCACCGGGCCGACGGGCCCGCCAGGTTCGAGGTGCGCGCGTTCGCGCCCCTGGGCGGAGGCGGCTGCGTGGAGGACCCCGTGACCGGCAGCCTCAACGCGTCGCTGGCGCAGTGGCTGCTGAGCTCGGGCCGGACGACCGCGCCGTACACGACCCGGCAGGGAACCGCTCTGGGCCGCGCCGGGGAGGTCCGGATCGACACCGACGACGAGGGCGCGATCTGGGTGGGCGGGAGCACGGTCACCTGCATCGACGGCACCGTCGAGATCTGAGGCGAATCCACCGGGAAGACCGCCGCATCGAGCCCCGGGTGCGTGAAAGACCTTGACTCGACGGCGAAATGCGACCAGGGTCGGGTGCGGACCGCTCGAGGTGATGTTCGTGGACGACCAGCAAACCGACAGCACCGACTCCGCCCCGGGCCCGCTGTCCGGGCTGCTGGTGGCGGACTTCTCCCGGATCCTCGCCGGGCCGTACGCCACGATGCTGCTGGCGAACCTGGGCGCCGAGGTGGTCAAGGTGGAGAGCCCGGGCGGGGACGACACCCGCACGTGGATGCCGCCGGAACGCGACGGCGTGTCGACCTACTACATGGCGATCAACCGCAACAAGCGCTCCATCGCGCTCGACCTCCACGACCCCGACGACCTCGACGCGGCGCGGGAACTGGCCCGGCGGGCCGATGTGCTGATCGAGAACTTCCGGCCCGGCGGGCTGGCCCGGTTCGGCCTGGACTACGAGTCCGCCTCGGCGGCCAACCCCGGCCTGGTCTACGCCTCGATCAGCGGTTTCGGCACGCACGAGGGCGCGGGCCTGGCCGGCTACGACCTGCTGGTGCAGGCCATGTCCGGGCTGATGAGCCTCACCGGCGATCCCGGCGGACCGCCGTACCGCTCGGGGATCTCGGTGTTCGACATCATGACCGGCATGCACGCGGCCATCGGTGTGCTGTCGGCGCTGCACCACCGGGCACCAGCGGCAGCGGCCAGCACGTCGAGGTGAACCTGCTGTCCTCGGCGTTGTCCGGCCTGGTCAACCACAGCACCGGCTACGTCGCGGGTGACACCGTGCCGCACCGCATGGGCAACGCCCACCCGAGCCTGTTCCCGTACGAGCCGCTGCCGACCGCCGACGACGACCTGATCGTCATCGCGGGCAACGACCGCCAGTTCGCCGCGCTGTGCTCGGTGCTCGGCCTCGACGAGCTGGTCGACGACGACCGGTTCCGGCACAACGACGACCGCACCCGCAACCGGGAGCAGCTGCGGCCGCTGCTGGAGGCCGCGCTCAGGCAGCGCCCCGCGCTGGAGTGGTGGCGCGCGCTCAGCCGCGCGGGCGTGGCGTGCGGACCGATCAACACCGTCGACGGGGGAGTGTCGCTGGCCGCCGAACTCGGCCTGGACCCGGTGGTGCGGGTCGGTGAGGGGGACCAGGCGGTCCCGATGATCCGCAACCCGATCGGTTTCAGCGACACACCGCCCCGGCACGTGCTGCCGCCCCCGGGGCTGGACCAGCACGGCGCCGAGATCCGCAGGTGGCTGAGCGAGTAGGTCCCGCCGCGCATTCGACGTGCCAGCCTCGAACCCGTCAGCAGCCCCGAGCGAACCAGGAGCAGGCGGCGTGAGCGTCGAACAACCGCGTTCTCCCACTTCGATCGGCACCTCGGACCCGACCACGATCACCCTCCTCGGACAGGACCTCGCCGCCGACCTGATGGGCACGATCTCCTTCGGCGAGCTCGCGTTCCAGCTCACCGCGCAGCGCAGGCCCACTGCGGGGCAGCTGCGGGTGTTCGAGGCGGTGCTGGTGGCGCTGGACGACCACGGCTTCACCCCGACGGCCATCGCCTCCCGGCTGACCCTGCTGTCGGCCCCGGAGTCCATCCAGGGCGCGATGGCCGCGGGCCTGCTCGGCGGCGGGTCCCGCTTCCTCGGCGTCACCGAGGACACCGCCCGGTTCCTGGCCGACACCCTCGCCGACAACGACACCCCGGAGACCCGGGAGGACTGGAACGACCTCGCCCGCAAGGCGATCCGCCAGCGCCGCGAACGCGACCAGCTCGTACCGGGCCTGGGCCACCCGGTGCACAAGATCGAGGACCCCCGCACCCCGGTGCTGATCCGCATCGCCCTCGAATCCGGCACGCACGGCCCGCACCTCGCCCTGTTCGAGGCGATCGGCGCGGTCGCCCCCGACGAGCTCGGCCGCCGGTTGCCCCTCAACGGCGCGGGCGTCTGCGGTGCCGCCCTGGCCGACCTCGGCCTGCCGGTGGAACTGCTGCGCGGCTACGCCCTGCTCGCCCGGGCCGCCGGCCTGCTGGGCCACCTGGCCGAGGAGATGCGCAACCCCGTCGCCCACGACATCTACCTCTCGGTGGACCGCAACGCCGAATACGTCGACCCGACCCAGAGCTGAGCCCGGAGGCCGCCGCTCGGAGATCGAGGTTCGTTGCGGTGGTGGGCTTTCCGCGACGCGGAACCGGTCTCGCTCGGTGCTGGTGCAACGGGGCATCGTGGGTGATGTCGCGGGTGAGCGCGATCACTCCCGGACAGGCCCGGGATCGCGAAGTCTCCTCCCCGCGCGGATGCGTCGTGCCGATCACCGAGGAACGGGGCCCACATGAGCATGACCACGCGTGCCGCCATCTGCCGGGAACCCGGACGGCCGTGGGAGATCACGGACGTCGAGCTCGACGAACCCGAGGCCAACGAGGTGCGGGTGCGGTTCCACGCCGCCGGCTTGTGCCACTCCGACGACCACATCCAGAAGGGCGACGCGTTCATGCGCTTCCCCGTGGTCGGCGGGCACGAAGGCGCCGGGATCGTGGAGGCCGTCGGCGAAGGCGTGACCCGCGTCGCGGTCGGCGACCACGTGGTGTGCTCGTTCATCCCGGCCTGCGGGTCCTGCCGGTACTGCTCCACCGGCCGCCAGAACCTGTGCGACGCCGGGAAGAACGCCTCCACCGGCATGTTCGCCGACGGCACCTTCCGGTTCCACCTCGACGGCGAGGACCTGGGCGGGCTGTGCGTGCTGGGCACCTTCTCCGAGCGCGCGGTGATCTCGGAGTTCTCCTGCATCAGGATCGCCGAGGAGATCCCGTTCGAAGTCGCCGCCCTGGTCAGTTGCGGGGTGCCCACGGGTTGGGGTTCGGCGGTGCACGCGGCGGGGGTGCGGGCCGGGGACACGGTGGTGATCTACGGAGCTGGGGGTGTGGGCAGCAACGCGGTGCAGGGGGCGCGTTTCGCCGGGGCGAAGAACGTGGTGGTGGTCGATCCGGTGGAGTTCAAGCGGGACATGGCGAAGGTCTTCGGTGCCACGCACACCTTCCCGGACGCGGCCTCGGCGCACGAGTTCGTCGTGGAAACCACCTGGGGCGAGCTGGCCGACCACGCCATCATCACCGTCGGCGTGCTGCACGACGCGGTCATCGACTCGGCGCTGCAGGTCGTCGGCAAGAGCGGCCAGGTCACCATCACCGCCGTCGGCAACGGCAGCATCGACGCCCCCGCCGGGATGTTCATCGGCTACCAGCGGCGAGTGCAGGGCGCCATCTTCGGCGGCTGCAACCCGCTGCACGACGTGCCCCGGCTGCTCGGCCTCTACCAGTCCGGAGACCTCAAGCTCGACGAGCTGATCACCCGCAAGTACCGGCTCGAGGACGTCAACCAGGGATACCAGGACATGTTGGACGGCAAGAACATTCGCGGCGTCGTCGTCCACGAGCAGTGACCAGCTAGGAGCCGATCAATGACGATTGCCCCAGCCGACCCCCTCGCCCCGCTGCCCGCACCCGAGGCCCACCTCATCGGCGGCGAGTGGGCCCCCGCCGCCGGCGGCGAGACCATCGAGGTCCGCAACCCGGCCACCGGCGCCGTTCTCGCGCGCGTCCCGCGCGGCGGCCCCGACGACGTGGACCGGGCCGTGCGCGCCGCCGAAGCCGCCTTCCCCGCCTGGCGGGACACCAACGCCACCGCCCGCGGCGAACTCATCACCGCGTGGGCGCGGCTCGTCGAGCAGCACGAGACCGAGATCGACCAGCTGGAATCCCAGGAGGTCGGCCGGCCGCACTGGGGCCCGCCGCCGATGGCGCGGATCCTGAAGTTCCTCGCCGGCCAAGCCGACAAGGTCTCCGGCCTGTCGCTGCCCACCTACACGCCCGACGCGATCGGGCTGACGCTGCGCGAACCCTACGGCGTCGTGGGCAGCATCATCCCCTGGAACGCGCCCGGCCCGATGTTCGTCAACGACGTGGGCGCGGCCATCGCCGCGGGCAACACCATCGTCGTCAAACCCGCCGAGGACGCCCCGCTCACCCCGCTGCTGCTAACCCGGCTGGCGCTGGAGGCGGGGATCCCGCCCGGCGTGGTCAACGTCGTCACCGGCTACGGCACCGAAGCGGGCGCGGCGATCCCCGCCCATCCCGGGATCCGGCGGATGAGCTTCACCGGCTCCCCGGATACCGGATCGGCCGTGATGAGCGCCTGCGCCCGAAACCTGGTGCCGCTGCACCTGGAACTGGGCGGCAAATCCCCGCAGGTGATCTTCGACGACGCCGACCTCGACGCCGCGATCCCGCAGATCGTCAACGGCATCACCCTCAACACCGGCCAGATCTGCGCCGCCGGGTCACGGGTGGTCGTGCAGCGCTCGGTGCACGCCGAGGTGGTGCGCCGGCTCGCCGAGGAGATGCGCGCGGTCACCATCGGGCCCTGGCACGCACGGGTCCGCATGGGCCCGCTGATCAGCGCCGAGCAGCGCGAACGGGTTCTGGGCTACATCGACTCCGGCCGGGAGGAAGGCGCCGAGCTCGTCACCGGTGGCGGCGTTCCCGACGGCTTCGACCAGGGCTACTTCGTGCAGCCGACCCTGTTCGACCAGGTGCGGCCGGACATGCGCATCGCCCGGGAGGAGATCTTCGGGCCGGTGCTGTCGGTCATCCCGGCCGACGACGAGCAGCACGCCCTCGACATCGCCAACGGCACCGACTACGGCCTGGTCGCCTCGGTGTGGACCAGGGACGTCGGGCGCGCCGTGCGCATGTCGAGAGGACTGCAGGCCGGGCAGGTCGCCGTCAACGCCGCGCTGGGTGCCGGTGTCATCGGCGGGCCGTTCGGCGGGTACAAGCGCAGCGGGTTCGGCCGCACGATGGGCGCCGACGCCGTGCTGGAGCACACGCAGGTCAAGACGGTGGCGTTCCGTGGCACCGCGTGAGCCCGGCCGGGTCCGGATGCGGGTGCTCATGGAACCCCGCCACGGAGCCCGCTACGCCGACATCCTGGCGCTGGCGCTGGCCACCGAGCGGGCCGGGTTCGAGGCGTTCTTCCGCTCCGACCACCTGCTCGGCGTCGACCCGCACGACCCCGAGTACCGGCCCACCGACTGCTGGACGACCCTGGGCGGACTGGCCCGCGACACCAGCCGCGTCCGCCTCGGATCGCTGGTCACCGCGGCCACGTTCCGACCACCGGGGCTGCTGGCCACCATCGTCGCCTCGGTCGACGAGATGAGCGGCGGACGCATCGAGCTCGGCATCGGAACCGGCTGGTACGGCAGGGAGCACGACGCCTTCGGACTCGGATTCCCCGCCACCGGGCAGCGTTTCGACCGGCTCGACGAGGCGCTGGCCATCATCACCGGCCTGTGGGCCACCGAACCCGGTGCCGAACCAGGTTTTTCCTTCGCCGGCGAGCACTTCCGCATCGACGACAACCGCACGCCACCGCGCCCCGCCCAGCGGCCGGGACCTCCGATCATCATCGGTGGCGCCGGGCCGAAGCGAACCCCGGCCCTGGCCGCGCGCTACGCCACGGAGTTCAACGGGGCGCTCGGCGGTGACCTGCGGGAGCGCTACGCGATCTTCGACCGCGCCTGCGAGGTGATCGGCCGCGATCCCGGCCAGGCCGGGCACTCCGCGGTGCTCCCGGTCGCCTGCGGCACCACCAGCGCCGACGTCCAGCGGCGCGCCGAGGTCATCGGCTCGGAGTTCATGCGCACCCACGCCGCCATCGGCACCCCGCAACACCTCACCGACCGGATCGCAGAACTCGCCGGAATCGGTGCCGACACCGTCTACCTGCACATCTACGACGTCCACGACCTCGACCAGATCGCGCTGATCGGTGCCGAGGTGCTGCCGCACGTGCCCGGTGCGGCACGGCCGGAAACGGGGGTCACCTCATGACCGTCACCGAGACCACCACCACGCGCGCCGCCATCGCCCGCGGCCCGCACCACGGCTGGGAGCTCGCCGAGCTCACCCTCGACGAACCCCGCTCGCACGAGGTGCGGGTGCGGTTCCACGCCGCCGGGTTGTGCCACTCCGACGACCACATCACCCAGGGCGATGCGCCCGTGCGGTTCCCGATCGTCGGCGGGCACGAAGGCGCCGGGATCGTGGAATCCGTCGGACCGGACGTGCGGCGGGTCCAACCCGGCGACCGCATCGTCTGCTCCTACATCCCCGCCTGCGGCGCGTGCCGGCCGTGCTCGACCGGGCACCAGAACATGTGCGTGAAGGGCCTCAACGCGGGCACCGGCATGTTCCTCGACGGCACCTTCCGGTTCCACCTCGATGGCGAGGACCTGGGCGGTTTCTGCACCCTGGGCACCTTCTCGCAGCGCGCGGTGGTCTCGGAGTGGGCGTGCGTGCCGCTGGCCGAGGACATCCCCTTCGAGATCGGCGCCCTCGTCGGCTGCGGGGTGCCCACGGGTTGGGGTTCGGCGGTGCATGCGGCCGGAGTGCGCGCCGGGGACACGGTGGTGATCTACGGGTCGGGCGGTGTGGGCAGCAACGCCGTGCAGGGCGCGCGTTTCGCCGGGGCGAAGAACGTCGTGGTGGTCGACCCGGTGGAGTTCAAGCGGGACATGGCGAAGGTCTTCGGTGCCACCCACACCTTCCCGGACGCGGCCTCGGCGCACGAGTTCGTCGTGGAAACCACCTGGGGGCAGCTGGCCGACCACGCCATCTGCACCCCCGGCGTGCTCTCCGAGGAGGTCGTGAACGCGGCCGTGCAGGTCGTCGGCAAGGGCGGCAAGGTCACCATCACCGCCGTCGGCAAGCTCGGCGAGAACACCGTGCACGTCCACGCCGGCAACACCATCAGCTACCAGCGCCAGATCCGCGGCGCCCTGTTCGGCGACTCCAACCCGCTGCACGACATCCCGCGGCTCCTCGGGCTCTACCGCTCCGGGGACCTCAAGCTCGACGAACTGGTCACCCGCAAGTACCGGCTGGAGCAGATCAACGACGCCTACCAGGACATGGCCGACGGCAAGAACATCCGCGGCGTCATCGTCCACGACTCCTAGTCACCGGAGGATCACCTTGGTCACGCCGAGCTTCGCAGCGCCCGACGACCGCGACGCCGTGTTCGAACTGCTCCGGGCCCAGCTGGAAGGACTGCCCGCGCGATCCCCGTTCTACGCCGAGAGGTTCGCCGAGCACGGCATCACCCCCGCGGCGTTCGACTCGCTGGAAGACCTGGCGAAGTTCCCGTTCACCACCAAACCGATGCTGCGCGACTCGCAAGCCGCCCAACCACCGCTGGGCCGCCACGCCGGGGCGGACCTCACCGAGGTGGTGCGGGTGCACGCCTCCACCGGCACCACCGGCACCCCCAGCTGGGTGGGGGTCACCCGGCGAGACGCGTCGGCCTGGACCGAGATGGTCGCCCGCGCCTTCCGCACGATGGGAGCCACCAGCGACGACGTCGTCGTGCACGCCGCCGGTCTCACCCTGTTCGTCGGTGGGCTCCCGGTGCGCGACGCGTTCGAACGCATCGGCTCGACCTTCGTGCCCATCGGCACCGGGGCCTCCGAGAAGGTCGTGCAGGCCGTGGAAACCCTCGGCGTCACCGCCCTGCACTCCACGCCGTCCTACGCCCGCTACCTCGCCGAGCACCTGCGGGCGCGCGGGCGCGACCCGAAGGAGTTCGGGCTGCGGCGCATCTTCGTCGGCGGTGAACCCGGCGGCGGAGAACCCGCCTTCCGCGAGCACGTCGAGCGGGAGTGGGGCGCCCCGGTCACCGAAGGACTCGGCAACGCCGACATGGCCCCCGTCCTGTTCGGCGAACGCCCGGGGACCGGCGGCATGCGCTTCACCGGTGGCCGGCACGTCCTCGTCGAGCTCGTCGACCCCGACAGCGGGGAGGTGATCGTGCCCGAAACCGGTGCGCGCGGCGAACTCGTCTACACCTCGGTGGACCGGGAGTGCTGCCCGCTTGTGCGGTTCCGCACCGGGGACCGGGTGGTGGTCACCGAGGTCGCCGCCGACGGGATGCCGCTGATCCGCTGCTTCGGCCGCACCGACGACATGCTCATCGTCCTCGGCGTCAACGTGTTCCCCTCGGCGATCCGCGACCTCGTGCAGGCCATGCACCCGCGCACCACCGGGGCCATCCAGGTCGTGCTGCCCGCGCCAGGGCCGCGCGTGGAACCGCCGCTGCGCGTCGACGTCGAGTGGGGCGAGCAGGCCGGTGACCACGCGGAGCTGACCCGCCACGTCGAGGACACCATCCGGGCCCGGCTGTCGGTGCGCGCCCGGGTTCACCTGGTGCCGCCGGGATCGGTCGAGCGGTCCGAGATGAAGACCCGCCTCACCCGCGTCGAGAGCTGAGAGGAGCCGACGTTGCCCAACACCATCCTGGACCCCACCGGGCGGGCGAGCACCGCTGCCGCGGTGGGGGAGACGAAGCTCGCCGCCCGCCCGGCCGAGCTGGCCGGTGCCCGCATCGGGCTGCTGGAGAACACCAAGCAGAACGCCGGACTGCTGCTGACCGAGATCGCCGAGCTGCTGCGCACCGAGCACGGCGCTGCCGGCGTCGAAATCCACCGCACCAAACGCCTCTTCGCGCAACCCGCGCCGGCGGAGCTGGTCGCCGAGTACACCGGGAACTGCGACGTGGTCGTCACCGGTGTCGGCGACTGCGGTTCGTGCAGCGCATCGGCCGTGGCCGACGGACTGCTGTTCGAGCGGGCCGGGCTTCCCGCGGCGGTGATCTGCAGCGACGCGTTCGTGGCCACCGCGGACGCGATGGCCGAGCTGCGCGGGCACCCCGGCTACCGCTACGTCACCACCGCCCACCCGGTCGCGATCCTCACCCCGGAGCAGGTGCGGCAGCGGGCCCGGGACGTGCTGCCCGCCGTCCTGGCGCTGCTGACCGGAGCGGGCTCGTGACCGGGCCCGATCCCGACCTCGCCCAGGAGGCCATCGAGCACTGCTACCAGCACGACTGGTCCGACGGGCTGCCGCTGGTGCCCGCCTCGCAGCCGCTGGTGGACCGCTTCCTCGCCGAGGTCGACCGCGCACCCGACGCGGAGATCGGACGGTTGCCGCAGTTCGAACGCGTCGTGACCGTGGAACTGGCCGCCATCAACGCCGCGATGGCCGGCTGCCGCCCGGAGTACTTCCCGGTGGTGCTGGCCGCGTGGGAGGCGCTGATGCGGGAGCGGGCCGCCACCGGCGGCGGCTGGCAGTCCACCAGCGGCCCCGCGCCGCTGATCGTGGTCAACGGCCCGGTGCGGGAACGGCTCGGCTTCAACCGGGCCGGCGGAGCGTTCGGCCCCGGGTTCCGCGCCAACGCCACCGTGGCGCGGGCCATCGGCCTGATCGTGCGCAACGTCTTCGGCGTGCACCCGCACGTGCTCGAACAGGCCACCCAGGGACTGCCGGGCCGGTGGCAGATCTGCCTCGCCGAGAACGAGGAGGAATCGCCCTGGGAATCCCTCGCCGAGGAGACCGGCGCCCCGGCGGGTGCTTCGGCCGTGTCGGCGACCCTGCTGCGGACCTGCGAGTTCGTCGACAACCGGCACACCAGCGACCCCGAGCAGCTGCTCGCCGACTTCGCCGACACGATCTCGCGCACCGGGTCCTGGATCTTCCGGCACGCCGGAGCGGGCGTCGTGTTCTGCCCCGAGCACGCCCAGCTGCTCGCCGCCGCCGGGTTCGGCAAGGCCGACGTGCGCAGCTGGCTGGTCGAGCGCTGCGGGCGCAGCGTCGGCGACCTGGCCGCCGTCGGCAAGGACGGGCTCGGCGACAACGGCGTCCGGCACGCCGACGGCACCCGGCTCGAGGCGTTCGACCCGCTGCTGCCCGCCGATTCCCGCACCCACCTGCCCCTGCTGGTGGCCGGGGCGCGCAACGCCGGGATCTCGATGGTCGTGCGGCTGTTCGGCGAGTGGTCGGGCACGTCCGCGCGGATCGACGACCCACCCCCACACCGAACTGGAGGGCAGTGATGAGCGAGAAGGTGCGCGCCGCCGTGCAAACCGGGCCGCGGAAGATCGAGATCCGCGAGTTCGACCGCCCCGCGATCGGCGCCGACGACGGGTTGCTGCGGGTGGAGGCCAACGGCATCTGCGGCAGCGACGTCGAGATGTACAACGGCCACATGACGATGCGCGGCGGGTTCCCGGTCATCCCCGGCCACGAACCGATGGGCATCATCGAGGAGATCGGCGACGCGGCGGCCGAGCGCTGGGGGGTGCAGCCCGGCGACCGCGTGGCGCTGGAGGTCATCGTCCCGTGCCGGGTCTGCGGCGACTGCCTCACCGGCCGCTACCAGGGCTGCAAGAACCGCACCATCGGGCACGGGGTCACCGGCATCGACGTCGCGCCGAGCCTGTGGGGCGGCATGGCCGAACACCTCTACCTGACGCCGAACGCGATCCTCCACAAGATCGACGCCACGCTGCCCGCCGAGGTCGCGGCCATGTTCAACCCGCTGGGCGCCGGGGTGCGCTGGGCGGCCAAGCTCGGGGGCGTCCAGCTCGGCGACACCGTGGTGGTGCTCGGCGCGGGCCAGCGCGGCATCGCCGCCGTCATCGCCGCCCGCGCCGCCGGAGCCGGCACGATCATCATCACCGGTCTGGCCGCCGACGCCCACAAGCTGGCCCTGGCCGCGGAGTTCGGCGCCGACCACACCATCACCGTCGACGGCGACGCCGCCGAGGACACCGTCCAGCGGGTCACCGAGATCACCGGCGGCGCGATGGCCGACGTGGTCCTGGAGCTCACCCCGATGGCCGCGCAACCGGTCACCGACGCGCTGCTGGCCGCCAAGCACGGCGGCCGGGTCGTGCTGGCCGGGCTGAAGGGCAACCGCGAGGTGCCGCTGCGCACCGACCTGATCATCAACCGAGCCCTGCAGGTCTTCGGCGCGTTCGGCGTCGACGCCGAGTCCAACGCCGCCGCCATCCGCCTCATCGAGTCCCGCAGGTTCCCGCTGGAGAAGCTGCACACACACACCTTCGGCCTCGAAGACACCGCCCTCGCGATGGAAACGCTCGCCGGGGAGGTGGAAGGCGAAGCGCCCGTGCACGTTTCCGTCCACCCCCACCGCTGAACCGCCGGAGGACCCCGTGCTGGTCGACACGCACGCGCACCTGCTGCCCCACGACTACCCGGCCGACGCACCGGACTGCTTCCCGCGCATGGAACCGATCGACGGTGACAGCGCGCGGACGCTGCTGTTCGGGGCGATGCGGTTCCGGGCCAGGGACGTGTTCTTCAACGCCGAGCGGCGCATCGAGGCGCAGGACGCCGCGGGCGTGGACCTCGAGGTGCTCAGCCCGATGCCACCGCTGCTGCGCTACGACCTGCCGCCGGCCGACGGGATGTCGCTGGCCCGGCACGTCAACGAGTTCACCGCCGCGCTCTGCCGAACGCACCCGCACCGGCTGGTGGGGCTGGGCATGGTGCCGCTGCAGGACCCGGAGTCGGCCGCGGCGGAGCTCACCGCGATCCGCGACCAGGGCTTGCGCGGTGTGGAGATCGCCTCCAACGTCGCCGGCGAGTCCATCGGTGACGAGCGGTTCCTGCCGTTGTTCGCCGAGGCCGAACGGCTCGGGCTGGCGGTGTTCGTGCACGCCATGCCCACCGCGACCGACCGCCTCCCGCAGTCCGCGATGGGCACCTACGTCGTGGGCCTGGAGGGGGCGCTGGGGGCGTCGTCGCTGGTGGCGGGCGGGACCGCGGCCAAGTGCCCGGAGCTGCGCATCGCCTTCAGCCACGCCGCCGGCGGCTATCCGTTGATGCTGCCGCGCGCCCAGTACTTCTGGGGCGGTTCCTGGAACGAGGAACCGGTCGACCTCGACCGGGCCGTGGCGCCCGACGACGGCCCGTCCCCGCTGGAGTTCGCGCGGCGCTTCTACTACGACTCCCTGGTGTTCGACCACCGCGCCATCCGTTACCTGATCGACCTGCTCGGCGCGGACCGGCTGCTCGTCGGCTCCGACTTCCCGGCCATGCCGCGCGAGGACCCGGCGGGCCGCACCCTGCGCGGCATGCACCTGCCCGAGCAGGTGCTGCGGCAGATCACCTGCGACAACGCCTTCACCTGGCTGGGGATGGATCCGCCGGGCTGACCTACTGCCTGGGCACCGGCCGCAGCGGCAACCTGCGGCCGGGATCCAGCGCCCGGGAGATCGCGCGGGACGCCTGGGTCAGCAGCGCGGTGAGTTCGCGCGGGCGGGCGTCGGCGCTTTCGACCACGACGCTGATCGCGGCGATGACCTCGCCGCGCGGGCTGTGCACCGGCACCGCCACCACCATGTCCGGCAGCGTGATCTGCCCGCGCGCCACCGCCACGCCCGTCTGCCGGATCTGCGCCAGGTTGCGCCGCAGCTCCGTCGGGTCGACGACCGTCAGCGCCGAGAACCGCTCCAGCGGTGCGGCCAGCACCTGCTCCTGCAGCTGCGAGTCGGCGAAGGCCAGCAGCACCAGCCCGGTGCCGGTCACGTGCATCGGCCAGCGGTCGCCGGTGCGGCTCGACACCGGGTTGCGCACCCGCGCGCGGATCGCCTCGACGTAGACGACCTCCACGCCGTCGCGGACGCCGAGGTGCACGTTGCCGCGGGTGATCTGGTGCAGGTCCTGCAGGTAGGGGAACGCGGCCTCGCGCAGCTCCAGGCCGCGCGGCGCCAGCGCCGAGAGCTCCAGCAGCCGCAGCCCCACCGAGTAGCGGCCTTCGCCGTCGCGTTCCAGCGCGCCCCAGCTGAGCAGCTCGCGCACCAGCCGGTGCGCGGTGGGCAGCGTCAGGCCCGCGCGGCGGGAGATCTCGCTGAGCGACAGGGTCCGGTGCCGGGGCCCGAACGCGTCGAGCACCGCCAGCACCTTCCCGGCCGCGGTGGGCCTGCGCTCGCCCGGGTCTTGCGCTGTCGTGGTGTCCACATCCGGTGCAACCGTCATCACGCCGACCCCTTTGTCAACGTCGCCAGCTCGAACGCCTGGTGCCTCCGCTACAGTCTTGCCAGCTCGGTCGCGACGTCACAAGGGAAGCGGACCGCTTTCGGCCACCTCCGCCGCAACTTCGCACCCCTCCCGCGACAAACGACGTAGGACCGCTACGGCCATCGGGGGCGTGCGCCGTTGGCCCGGCCGCAACCACCGGTGGGCGGACGGGCCGGGTGTGAACTTTCCCTTTCGTCCCGCGAAAGCAGCCTGCACCGCATCGGCTGGGTTGGTGACTCTGTAGCGGCGAGAAGGTGAGCGCAGTCACTGCCGACGCGATGGTGAAAGCTCCTGGAGTACCGCCGCGTTCGCGCAACGCTCGCCCCACCACGGATCGGCAGCGGCGCCGTTGAACGAGCGTTCCCGCGCCGGTTCGCAACCCGAAGCGGGAGTGCTCAGGTGAGAAGCAGAATGCGACCGCGGGCAGCGAAGCGGGTTCCCTCGACGAGAGCATCACTGATCCCGGCCGTGCTGTCGCTGCTGCTGGTGGCCACCGCCTGCGGCAGCGGCGGCGGAGCCGTGGACGCCCGGCCCTCCGGGCCGCCGCAGCGCGGCGGTGAGCTCACCGTGCTGGCCGACGCCAGCTTCGGCGGCGGGTGGCCCACCGGGCTCGATCCGGCGACCAACACCACCGGCGGCGCCAACATCTCCCAGATGTTCGCCGTCTACGGCGGGCTGTTCCAGCTGCGCGCCCGCAACGACGACGGCAGCGGCGCCGAGGTGGTGCCGCACCAGGCCGAGAGCTACGAGCTGCTCGACGGCGGGCGCAACGTGCGCATCACGCTGCGCGAAGGCCTCCGGTTCTCCGACGGCACCCCGATGGACGCCGAAGCGGTCGCGTTCAACCTGCGCCGCGCCATGAGCTCGCCGTGCACCTGCCGGCCGGCCTGGCCGCTGGCCGACAACGGCGTGAGCGTGGAGGACCCGCGCACCGTGGTGCTGCACTTCACCCGCCCCTACGGCGCGGCGATCAACAGCATGCCGACCTCCAACGCGAACTGGATCGCCTCGCCCACGGCGCTGCGGCAGCTGGGGGAGGAGGCCTTCAAGATCACCCCGGTGGGTGCGGGCCCGTTCGTCGTGGAGTCCAACAAGCTCTCCTCGGAACTGGTGCTCAAGCGCAACCCCGACTACTTCGAACCGGGCCTGCCCTACCTGGACAAGCTCACCTTCAAATCCATCGGCGGCGACCAGCCCGCCTACCAGGCGCTGCTGGCCGGGCAGGCCCAGGCCTACGAGGGGCTCAACACCACGCCGCTGCTCGAACAGGCCCGCAGCAGCGGCAGACTCGTGGTCACCGCGCAGCCGCCGACCTCGCCCTACGTCGTGCAGCTCAACACCGAGGCCGCGCCGTTCAACGACAAGCGCGCCCGCGACGCCATCTACGCCGCCACCGACTTCCGGGCCATCTCCCAGGGCCTGTTCCGCGGCCAGTACCCGGTCAGCCAGTCCTTCACCGGGGCAGGTGGGCTGTTCCACCGCGACACCGTCGAGGGCTACCCACCGCACGACCCCGCCCGCGCCAGGCAGCTGGTCGCCGAGATGGGCGGGCTGACCGTCGAACTCGGCACCCTCGGCAACTACGTGGCCCAGCAGGTGATGACCGCGCTGCAGACCCAGTGGCAGCAGGCCGGCATCAAGGTCAACGTCCACAAGTACGAACTGTCCACATTGGTCCAGCAGTTCAACTCCGGGAAGTGGCAATCGATGCTGCAGACCGCAGGCGCCTGGGACCCGGCGTCGGGAGTGGGCGTGGCGTTCCGGTTCAACTCCGCCTCCCCGTTCAGCGGGGTGTCGGACCCGGCGCTGGACGAGCTGCTCAACAGCGCCGCCGCCACCGCCGATCCCGCCCAGCGCCAAGCGCTCTACGACCAGGCGGGCAAGCACATCAGCGCCAACGCCTACGCCCCGTTCGGCCTGGCCTTCGCCCCGGCCAACCTCGCCACCGAGGGGGTCCACGGGCCGGGCCTGACCACCAAGATCCCGCCGATGCTGGTCAACAGCGGCATCTTGTGGGACGAGGTCTGGAGGGAGCGGCAGTGACCGCCGCCGTGGCCACCCGGCCCCGCCTGGCCCGGGTCACCTCCTCACCGAGCCTGCGGCTGATCGGCAAGCGGGTGCTGATGGCCGTGCCGATCCTGCTCGGGGTGAGCGTGCTGACCTTCTGGGTGCTCAACCTCATCCCCGGCAGCGCCGCCCAGCAGCTCCTCGGCGCCGAAGCGACCCCGGAGCAGATCCGAGCGCTGGAACAGCAGCTCGGCCTCGACCGGCCCGCCCCCGTGCGCTACCTGCAGTGGCTGGGCGCGGCCGTCACCGGCGACCTGGGCACCTCGATGGTCAGCGGCCAGCCCGTCACCGGCCTGCTCGGCGACCACCTGGCCGTCAGCGGTGAACTGCTGGCGCTGGCGTTCCTGTTCTCCCTCGGCGCGGCCGTGCCGGTGGCGCTGCTGGCCGCGTTCCGGCCCCACGGTTGGTTCGACCGGCTGAGCATGCTGGTGAGCATCACCGGGCTGTCGGTGGCCAACTACGTCCTGGCGCTGCTGCTGGTGCTGGTGTTCGCGGTGAACATGGCGGTGTTCCCCGCCATCGGGTTCATCCCCCTGTCGGAGAGCGTCGGCGGCAACCTGCACTCGCTGGTGCTGCCCGCGCTCGGCCTGGGCATCCCGCTGTTCTGCATGTACACCCGGTTCCTGCGCGGCGATCTGGTGGACCAGCTGCAGGGGGAGGACTACATCACCACCGCGCGGGCCAAGGGCATCGGGCCGTGGCGGGTGCTGCTGCTGCACGCGTTCCGCAACTCCGCGTTCGGGCTGATCACCGTCGTCGGCCTCAACCTCGGTACCTTGATCGGCGCCACCGTGATCATCGAGCAGATCTTCGCGCTGCCCGGGCTCGGGCAGCTGCTGCTGCAGGCCATCAACACCCGCGACTACGTGGTGGTGCAGGCCTGCGTCGTGCTGTTCGCCGTGGTCACCGTCGCCGCGAACCTGCTCGCCGACCTGCTCTACGCCGTGCTCGACCCGAGGATCCGCTATGGCAGTCGCTGAAGCCCTCCCCGTCCAGGCGCCGCGGCCGGCCTGGTCCCGCAACCTGCCGATCGTGCTGCCCGCGGCCGTGGCCGCGCTCATGGTCGCCGCCTGCTTCCTGGGCCCGTGGGTGCTGCCGTTGGCGCCGCCGACCGGCGGCAACGTGCTGGAGTCCTACCTGCCGTCGTTCACGCCCGGGCACCTGCTGGGCACCGACCCCAACGGCAACGACATCCTCTCCCGCGTGCTGCACGGCGGGCAGTCCTCGCTGACGGTGGCGGTGTCGGTGAACGTGCTGGGGCTGCTGGCAGGCGGGAGCCTCGGCGCCCTGTCGGGTCACCTCGGCGGGATCGGCGACACCATCATCATGCGGTTGCTGGACGTGCTCATCGCGTTCCCGTCGCTGGTGCTGATCCTCGCCGTGGCCCAGAGCCTGGGACCGAGCCAGACCAACACGATCCTGGCGCTGGCGTTCTTCAGCGTTCCCGCCTTCGCCCGCATCTCGCGCGCGGCGACCCTGCGGTTGCGGGAGCAGCCGTTCATGGCCGCCGCCGAGCTGTGCGGCACGCCGGGCTGGCGCATCCTGCTGCGGCACGTGGCACCCAACATCATCCCGCAGCTGACGACCTTCGCGATGCTGGGCATGGGGCTGATCATCGTCATCGAAGGCGCCCTGAGCTTCCTCGGACTCGGCATCCAGCCACCCGCCCCGAGCTGGGGCAACATGATCGCCCAAGGCCAGCAGAGCCTGTCGGCCACGCCGATGCTGGTGGTGTGGCCGTGCCTGGCGCTGTTCGTGACCGTGCTGGCGTTCAACCTGCTCGGTGAATCCCTGCGATCCCGCTGGAGCGGCGAATGAGCATCGATCGCGCCACCCGAACCCAGGAGTCCACATCGGAGTCATCGGAAACCGCGCCGCTGCTGGAGGTCTCGGACCTGCGCGTGCGGTTCAGCCGCCGCGGCAGGCACGTGCACGCCGTCAACGGGCTGTCCTACCGGCTGCGCCCCGGCCGGATGCTGGCGATCGTCGGCGAGTCCGGGTCCGGCAAGAGCGTCAGCGTCCGCTCCCTGATGGGTCTGCTGCCGCCGACCGCGCAGGTGAGCGGATCGGCCCGCTTCGACGGCGTGGAACTCGTCGGCATGCCCGACAAGCAGCTGCGCCGGTACCGCGGCGCCGACATCGCGATGGTCTTCCAGGACCCGGCCCGGTCGCTGAACCCCACCATGCGCGTCGGTAACCAGATCACCGAAGCCATCCGCGCCCACAGCGACGTCGACCGGGCGCGGGCGCGCGAACGCGCGGTGGAACTGCTGCGGCTGGTGCGGCTGGCCGCACCCGAGCAGCGCTTCCACGAATACCCGCACCAGCTCTCCGGTGGCATGCGGCAGCGGGTGATGATCGCCATCGCGCTGGGCGCTGAGCCCCGGTTGCTCATCGCCGACGAGGCGACCACCTCGCTGGACGTCACCACCCAGGCCCAGATCATGGAACTGCTGCTGGACCTGCAGGAACGGCTGAACATGGCGGTCATCCTGATCAGCCACGACCTCGGGCTGGCCGCCTCCTACGCCCAGGACGTCATCGTCATGTACGCCGGGCGCGCCGTCGAGCGCGCCGCCACCGCCGACCTCTTCGAGCACGTCCGGATGCCGTACACGCGCGCCCTGCTCGGCGCGATCCCGGTGCTGGAACGGCAAGCCCACACCCTGCTCCCGGTCATCCCCGGCCAGCCGCCCGACCTCGGCGCGCTGCCGCAGGGCTGCCCGTTCCGGCCTCGCTGCTCCGAGGCCACCGAGCGGTGCAGCGAGGAACCGCCGTTCGCCGAGCACGAGCCCGGGCACTGGTGGGCCTGCTGGCACCCGGCCACCGACCAGGAGGAGGCGAGCGCATGACGGCGGTGGCAGACCGACCGGCGACCGACCCGGCCCGCACCGGCGAACCGCTGCTGCGGGTCCGCAACGTCGTGCAGCAGTTCACCTCCCGAGGTGCCGGGGGAGTCAAGGGCGGCACCGTGCACGCCGTGTCGGGCGTGTCGTTCGACATCCACCCCGGCGAAACCCTCGGCGTGGTCGGCGAAACCGGCTCCGGGAAGTCCACGCTGGCCAGATCGATCCTGCAGTCGCCCCGGCCGCGCTCCGGCGAGGTGATCTTCCAGGGCGCCGACCTGATGCGGCTGCGCCGGCGGGCGCTGGTGGAGGCCCGCCGGGAGCTGCAGATGGTCTTCCAGGACCCGTTCGGTTCGCTCAACCCGCGCTGGCGCGTCACCGAGCTCGTCGAAGAACCCCTGCTCGGCTACGGGATGCGCAGCGCCGAAGCCCGCCGCAGGCGCGTCGGCGAACTCCTCGACCTCGTGGGCCTCGACCCGGCCACCTACGGTCGCCGCAAACCCAAGGAGCTCTCCGGCGGTCAGTGCCAGCGCGTGGCGATCGCCCGCGCCATCGCCCTCAACCCCGCGCTGGTGATCTGCGACGAGGCGGTGTCCTCGCTGGACGTGCTGGTGCAAGCGCAGGTGCTCAACCTCTTCGAGAACCTGCGCCGCGAACTCGGCCTGTCCTACCTGTTCATCTCCCACGACCTGGCGCTGGTCAAGCAGGTCAGCGACCGGGTCGCGGTCATGCACCTCGGCCAGATCGCCGAGATCGGCCCGGCCGAATCGCTCTACCGGCATCCGCACCACCCCTACACCGCGGCGCTGCTGGCCTCCATCCCCGGCCTGGCACCCGGCGCGGGCAGGGCGCAGGGGCGCTCGGCGCCGCTGAGCGGAGAACCGCCGTCGCCGCTGGATCCGCCGAGCGGCTGCCGGTTCCGCACCCGCTGCCCCGCGGCGCAAGAGCGCTGCGAGCGGGAGCAGCCGGTGCTGCGCGAGCACGCGCCGGGACACCGGGCGGCCTGCCACTTCCCGCGGTGACGGGGTTGTCGCAAACGACCAGGTTCGCGGCGGGCGGGAGCCGGCCGCCTGATTCCGGAGGTGTGGCGTGAGCATCGACGAATCCGCGCTGGCACAGCTGCGCAGCACGCTCGCGGCCGATGACTACCAGCTGGCCGTCGCCGACAGCGACGGGCAGGTGCGGGTGAGCATCACCGCGGGGCCTGCGGCCTGCGAGGACTGCCTGGTGCCCAAGCCGCTGATGCGGGGCGTGCTGCACCAGGCCCTCGGCGTCCCGGAGGACGCCATCACCTTGATCTATCCGGGCGAGGACTAGAGGGAGCGCACGTGGAGATCTCACTCGAAGGCAGGGTCGCCATCGTCACCGGCGCGGGGCCCAACATCGGCAGCGGGATCGCGCTGGCGCTGGCCCGCTACGGCGCGACGGTCGCCTGCAACGACGTCGACGCCGATGCCGCGAAGGCCTGCGTCGAGCGCATCGAGCGCAACGGCGGCACCGCCCTCGCCATCCCCGGTGACGTCACCGACGAGCAGCAGGTCACCGGCTACATCGACACCGTGGTCGAGAAGTTCGGCCACATCGACATCCTCGTCAACAACGCCGCCCTGCTCGGTGGCAGGGGCGTGCTGGACGAGAGCACCGACTTCTTCCGCCGCGCCATCGAGGTCGCCGGGCTCGGGAACTTCCTCAACACCAAGCACGTCGGCAGGCACATGGCCGCCAACGGCATCCGCGGCTCGATCGTGGCGATCTCCTCCTCCAACGGCTGGTCCGGTACCGCGGGAGTCATCGCCTACGCCTTCCACAAGGGCGGGGTGAACAACTTCGTGCGCGCCGCGGCGATGGACCTGGCGCCCTACGGCATCCGCGTCAACGGTTTCACCCCGACCGCGCCCACCCCCGACAACCCGGCGCTGATCGCCGAGCGCGGCCCCGGCGGCGTGCTGGAACGCCCGCGCGCCAACGGAATCGGCGGTGAGACCGGCGACGAGCCCTGGCGCAGGCCGTCGCGCTGGGCGGGGGAGCGGGCGCCGCTGGTGCCGATGGGCAGCACCGGCACCCCCACCGACATCGGCCACGCCGTCGCGTGGCTGTGCTCGGACTATGCCCGCCTGATCACCGGCTGCGACCTCGTCGTCGACGGCGGGGCGCGGGCCAAGAACTTCGCCTACGCCCCCGCGGCCCCCGCCGACGTCGCGGGCCCGGCCCCGCTGTTCCCGCTGGACATCACCGGCGAGCTCGACCGCGATCTCTAGTCGCCGACGAGGGTTTCGAGGCCGTCGAGGATGCGCTGCAGGCCGAAGTCGTAGGCGTGGCCGGGGCTGCTGGGACCCCGGTACTCAGCTCCTCCGGCGGAGCCGATCCGGGCCGCGTTGGGGTACTTGGCCGGGTCGAACACCGCCGCCAGGATGGGTTCGTTGGCGCGCCACCACTGCTCGTCGGTGGTGGCGCTGTCGCGTTGGGCCGCCTCGGCTTCGGCTTCCGAACGCGCCGCGGCCTGCACGAAGTCGAGCACGAGGGTGAGGGCCTGATCGATGTGCACGTCGTCGAGGCCCAGGTCGAGGAACGCCCCGAGCTCGTGCTCGTACTTGGCGATCAGGCCCGGACCCAGCGGCGGGCGGCTGGTCGAGACCTTCAGCGCCCACGGGTGCCGCCGGTACAGCTGGCGGTTCTGCGCGGCGACCAGCGCGACCCGCTCGCGCCACGGCAGGTGCGCCAGGGGTTCTCGCGGCATCCGCTGGTAGATGCCGTCGAGCATGAGGTCCAGCAGTTCGGCCTTGCCGGGGACGTAGGTGTACATCGACATCGTCGAGACCCCGAGGCTCTCGGCGACCCGTCGCATCGTCACGGCCGCCAGGCCGTCGGAGTCGGCCAGCACGATCGCGGCGTCGACGACCTGGTCGATGCTCAGCCCCTTGCGCGGGCCGCGCTGCGGTGGGCGTTCACCCAGCTCGTGCCGCCACAGCAGTTCCAGCGTGCGCCCGGGGTCCCCGGCGCTGCTCCGCTCGACCACCACACATCACCTCCGTACTATGTACAGTGTACGGCGTACGGATTGTCGAGTGGGAGGGGGTGCCCGGTGCGGATCAACGCTACTGCGGTGTCGCTCAACGTCGAGGACGTGGCCGCGTCCAGCCGGTTCCTGGTGGAGCACTTCGGTTTCACCGAGGCCATGTCCGCCGACGGGTTCGCCTCGCTGTCCCGGCCCGACGCCGGGGTCAACGTGGTGTTCCTGCGCCGCGGCCTGGCGACCCTGCCGGAGGACCAGCGCGACGACCACGCCGCTGGGCTGATCCTCGCCTTCGAGGTCGACGACCTGGAAGGTGAGCTCGCGCGGTTGCAGGCCGAAGGGGTGGCGATCACCATGCCGCTCACGGCGGAGGAGTGGGGCGAACGGGCCTTCCAGGTCCGCGACCCCAACGGCGTCATCGTCCAGCTCGTCGACTGGAACGGCTGAGCGCCGATCAGGCCTCCGCGGCCGGAGCCCGAACCGCCTGCTCGCTCGAGGTCGGGTTGGTCTCCGGTCCGCGGCGGACCGCGAAGAACATCAGCACACCGCCCAGCAGCACCAGCACGACCGGCCCGTACTCGTAGGGCATCAGCGCGCTGAGGCCCAGCAGCCAGAACGTGTAGAGGCCGGGCAGGATCAGCCCGAACATGTAGCCGATCCCGTAACCGCTGGCCCGCACGCTCGCCGGGAACCGCTCGTTGAGGTACACCAGGATCACCCCCAGCGGGGCCGACGGCGTGGCCTTGGCGATCACGCCCAGCAGCACGATGAACCAGGCCGGAGCCCCGGCCGGAACCGTGATCGCCAGCAGCAGGAACGAGCCCGACACCGCCACCGTGATCACCAGCGCCGCACGCATCAGCAGCTTCCGGCGGCCGATGCGCTGGCCCAGCACGGCCATGCCCAGGATCGCCGCGATCGTCACCACCGAGGAGACCATCTCCACCGTCGTCGTCAGCTGCGGGCTCACGTCCAGCACCTGCACCAGCAGGGTCGGCAGGAACGACACCGACATCTGCGCGGTGAACCAGTACCCGCAGGTGAACAGGAAGACGCTGAGGATCAGCGCGCGGTGCGTGGTGAACAGCTCCACCACCGGCTGCTTGCGGCCCTCGGCCCGCCGCCGCTCGTACACCGACTCGTCCTCGACGACCTTGCGGTAGTGCATCAGGTACGCCACGCCGAGCGCGAACCCGACCAGGAACGGGATGCGCCAGCCCCAGGTGAGGAAACCGTCGTGGCTGAACGACTCCAGCAACGCGTAGATCAGCAGGTTCACCCCGAGCACCGAGGCCGGTGCGCCGATGCCGATGAGCCCGCCGATCCAGCCGCGCCGCGCCGGCTGCGCCTGCTCCAGCGCCAGCGGGATCGGCGCGGAATACCCGCCGGCCAAGAAGATCCCGCCGATCAACCGCAGGATCGCGAACATCGTGATCGCCCCGAAGCCCATGAGCTCGTAGCCGGGCAGCAGGCCCATCACCAGGGTGATGATCGTGAAGCCCCAGCCGCTGATGATCGTCACGCGCTTGCGCCCGATCCGGTCGGAGAGGTTGCCGAAGATGACGCTGCCGATCGGGCGGGCCAGCAACCCGATGGTGAACAGCAGCGTCGTGAACGTCGCCCGCGCCTCCACCGGCAGTCCCGGAGGCAGGAAGTAGCCCATCGCGGCGGGCAGCACGAACGCCGGGAGGTAGACGTCGAAGCTGTCGACGAACATCGAGATCGCGCCGCCGCGCGCGGATCTGCGCTCATCGGCCTCGCTGATCGACTTTCCGGAACCGGACAGCGTCATCGCTGGCCTCCCGTGGTCGTGGTGGTCAACTCCGGGTTTCTCGGTCAGCTGCCCGGTCAAGCGCCGGATCCGGCTTCGGCGAGGCGCCGACTGCTGGGAAGCGGCACGGATCACACACTAGGGAGGCCACGGCGCCCGGTGGAAATAAACGAAAACCCGCCCACCGCATCAACCCCGTCAATACCCGCAGCTCACCCCGCGCGAACCCGCTGCCGCGCAGGCCGATTCCGCACCCGCCACATCCGCACCCCGGAAGAGCAGTCCGCTGTGGACCGAGCAGCGGGCGCTTCCCGGACGCAATATCCTCGCTGGCATGCAGCTAGATCTTTCCGGACGCACCGCGCTGATCACCGGATCCACGCAGGGGATCGGGTACGCCATCGCTCAGGGGCTCGCGCGGGCCGGGGCCCGGGTGGCGATCAACGGGCGCACCGCCGAACGCGTCGACGAAGCCGTGCGGCAGCTCCAGCAGGACGTGCCCGGTGCCCAGGCCGTCGCAGCGGCCGCCGACGTCACCACCGAGGACGGTGCCGCCGACCTGCTCCGGTCGCTTCCGCGCGTCGACGTGCTGATCAACAACCTCGGCATCTTCGGCGCCCAGCCGGCGCTGGAGATCACCGACGACGACTGGCGCCGGTACTTCGAGGTCAACGTGCTCGCCGCGGTGCGGCTGACCCGCGCCTACCTGCCGGGCATGACACGGCAGGGGTGGGGCCGCGTGCAGTACCTCGCCAGCGACTCGGCGGTGGTCATCCCCGCGGAGATGATCCACTACGGCATGTCCAAGACCGCGCTGCTGGCCGCCTCCCGCGGGTTCGCCAAGGAAGCAGCCGGAACGGGGGTGACCGTCAACTCGGTGATCGCGGGGCCGACCCACACCGGCGGCGTGGAGAAGTTCGTCTACGAGCTGGTCGACTCGACGCTGCCGTGGGAGCAGGCGCAGCGGCAGTTCATGCGCGAGCACCGGCCGCAGTCGTTGCTGCAGCGGCTCATCGAGCCCGAGGAGATCGCCAACATGGTCGTCTACCTCAGCTCGCCGCTGGCCTCGGCGACCACCGGCGCCGCGGTGCGCGTCGACGGCGGCTACGTGGACTCCATCCTGCCCTGATCGTCCAGGTGCGGGTGCGAGCCCAGCCAGTCCCACATCGGTGCGGCGGCGGTGAACTCGCGCTGGGCGCCGCAGCGGCACATCGCCCGCATTCCGCCGGGCGTCCACTCGACGCGGTTGGTGAGGGCCTCGCGGGTCAGGCAGGTGGTGTCGATGGCGGGGCTCCTGTCGGGTCCGCGAGCGGTCGCGAAGGACGGTGGTCCCCACACCGTAGGTCTGTTGATCTTGACAGTAAACGGGGTGAACCGCGAGTCAGGTGATCGCCCGCGAGATCGCGCGGGCGCTCGCGCGCACCAGAGCGCTCAACGAGTGCGGGGTGGCGGAACCGTGCCGCACGACCAGCGACACCGCGGCGATGACCTCGCCCCGCTGGTCGTGCACCGGGGCCGCCACCGACAGCGCGTCCTCGGTGACCTGCCGGTCGCTGACCGCGAAACCGCAGTTGCGCACCTCCGCCAGCATCCGGCGCAACACCTCCGGATCGGTGACCGTCAGGTCGGTGAAGCGCGGGATCTCGGCGCCGAGCACCTCGTCCTGGACCTCGGCGGGGGAGTGCGCCAGCAGCACCAGGCCGACCCCAGTGGCGGTCAGCGCGAACCGCCCGCCCACGCGGGTGCGCACCGGCACGGCACCGCTGCCCGCGATGCGCTCGACGAACACCACCTCGGTACCCTCGCGGATCGCCAGCTGCACGTTCTCCCTGGTCACCGCCGAGAGGTCCTCCATCGTGGGCAGCGCGAGCTCGCGCAGCCCCAGCCCGCGCGGTGCCAGCGCTCCCAGCTCCCACAACCGCAGGCCCACCCGGTAGGCGCCGTCCGGGCCGCGTTCCAGCGCGCCCCACTCGACCAGATCGCCCAGCATCCGGTAGGTCGTGGAGGTCGGCAGCCCGCTCTGCCGGGCGAGTTCGCTGAGCGTCATCGCGGTGCGTTCCGGGGAGAAGGCGTCGAGCAGGTGCAGGGCGCGGCGCACCACCGGACCGGTCGGCCCGGCCGGTCGTCCGCGCCGCGCCGCCATCACAGCCCGATCGTGCGCGCGAGGAAGTCGTTGCCGAACTTGCCGTCCGGGTCGAAACGCCGCGCCAGCGAGCGGAAATCGGCCAGCTTCGGGTACAGCAGGTCGAGGTCGGCGGGTTCGGTGGTGAACAACTTGCCCCAGTGCGGACGCCCGCCGAAGGGCTCCAGCGCGGCCTCGATGTCGGGCAGCAGCGCCTCCACCGCCGACTGCGCGGGCCGCCAGGTGAAGTGGAAGGCCACCGAGTCCGAGCCGTGCGCGGGGCTCAGCCACAGGTCGTCGGCGGCGATGGTGCGCACCTCGCTGATGCGCAGCAGCGGAGCCATCTTGTCCGCCAGCGGCCGCAGCGCCGCCAGGGCCGCCGCGCCGTGCTCGGCGGGCACGAAGTACTCGCTCTGCAGCTCGTCGCCGTCGCTGGGCGTGAAACCGGCCTTGAAGTGCGGCAACCGGTCGTGCCACGCGCCCGCCACGCCCAGCTGCTCGGTGAGGTTGTCGATGCCGGTGTCGCGCAGCATGTGCGTGGGCACCTCGGCCGGGCGGGCGCCGAAGAGCTCCGCGGGCGCGTCCTGGCCGACGCGGGCCTTCGCCCACACCTGGACGACCTCGTCGAAGTCGGTGAACACGCTGACGCTGTAGGCGGCGGAGGTGATCGCCTCGAACTCGCCCAGCAACGCGTCCCAGCCGAGTTCGAGGTGCACGGTCGTGGCCACCTCGAAGGCTGGTTGCACGCGCAGGCCGATGCGGGTCACCACGCCCAGCGCGCCCAGGTGCACCACCGCTCCGGCGAAATCGCGATCCCCGGGCCGCAACCGCACGAGTTCGCCGTCGGCGCGGACGATGTCGAGCCCGGCCACCGCCGCGCTCAGCGACGGGTTGCCCACGCCGGAGCCGTGGGTGCCGGTGGCCGTGGCGCCGGCGACGGTGATGTGCGGCAGCGAGGCCATGTTGTGCAGCGCGCGCCCGGAACTGGCCAGGTGGGTGGCGAGCTCGCCGTAGCGCATGCCGCCCGGGACCCACGCGAGGTCACCGTCGATGTCGACGTCGGCGGGCAGCGCGTCCAGGCTGATGTGGTCGGCGGTGGTGTCGGCGATGTCGTTGAAGCAGTGCCGCGAGCCCAGCGCCTTGACCCGCTCGGCACCGGCGACGATCCGCCGCACCTCGTCGACGTCGCGTGGGCGGTGCGTTCGCTGCGCCCGGTAGGTGAGGTTCTTCGCCCAGTTCGTTCCACCAGCCACGGGCGCCACGTTAACCCGGTGAACACCGGCGGCGGTATGGCCCTCTCCTCCACACCGCCGCCGGGAGGATCACGCGGAGAGGTTGGCCTTGAGCTTGCCCAGCGCGGTGGTCAGCTGCTCGACGACCTCCGGGTCGTCGGCCGGGTGGGTCTCGGCGAAGCGGGTCATCGAGCCCGGGATGCTGAGCTTGACCTCGTCGACGATCGAGGCACCGGCGATGCCCGCGGACTTGCGGGTCTCGTCCTGCGCCCAGACCCCGCCGTACTGGCCGAAGGCGGTGCCGATCACCGCGGTGGGCTTTCCGGACAGCGCACCCGCGCCGAACGGGCGGGACAGCCAGTCGATGGCGTTCTTCAGCACGGCCGGGATGGTGCCGTTGTACTCCGGTGCGAACAGCAGGAACGCATCGGCGGCACCGGCGACCTCGCGCAGCCGGGTGGCGGCGGCGGGCACGTCGGCCTCGGTGTCGATGTCCTCGTTGTAGAAGGGCAGGTCGCCGAGACCGTCGAAGATCTCGATCTCGACATCGCTGGGTGCCAGGCTGCGAGCGGCCTCGGCGAGCTGGCGGTTGTGGGAACCGGCGCGGAGGCTGCCGACGAGCGCGAGGACCTTGACGGACATTGGTATCTCTCCAGGTGAGGAGTAAGGTGAGGGAAAGCGGACCGTGGTCCGATTACGTTGTACCACCGAATCGGACCGCGGTCCAGTTCCCTGTGGGAGGCGTTACGCTGTGCGCATGAGTGGTGGCATACCGCCGATCGGCCCGACCGGTGACACCCTGGCCGGTCCGGTGGATCTCGACGTCACGGCCGCCGACGCCGGCCGCAGGCCGCGCGCCGACGCCGTCCGCAACCGGGCCAAGCTCCTCGACGCCGCCGCGCGCCTGGTCGCCGACTGCGGCGCCGCGAACCTCACGATGGACGCCGTGGCCGCCGAAGCCGAAGTCGGCAAGGGCACCGTGTTCCGCCGCTTCGGCGACCGGAACGGCCTGCTGCTGGCCCTGCTCGACCACGAGGAGCAGCGGATCCAGGAGGCCTTCCTGTCCGGCCCGCCCCCGCTGGGGCCCGGGGCGCCGGCCATCGAGCGGCTGCGCGCCTTCGGCCCGGCCGTGATGCGCCACGAGCTCGACAACATGGAGCTCTACCTCGCCGCCGAGCCGCCGGTGGAGCGCCGCTGCTCGGTCCCCGCGCGCGGGCTGCGACGCGCCCACCTGATGATCCTGCTGCGCCAGACCGAAGCCACCACCGACGTCGAGCTCGCCGCCGAAACCCTGCTGGCCTCCATCGACACCCCGCTGCTGCACCACCTCGTCGAACAGAGGCGCTTCCCGCTCGCACGGCTCGAAGCCGGCTGGCAGGACCTGGTCACCCGGCTGGCCACGCCGCTGCCGTGAGCTTCCGCTGAGCGGGAAGATCAATTTGGTGAAATCCTGTTCGCAGTGCGAGCCTCCGGCGGCTCATGCGTGAAGGGAGTTCGCCGGTGAACGACCCGGTTTTCGAAGTGCGGCCCCAGCGGCTCCCGGGGAGCGCTCGATGAAGGCGATGCCGAGGCGGAACTTCCTCGCCGCGGCCGGGCTGGGTGTTCTCGCCGGCGTCGCGGGCTGCGCGCCCAGCGCGCACCGGCCGGTGGCCGCCACCTACCTGACCACCTCCTACGACGACCTGTACCCGGGCGTCGAGATGTTCCTCGGCAAAGCCCTCGAACTCGGCGGATTCGACTTCGACGTGTTCCCCTCCGGCCAACTGCTCGGAGCCGAGGAACTCGTGCCCGGCATGCTGCACGGCGTCGCCGACGTCGTCCTGCAGACCAGCTCCTACGTGTCCTCCAGCTTCCCGATCCTCGGCTCGCTGGAACTTCCCTTCACCACCGAGGACTTCGACCGCTACCTGCGCGCCTGCGACCCGGACAGCGACGTCTCGCGGCTGATCAACCAGGGGTTGATCGGGCAGAACATGCGGATGCTCGGCGGCATGGCCACCGGATTCGAATACCTCTGGACCATCGACAAACCCATCCGCACCCCCGAGGACGTGCGCGGGCTGCGGCTGCGCGTCGCAGGCGAGATCGAGGGCGAGACCGTCAAAGCGCTCGGCGGCGCACCGGTGTTCCTCGGCTCCGCCGAGCTCTACCAGGCGCTGGAACGCGGCACGATCGACGGGATGATGAGCTACCTCGGCACCGTGGTCTCCCGCGACCTGCAGGAGATCCTGCGCTACGGCACCGCCGCCCACTTCGGCGCGTACACGGTGGACGCCTACTGCCGCGCCGACTGGTACGACTCGCTGCCGCCGCACCAGCGGCACGCGCTCGACGAAGCTGGTCGCGTGCTGTTCCGCGACGGCACCGCCACGCTCGTCGACGTCCACGAGCACGACTACCTGCCCGCGGTGCGGCAAGCCGGCGTCGAACTGATCGAGCTCGACGAAGCCGGGCTGCGGCCCTTCCGCGCCGCCGTGTCCGCCGTGCACGAACGCTGGCGCCACCTGCTGGGCGACCCGGTCGCCGCGCAGCGGGCGCTCGAGCTGATCCGCGACGCATGAGGAGCGACGATGCTTGACCACCTGCGCCGCATCGTGCTGATCGGCACCCGGTCCCTGGCGGTGCTCGCCATGATCACCATCGCGCTGATGATGCTGTCCATCAGCTACGACGTGATCGCCCGCTACGCCTTCCGGGCGCCCACCGACTGGGCCTACCCGCTCAACTCCAGCGCCGTGCTGGCGGTGACCGTGCTCGCGATCCCGCACCTGTACGCCACCGGCCACCACATCTCGATGGACCTCGTGCACCGCTCGCTGCCGCCGAAGCTGCGCCGGGCCGCCGACGGGATCACCGCCACCGCCGCCGCGCTGCTGGGACTCGTGCTGGCCATCACCGGGTTCCAGGCCACCGCGCTGTCCTACACCCACGGGCTCGCCGGGGCCGGCACCTTCAGCGTTCCACTGTGGATGCCCGACCTGGTCCTCGCCGTGTCCGGCGCGTTCCTGCTGCTGGTGGCCGTGCTGTTCCCGCCGCACGCCGAACCCGAACTCGCCGCGACCGCCGCAGGCGCCGACGACGCACAGGACGGAGCCCACGCGTGATCCTCTCCCACGGTCTCATCGTGGCGCTGGCGGTGGTGCTGCTGCTGGTGCTGATCGCGGTGCGCACACCCATCTTCATCGCCCTGTCGGTCTCCGGCATCACCGGACTGCTGTGCCTGTCCGGCTTCGACGGCCTCAAGCTCGTGCCGCTGGCGATGGGCGCGCAGCTGCAGGAGTACGCGCTGGTCGCCGCACCGCTGTACATCCTGCTGGGGGAAGCGCTCGCCGTCACCGGGCTCGGACGCGACCTGTTCGCCGCCGCGCACCGCTGGTTCACCCGCGTGCCAGGCGGTCTCGGCGCCTCGGCCGTGGCCTCCTCGACGCTGTTCGGCGCCATGTCGGGGGTGAGCATCTCCTCGGTGGCGCTGATCGGGCGGATGGCGGTGCCCGAAATGCTCTCGCGCGGCTACAAACCCGGCTTCGCCGCCGGATCCGTGGCGGCCTCGGGCGCGCTGGCGATGCTCATCCCGCCGAGCCTGATGTTCATCCTCTACGCCTCGGTCACCGGCGAGAGCGTCGCGTCGCTGTTCGCCGGCGGCATCGTGCCCGGGCTGCTGCTCGCGGCGCTGATGATCGGCTACGTCGTGGTCCGCGCGAAGCTCAACCCCAGCAGCGCACCCCGCGACGGCGAGACGTTCAGCTGGCGCGAGCGCTGGGCAGCCATCGCCAAGATCACCCCGGCGCTGGTGCTCATCGCGCTGGTGCTCGGCTCGATCTACACCGGGTTCGCCACGCCCACCGAGGCCGCCGCGATCGGCGCGCTGCTGGCGTTCGCCGTGACCGGCCTGGTGTACCGGAAGCTGGGCTGGGCCAACCTCAAGCTCATCTTCGCCTCCACCGCTACGGTCTCGGCGGCGATGCTGGCCATCGTCGGCTCGGCGTTCGTGTTCACCCAGATGCTGGTGGTGGCGCGGGTTCCGGAGAACCTCACCGACTTCGTGGTCGGCCTGGACGTGCACCCCTACGTCGTGCTGATCGGCATCATGCTGGTGCTGATCCTGCTCGGCTGCCTGGTCGACGCCGCCTCACTGCTGCTGGTGGTCACCCCGATCCTCGTGCCGGCGATCGAGGAGCTCGGCTTCGACCCGCTGTGGTTCGGCGTCCTGCTGGTGGTCAACCTCGAGATGGCGGTGATCACCCCACCGGTCGGCCTGAACCTCTACACGATGAAGTCGGTCGTCCCGGAGCTCGACCTCGGCGAGATCTTCAAGGGCATCGCCCCCTACCTGATCATCGAGTTCGCGCTGATCCTGCTCATGATCGCCGTCCCGGGCACCGCCACCTACCTGCCCAGCGTCATCACCTAGGTGGTCGTGCCTCGGCGCTGGTGCGGGAGCTCCGAGGTGGCGAGGAAGATCTCGCTGCACCAGTCGACCACCTCGGCTTCGGAGGCGGCCAGCCCGCCGTCGAGCCACGCCGTCAGCGTCTGGGCGAGGCCGCCGACCAGGAAGCTCGACAGCAGCTCCAGCCGGGCGCCGGCCTGCACCCCGTAGACCTGGCGGGCCTGGGTCCCCAGCAGCTGCGTGAACAGCCGGGTCGACTCGGTTCGCCGGTGCGCCAGCGGGGTGCCGGCCAGGAACGGGGAGAACAGCAGCCGGCCCCGGCGCGGATCGGCGGCGATGAGCCGCACGATGGTCGAAAGACCGGTCCGCACCTTCCGGTCGGGTTCGGCCACGGCGGTCACCGCGCCCAGTGCGGTGGTGGCGATCTCGTTGACCACGTGGTCGTAGACGGCGGTGGCCAGCGCGTCGCGATCGGTGAAGCTCTCGTAGAAGTACCGGTTGGCCAGCCCGGCCTGGCGGCAGACCCCGCGCACCGTCAGGCTCGGATCACCGTCGGGGGAGCCGAGCAGCTCCAGCCCGGCCTCGATGAACGCGGCGCGGCGCTCGGCCTGGCGGTCCGAACCCGTCACGCCGCCGTAGACGCGCAGAGGAGTGGTGGCCACCGGGACATCTTGACATCTCGCGCGGCTGCCCGTCCCCTGTATGTGGGAACGACCGTTGTCAGACGTCCGTGCGATTTCAATGGAGTTCAGGTTCCCGGTTTCCATTGAAATCGGGTTCGGCGCCGGTGGTCAGGAGGTCGTGCAATGCGGGGTCGTGCGGGGGAGCGGACCGGGGTCGGGGGTTCGGTGCTCGGTGCCGGGCTGCTGGCGGGAGCGGCCAACGTCATCATGCAGCTCAGCCACCCCGGCGTCGGCCGCGGAGTGGTGGAGAGCCGCGTCGACAGCGGCAACCTGTTCAAGCGCCCGGTCAAGCGCACCCGCACCACGGTCACCTACCTCGCCGTCGCGCTGCTGGGCACCGACGAGGAGCGCGCGGCGTTCCGGCGCGCGGTCAACAAGCAGCACGCGCAGGTCCGCTCCACCGAGCGAAGCCCGGTGCGCTACAACGCCTTCGACCCCGAGCTGCAGCTCTGGGTGGCCGCCTGCCTGTACAAGGGCGTCGAGGACACCAACCGGATCTTCGGCGGCGTCACCGACCCCGACCAGCTCGACGAGCTCTACCGCTCCTCGGCGGTGCTGGGCACCACGCTGCAGGTGCGACCGGACATGTGGCCCGCCGACCGCGCCGAGTTCGAACGCTACTGGGACAAGCAGCTCGCCGAGGTGCGCATCGATGACGCGGTGCGCGAGCTGCTGCACGACGTGGCTTCGCTGAAGTTCCTGCCGAATCCGCTCAGCGCCGTCCTCGGCCCCGTCAACGCCTTCCTGACCACCGGGTTCCTGCCGCCGAAGTTCCGCGAGGAGATGCAGCTGCGCTGGAGCGACGCCGACCAGGCCAGGTTCGACCGGATCATCCGGGTCGTCGCCGCGGTGGTGAACCACATCCCGCTGCCGATGCGCGGGTTCCCGTTCAACCTCGCGCTCTGGGACCTGCGCAAGCGCATGCGACGCGGGATGCCGCTGGCTTAGCGCCCCTCGCTCAAGCGGGCGTGGAGATCGCGGCTGGCAGCGGCCATGACGGGGGAGAGGCCGAAGTCGGTGAGCATCTCGGTGGCCGCCGCCATCTCGTCGGTCCGGCGCTGCGAGTGCTGGTAGGTGCCCGAGACGATCCGCTCCACAGTGGACTCACCGGCCTTGGTGAAGTCGGCGATGATGTTCTCCCGCAGCAGGTCCTCGAAACCGGCCGCCTTCGCCGCTTCCAGCGCCTCCACGATGGAAGCGGCCATTCCCTTGAAGTACACGCTGCGCAACAACTTCCGCGTCGCCGCCAGCCCCGCCGGACCGTCGAGCACCTCGACGTGGGCGCCGAAACCACCCAGCAGCTCCGCCGTGCGCCCCGCGCCCGGGCCGCTGACCAGCATCGGGACTCGCAGGCGCGGCTCGGGGACCGGAGCCATGATCGCCACGTCGGCGAAGGTCACCCCGCGCCGCTCGGCGATCTCGGCCAGCCGCTGCTTCTTCGCCGGCGAAGCCGTGTTGAGGTCGGCCCACACCGAGCCCTCCGGCAGCGCGCCGATCCCGGCCTCCATCGCCTCCACCGCGACCGCCGAGCGGTTCACGCTGAGCACCAGGTCCGCGCCGGTCGCGGCATCGGCCTCGCTGCTGGCCGCCACCAGGCCCGGCCCGGCCGTCACCGCCGGGTCGTAGCCGCGCACGACCGCGCCCGCCGCCGCCAGGTCCGCGCTGATCGCGCCGCCGGCCTCGCCCAGGCCCAGCACGCCGATCACGGTCCGCTCCGACTGCTCCATCCGGGGCCACCTCCGCTCGCTCCGCCTCGCATCCGCACCAAAAATAGCTCGCCGGACCGATTCGGACCGTTATCGTGACGCATCACAACGTCCGAAACGTCCACACCAGACGGTGTGTCCGCGCAAGCGACATTTGACGCATTCGTCCCGCGCCGGGTGTTGAGCACCGGTTGCGACGCGCGACCCGCGCCCGGCGAGCCCGCAACCACTTGGATGGCGGTGGCAGCCCGCCGCCGTCCGCGCCGGACGGCGTCCGGCCCATCCGCGTCCGAAGGAGTGCGCAGCCGTGGCAGATTCCGAGACGAGCACCGGTCCGTCGAGACGAACGATCCTCACCGCGAGCCTCGTGGGCACCTCCATCGAGTGGTACGACTACTACATCTTCGGCACCGCGGCAGCCCTGGTGTTCGGGACGCTGTTCTACCCGCAGTTCTCACCTGCCGCCGGCACCATCGCCGCGTTCGGCACGTTCGCGATGGGCTTCATCGCGCGACCGCTGGGCGCGGCGCTGTTCGGGCACTTCGGCGACCGCATCGGCCGCAAGTCCATGCTGGTCATCACCCTGGTCATCACCGGAGGTGCCACCTTCTGCATCGGACTGCTGCCCACCTACGCCGCCATCGGCCTCGGCGCCCCGCTGCTGCTGGTCGGACTGCGACTGCTGCAGGGCCTGGCCGTCGGCGGCGAGTGGGGCGGGGCGGTGCTCATCGCCACCGAGCACGCCGAACCCCGCCGGCGCGCCTTCTACGGCAGCTTCGCCCAGTTCGGCGTGCCGATCGGCGTGCTCACCTCGAACCTGGCGTTCCTGGCCGTGTCCGGCATGCCCGACGACAGCTTCACCTCCTGGGGCTGGCGCATCCCGTTCCTGCTGAGCATCGTGCTGATCGTGGTGGGCCTGCTGGTGCGCGCCCGGCTGCAGGACACCCACGACTTCGCCCGGGTCAAGCAGCAGGAGGGCGTCAGCAAGATGCCCATCGGCGAACTGGTCCGCACCGAACCCCGCAACCTGGTGCTGGCCTGCCTGGCCTCCATCGCCCCGCCGGCCACCGGCTACATGGTCATCGTCTACATGCTCAACTACGGCACCAAGGCAGCCGGGTTCTCCCGCTCCACGCTGCTGACCCTGATCCTGCTGTCGACGCTGGTGTGGATCGCGGCGATCGTCGTCGCCGCCATCGCCGCCGACCGCCACGGCGCCAAGAAGGTCTACGTGCTCGGCGCGCTGACCGCCGTCATCTGGCCCTTCCCGATGTTCGCGCTGGTCGACACCGGCAACTGGGCCGCGGCCGGGTTCGCGTTCTTCGTCGCCGCGATCGTGCAGGGCATCATGTCCGGCGCTCAGGGCGGGCTGTTCACCGAGCTGTTCGACGCCCGCTTCCGCTACAGCGGCATCTCCATCGCCTACCAGATGGGCGGCATGATCGGCGGTGCGCTGACCCCCATCGTCGCCACCTCCCTCTACGCCGCCACCGGGTCCTCCAGTCCCCTCGCGCTGTACCTCACGGCGCTGTGCGCCATCACCCTGGTCACCGTGCTCGGACTGCGGACGCGGGCCGGGGTGACCGCGCCGAGACCCGCGGCAGCCGAGTGACGGGCGCTTCCGCCGGGGAAACGCGTGGTTGATTTCGCACGCCCGGTGGGCCTTAGATTCAAGGGGGCAGCGAGGAGGCTGGAGTGCGACCACCCGTGCGTGCGACCTCGGCGGGAGCCACCGCCGAGCCGGTGGTGCGCGCGCTGGTCGACGTCTCGGCCGACGGGCTGGCCGTTCTCGACGGCAACGGCCGGTTCACCGAGGTCAACGCCGCCGGGCACCGCATCCTCGGCCTCGGCGAGAAGGCCCTGCACGGCCACCCCTCACCGTTCGAACTCGGCCGCAGCCAGCCGTCCTCGGACATCCGCAGGCAGACCGAGTGGCAGGGCGGCGACGGCCGCTGGCAGCGCCTGGAATACCGGGTCTCGGCGCTGCCCGACGGCCGCTGCGTCGTGTGGTTCACCGACGTCACCGAAACCCTGCGCGAGCAGGAGCGGCTCTCGGCGATCACCCGCGCCGCCGCCAGCGTCGCCGACTCCGGATCGCTGAGCGCCACCCTCGAGGCGGTGGCCCGCGAGGTGTGGATGACCGCCAACATCTCCGCCGTGCAGATCATGACCATCGACAACCCGCGCGACGAGCTGCGCGTGGTCGGCATGGCGGGTTTCGGCGACACCGCCGGGTTCACCGACCGGCTCAGCGAATGCCGCAGGCTCGGCGCCGACGTGCGCTTCATCGACGCCCTCGAGCAGCACCAGCCCGTGGTGGTGCTGCACCGCAAACGGGTGATCATGAACGATCCGCGCTGGATCCCGCTCAAGCAGATCATGAGCGAACCGGACTGGGACAGCTTCGTGTCCATGCCGCTGGTGGTGCGCGGCAGGGTGTTGGGCGTGATCAACGCCTACTACGTGCCCGGCGACGACCCCGGCCCGAGCTCGCTGGCGTTCCTGTCGGCGATGGCCGACCACGCGGCGGTGGCCATCGAAACCGCCTCGCTGCTGGCCCAGACCCGTTCGCGCGCGCAGATGGAAGAACGCCGCAAACTGGCCCGCGACCTGCACGACTCCGTGGTGCAGCAGCTGTTCTCGATGGGCATGCAAGCCCGCGCGCTGCGCTCCAGCCTGGACCGCACCGGCGGCAGCGGTACCGACGTGCGCGACGGCGTCGAGGAGATGGTGGGCCTGGCCCGCAACGCGCTGGCCGACCTGCGCGGGCTGGTGTTCGAACTGCACCCGCTCGACCTCGCCGACCGCGGCCTGGTCGACGCCGTGCGCAGCTACGCCGCCGGCGTCGAAGCCCGCCACGACCTGGTCATCGACGTCCGCGCAGCCGAAGACCTGGAACTGGACCTGGGCATCGACGTGGCCGAAGACCTCTACCGCATCGTCCAGGAAGCCCTGCACAACGTCGTCAAGCACGCCCGCGCGACCCGCGCCGGGATCGACTTCGGGCGCTCCGGCCGGGGCGGGGTGACCGTGCGCATCACCGACGACGGCATCGGCGGCGAAGCACCGGCCAGCGGCAAGAGCCTCGGCTTGGTGTCGATGCGGGAGCGCGCCGAGCGGTGGCGCGGCGGTCTGGCCGCCGGGGCCCAACCCGGTGGGGGATGGGCGGTCGAGGTCGCCCTGCCCGCCGGCCCGGCCTGCTGAACACGACGGAGGGAGCGGTGACCAGATGATCGCAACCGATGCGGTGGGGGTGCTCGTGGTCGACGACCACGCCATCGTCCGCCGGGGGCTGCGCGCCTACCTCGACTCCGAACCCGAGCTGGAGATGCTCGGCGAGGCCGTCGACGGGCAGGACGCCGTGGCCCGACTCCAGGAGTGGCGCGTCACCGGCGCCCGCATGCCGCACGTGGTCCTGATGGACCTGCAGATGCCCAGGATGGACGGCATCGAAGCCACCCAGGCCATCGTGCGCGCCCACCCCGAGGTCAAGGTGGTGGTGCTGACCAGCTTCGGCGAGGCCGAACGCGTCCACGCCGCCCTCTCGGCCGGTGCGGCCGGATACGTCCTCAAGGACGCCGACACCGACGAGGTCGCCACCGCCATCCGCGCCGCCGCCACCGGCGAGGTGCACCTCGACTCCGCGGTGGCCCGGCTGCTGGCCCGCCGCATGGCCGCGCCCCGCACCGGGCTGACCTCGCTGACCGGCCGCGAACGCGAAATCCTCGTCCTGGTGGCGCAAGGCCTGTGCAACCGCGAGATCGCCGAGCACCTGGTCATCAGCGAGCGCACCGCCCGCACCCACGTCTCCAACCTGCTCGGCAAGCTCCAACTCGCCTCCCGGACCCAAGCCGCCCTGCTCGCCATCCGCGAAGGCCTCGTCGCCCCACCCACCTGAGACCGCGAACCCGTCCGCTCGGCAACGGACGGATGACGTAGCCCAGGTCGTCGCAACGGTGGTGGGCGAGGCGACTGCGGTCGGATCTTCGGGAGCGGGCGGGTTCGTAGGTTCGTCGGGAGAGGGCGGATCTTCGACGCGGCAGGGGAGAACCACGCGACATGGACGAGACTTTCGTGCTGGTGCACGGGGCCTGGCACGGCGGCTGGTGCTGGGACCGGGTCGCCCCGCTGCTGCGGGAGGCCGGGCACGAGGTGCACGCGCCGACGCTGACCGGGCTGTCGGAGCGCTCCCACCTCATCTCCCCGCAGGTCGGGCTCGACACCCACACCGACGACATCGTGCGCCACCTCGACGTCCTGGGGCTGCGCGAGGTCGTGCTGGTCGGGCACAGCTACGCCGGCCAACTGGTCAGCACCGTCGCCGACCGGCGCCCGGAGACCGTGGCGCGCCGGGTGTACCTCGACGCGTTCGTCGGCACCGACGGCGAGGCCGCCTGCAACCTGCTGCCCGACCAGGTGCGGCACCACTGGGCCGAATCGGCGATCAGCGACGGCTTCGGCTGGATGGTGCCGCCGCGCTCGTTGGCGGTGCTGGGCGTGAGCAAACCCGACGACGTCGACTGGCTGACCCCGAAGCTCACCCCGCACCCCTGGAAGACCTACACCGATCCGCTGCGGCTGACCGGGGCCGGCGACGAGGTGCCCGCCGCGTTCGTCGAATGCGTCGACTGGATGCGGGTCTTCCGCGCCCACGCCGCCCGCGCGCACGCCCGGGGCTGGCCGGTGCACGAGCTCAAGACCGGCCACGAAGCCATGGTCACCGCCCCCGCCGAACTCGCCGCGACCCTGCTCGACATCGTCCGGAACTAGGAGGAGCGCACGTGGAGTTCCTGGTCCGCTCGGAGAACCGGATGCCACCCGACATCCCCGAGGAGCGGCGCGCCGAGCTCAAAGCCGCTGAGCGCGCCCGCGCCGTGCAACTGCGCGAGCAGGGCGTGCTCAAGCGCCTGTGGCGGGTGCCCGGCCGCAACGCCACCGTCGGCCTCTACGAAGCCGCCGACCCGGCGCAGCTGCACGAGGCGCTGATGTCGCTGCCGATGTCGCCGTGGCTGGAGGTCACCGTCGAAGCGCTCGCGACCCACCCGCAGGAGGCGGGCGCATGACCGCGATGGACGACATCCCCGGCACCTACGTCTTCGACGGGCGCGCCGGACGCCGCGGGTACCGGCTCAACAAGATGCTCATGACCTTCCGCGACCCGGCCGCCCGACAGCGGTTCCTCGCCGACGAAGCCGCCTACTGCGCCGAGTTCGGCCTCACCGACGCCCAGCGCACCGCCGTGCTGGATCGGGACTGGCGCGCGCTGTGCGACGAAGGCGGCAGCATCTTCTACGTCTTCAAGCTCGCGATGGTCGACGGCAAGTCGATGCAGCACCTCGGCGGTGCGTTCACCGGCATGACCGAAGAGGAGTTCGTGGCGATGATGCGCGCGGGAGGCAAGACCGATGGCTGAGGTGATCTGGGGACTGGCGACCTCCCACGTGCCCTCGATCGGAGCCGCGATGGACGGTGGCAAGACCCGCGACCCGTACTGGAAGCCGCTGTTCGACGGCTACCGCCCGGCCCGCGAGTGGATGGCCGAACGCACGCCCGACGTGGCGCTGGTGATCTACAACGACCACGCCAACGCCCTCGACGTCGACGTGGTGCCCACCTTCGCCCTCGGCACCGCCGAGAAGTACCCGGTCGCCGACGAGGGGTTCGGCCGCCGCCCGGTGCCCGACCTCGTCGGAGCCCCGGACCTGTCGCTGCACCTGCTGGAACAGCTCGTCGACGACGGCTTCGACATGACCGCCCTGCAGGCCCTCGAGGTCGACCACGGCTGCACCGTCCCGCTGTCGGTGTACTGCCCCGAACCCGGCGACGCCTGGCCGTGCGCGGTGATCCCGCTGCTGGTCAACGTCATCCAGTACCCGCAGCCCACCGCCGCCCGCTGCTACGCCCTCGGCAAGGCCATCGGGCGCGTCCTGCGCGACTACCCGGAGGACACCACCGTGGCGATCTTCGGCACCGGCGGGATGTCGCACCAGCTGGCCGGAGCCCGCGCCGGGTTCATCAACCCCGACTTCGACCGGATGTTCCTCGACGAGATCGAAACCGACCCCGAGCACCTGGCGGGCCTGACGCGCGCCGACTACGTCCGCCAAGCCGGATCCGAGGGCTTCGAGCTGGTCATGTGGCTGATCATGCGCGGCGCCCTGGCCGAACGCATCCAGCGCGTGCACGAGGTCTACCACGTCCCGGCCTCCAACACCGCCGCCGCGCTGGCGCTGTTCGACAACCGGCCGCCCGCCCGCTGAGACCCCGGCGTGGCGCGTTCCGCCACGCCGACCGGCCGGGCACCCGGAGCCGGTACGTTGTCGGGCGTGTCACGGGAGAACGAGCGCCACCTCGTCGAGGCGCTGGTGGTGCTGCTGGCGATGGTCTGGTCGCTGGTGCTGGTCTGGAACGACGACCCGTCGGCGGGCGCGTTCTTCGGCGGTTACTTCGTCGCCGGACTCGCCGGGGTCCTGCTGCCGGCGCGCGTCGGCGTCGCGATGGGCGTGCCCTACCTCATCGCCCTGTACGCGGCGCAGACCCGAGGGGCGGACCGCCCGGCGGGCTCGGTCCTGCTCATCGTGCTCGGCGCCATCGCCTGCTTCGCCATCGGCGGCTACGTCCGCAGCCGTCACCGCGGCCACGACACCGACCACACCACGACGACGGCGCAGGAAGCCCCCGTGCTCGAACCCGAAATCGTGCCACCCGGACCGCGGACGCTGCCGCTGCTGGCCGCCGAGTTCGAGCACGACACCAGCCTCCCGTGCCCGGTCGCGGTCTCCGGTCAACCCGTCGACCTGCCCGAACCCGTCGGTGAACTGCTGCACCTGGTCGCCCGGGAAGCGCTCGCCGACGTGCGCGAACACGCCCGGGCCCAGCGGGTGCGGGTGGCCGTCGAACACCGCGCGGAGGAGGTCCGGCTCACCGTGCAGGACCACGGAGAACTCACCGGCCGCGACCCCGTGCACGTCGCCGAGCTCGGGCAGCGCGCCGAAAACCTAGGCGGTGCGCTGGAAACCACGCCGACCGACGACGGGCAGCGGGTGTCGCTGCGGCTTCCGCTGCGCTGACTCAGCGCAGCCAGATCCCGGCCGCGGTCACCAGCGCCGCCGACGCCCGCCGCAGGGTCGGCTCCAGGCCGGTGGGCACGAACTCCGGGGAGTGGTTGCCCGGTGCTCGTCCGGCCGCCACGGCCGCGTTCGGCTTCGCCGGATCCGGGTAGAGCGCGGGATCGAAACCGCCGAAGTTCCAGAACACCGACGGCACCCCGGCCGCCGCGCCGAACACGCCGAAGTCCTCACTGCCGGCCTTCGCCGGCGGCTCGTGCACGAACCCCTCGCCGAACTCCGCGGTGAACGCCTCTGCGATGCGGCGAGCCGCGGCGGAGTCGTTGACCAGCAGCGGGAACCCGTTGATCGGTTCGACGTCGGGTTCGCGCGGCGCGCCCGCCGCGGCGGCCTCGTGCCGGACGATGCGGCCGATGGCGTCGAGGACCTTCTCCCGCACGTCCGGGTCGAAGGTGCGCACGTTGAGCTTGAGCTCGGCGGTGGCGGGGATGACGTTCTCCTTGCCTCCCGCGCGCACCGCCGCCACCGTCACCACCGCGACGTCCTCCGGCGAGATCTCCCGCGCCACCACGGTCTGCAACCGCAGCACGATGGAGGAGGCGATCACGATGGGATCGACCGTGGCCTGCGGCTGCGCACCGTGACCGCCCCGGCCGTGGACGGTGACCCGCAGGCTGTCGGCGGCGGCCATGAACACCCCCGGCCGCACGTACAGGTGCTCGCTCGGCGCCGACGCGACGTGCTGGCCCAGCGCCACGTCGTAGGCGGGGAACCGCTGCAGGAAACCGTCGTCGATCATCGCCTGCGCGCCACCACCGCCCTCCTCGGCGGGCTGGCACACTGCCAGCACCGTGCCCGACCAGGAGTGCCGCTGCGCGGCGAGCTGTTCGGCCGCGCCGATCAACGCGGCCATGTGGGTGTCGTGGCCGCAGGCGTGCATCACCGGCGACTCGTTGCCGTCGGCGTCGAGCCCGGTCGCCGTGCTGCGGTAGGCCACCGCGTCGATCTCCCGCACCGGCAGGGCGTCCATGTCGGCGCGCAGCAGCACCCCGGGCCCGTCGCCGTTGCGCAGCACCCCCACGACCCCGGTGCCGCCGATGCCGGTGGTCACCTCGTAGTCGGCGGCCCGCAGCCGCTGCGCCAGCACACCGGCGGTGCGCACCTCCTGGAACGACAGCTCCGGATTGCGGTGCAGGTCCTCGTAGAGCTCGCGAACCCCCGCGATGCGCTCGTCCAACCCGGCCAGCAGCCCCGACATCCAAGCTCCCCTCTCGCGCGACGGGGTCAGCTTCGCACCTCGCACGCGGCCGGGCGAAGTGCGTTGGCCGGGTCGAGTCTCATCGGGCGACCGGCCTCGCCAGGCGAGGACATCAACGCCCTGCTGGGGGAGGCCTTCGCCGCCGGACCGGCGGCCGTTTTGGGGGAGGAAGCATGACCATCGCCGAACAGCCCGCCACCACGACCGCGCACCCGCTGGACCCGATGACCGCCGAGGAGGTCAGCGCGGTCCGCGCCGCGCTGGAGGAGGCCGGGCTGCTCGGCGAGCACGTCCGCTTCACCTTCGTCGCGCTGGAAGAACCGGACAAGGACGCCGTGCTGGCCCACCGGCCGGACCAGGAGATCGGCCGCCGGTTCCGGGCGGTGCTGCTGGGCCTGGCCACCGGTGTCTCGCACGACACCGTCGTGTCCGCCACGCGTTCCACTGTGGACTCCGCGCGGCGGCTCGATCCGGCGGTGGACGGGCAGCCGCCGATCATCGACACCGAGTTCGAGCTGGTCGAGGAGATCGTCAACGCCGACCAGCGCTGGACCGACGCGTTGCGCCAGCGCGGCATCGACCCGGCCACCGTGCGGGCCCGCGCCGCTGTCGGCCGGGGTGTACGACGAGCCGGGGGAGCGGGGCAGGCGGATCATCCGCTCGCTGGGCTTCCAGCAGTTCCACGCCGCCGACCACCCGTGGGCGCATCCGGTGGACGGGCTGTGCGCCTACATCGACCTGACCCACCGCGAGGTCATCCGCGTCATCGACCACCACCGGTTCCCGGCCCCGCAGGAGCCCGGCAACTTCGACGACCCCGAGGTCACCGGGCCGGCCCGCACGAGCCTGAAACCCATCGAGATCACCCAACCCGACGGCCCGAGCTTCACCGTCGAGGGAAACCGCGTGCGCTGGGAGAACTGGGACCTGCGGCTCGGGTTCAACGAGCGCGAAGGGCTCGCGCTGCACCAGCTGTCCCTCTACCCTGTTCACCGGCTCGCAGGAGACGCGGCGGCAGCGCAGGCTCGTGATCTCGTTCTTCACCACCGTCGGCAACTACGACTACGGCTTCTACTGGTACCTCTACCTCGACGGCACGATCCAGCTGGAGACCAAGGCCACCGGCGCCACCTTCACCGGCGCCTACCCCGACGAGGGCCACGACCACGCCACCCAGGTCGCCCCGGGCCTGGCCGCGCCGTTCCACCAGCACCTGTTCTGCGCCCGCCTGGACATGTCGGTGGACGGGCAGCGCAACGCCGTCGAGGAGGTCGAGGCTGAACGCGTGCCGGTCAGCGAGTCCAACCCGCGCGGAAACGCCTTCCGCGCCAAGCGAACCCGGCTGCGCGGTGAGCGCGAGGCGGCCCGGCTGGCCGACAACTCCCAAGCGCGCACCTGGCGCGTGGTCAACCCCGGCAGCCGGAACCGCTACGGCGACAACGTCTCGTACGTCCTCCACCCGGAGGGGCAGCCGTCGATGCTCGCCGACGAGTCCGCCTCGGTGCACGCCAGGGGCACCTTCGCCACCCAGCACCTGTGGGTCACCCGCTACGACCACGAGCAGCGCTACCCGGCCGGCGACTTCGTCAACCAGAACCCCGGCGGCGCGGGCCTGCCGTCCTGGGTCGAAGCCGATCGGGACATCGACGGCCAGGACATCGTCGTCTGGCACACCTTCGGCCTGACGCACTTCCCGCGCGCGGAGGACTGGCCGGTGATGCCCGTCGACCGCGCCGGGTTCACCCTCGAGCCCCAGGGCTTCTTCGACCGCAACCCCACCCTCGACGTGCCGCCCACCTCTGGCGGGCACTGCCGGGGCGCCTGACGCAGGTCAGCGGCCCCTGACCTGGAGCGTGTCTAGGAGCCTGGCGGTGGCCTGCTCGATCTCGTCCACCGCGCGCTCGAAGGCCTCGGCGTTGTGGGCGGCAGGGGCGCGGAAACCGGAGATCTTGCGGACGTACTGCAGGGCGGCGGCCCGGACGTCGGCGTCGGTGACCTGCTCGGCGTAGGGCGGGCGGAGGGTCTTGATGCTGCGGCACATGTCCGCATTGTCCGCCTGCCCCCTGACAGGGACCAGCGTTAGCGTGGAGCGGTCGCCGAAACCAGGGAGGGACGATGGGGTTGCCGATCTGCGCGACCTGCGGGACGCAGTACGCCGAAGCGCGCGAGGACTGCCCGATCTGCGAGGACGAGCGGCAGTGGGTCCCGCGCGACGGCCAGCAGTGGACCGACCTGGACGCCGTCCGCGCCGAACACCAGGCCGTGCTCCGCGAGGAAGGCGGCGTGCTGGGCATCGGGTGCGAACCGAAGTTCGCCATCGGTCAGCGCGCCCTGCTGGTGCGCACCGAGGCCGGCAACGTCCTCTGGGACTGCACGGCCTACCTGGACGACGAGATCGTCAGCGCCATCAACGGACTGGGCGGTCTGATCGGCATCGCCATCAGCCACCCGCACTACTACACCACGATGGTCGAGTGGGCCCGCGCCTTCGACGCTCCGATCCACCTGCACGAGTCCGACAGCCAGTGGGTCGGCCGCCCGGACCCGGCCGTCCGCTCCTGGCGGGGCACGACGAACGAGATCGCACCCGGCCTGACCCTGATCAACCTCGGAGTGCACTTCGCCGGCGGCACCGTCCTGCACCACGCGACCGGTGAGGGCTCGCTGTTCACCGGCGACATCGTCCAGGTCATCCCGGACCGCACCCACGTGGGATTCATGTACAGCTACCCCAACCTCATCCCGGAACGCCCGTCGGTCGTCCGCAGAACCGCCGACATCCTCGACGGCTGGACCTTCGACTCGCTGTACGGGGCCTGGTGGGACACGGTCATCCCGACCGACGCCCACGAGATCGTCCAGCGCTCCGCGGCCCGCTACCTGCGGTTCGTGCGCGACTGACGGGACGATTCCCGCTGGTCGTTCCGAGAAACTCGTTGATGTGGCCGGCTTGACCGTGCAGGGGGTCGAGCGGGCCACACAACGTGAGGCAGGCGTGTCGGTCTAGCAGGCGGCCGACGTTGGGTTGTCCGCCGGTGATCCGCTCTGGCTCATTGCTGACGTTTCGTGCTAACTTTATGGAAGTACGGTCGTACTTCAATCGCCACGATGACCAGAGCGAGCTGTTGCTGCCGACGAGGTCCTCATCTTCATGAGGGCTCAGCGAGGGGTGAGCGAGGATGAGTCCGACACCGGCCGGAACGGTCGCTGAGGTCGCGCACGAGGTCGTGCGGGTGTCGATCGACACGGGGATGTCCTTCAACGACTTCCGCGAGCGGTACGAGCGCGCTGTGCCTGCGTTGGACGTCGACCGCTTCCTGCCTCTGGTGTCCGCGCAGGCCAGCTGGGACGACGTCGTTGCCGCCACTGTCGAGAACGCGCCGCACGGGTTCATCCGGTACTGGAGCTCGGACGTCGCCAGCTTGATGCGGTTGGCCGGCGACGGCGGCTCCTGCGCGTCCTACCTGATGGGCAACCACACGATCGCCCAGCGGATGTACACCCACGACCCGGCGGTGATGCTCTACGCGCCACTTCGCACCGCCGTTCACGAAGACGGCCACGGGCGCACGTGGTTCGCCGTCGACCAGCCCAGCAGCCGATTCGCCAGCTTCGGGAATGCAGACATCGCGAAGGTCGGCCGGGAACTGGACGCCAAACTCGCAGCCCTGCTCGAAGTTCTCGGAATCGCGGTACCGCTCCGGCTGGCCTCGTGACCCGCGTTCTCCGGGGATGTTGCGAGCGGCGATCAACTCGGCGCGCGCTGGCCAAATCCACTCCTCACGACGTGCGAAAGGGGGCAGGGGACGTGCCCGCGAGGGCCGCGGCCCCGACAGCCCATGACCCGGATCGACTACCGCACCCAAACCACTTGATCACCGGGGCGAGTTCCGGCCTCGGCGCGGAGTTCGCCCGGCGGCTCGCTGAGCGAGGCTCGAACCTCGTGCTGGTCGCGCGTCGCGCAGACTTGCTGGAAGCCCTGGCCGACGAACTGTCCACGAAGTACCGGATCACCGCGACAGCGGTGCCCTTCGACCTCACCGAGCCGGCGCCGGGCGAGGCGTTGGCCGAGGAGCTCGCCCGGCGGGGGATCACCGTGACCAGCCTCGTCAACAACGCGGGCTTCGGCACCCACGCCCCGTTCCGCGAGGAAGATCCCGAACGCATCCAGAAGGAGATCACCCTGAACGTGGCCAGCCTGGTCGACGTCACCAGGGCGTTCATCGGCCAGCTCACCGGCGTTCTGGTCAACGTCTCCAGCGTCCTCGGGTATCAGCCGTGGCCGACCGCGGCCGTATACGGGGCGAGCAAGGCGTTCGTGCTGAGCTTCACCGAGGCGTTGTGGCAGGAGTCGCGAGGCACCGGGCTGCGCGTGCTCGCGCTGAGCCCAGGTCCGACTCGGACGGAGTTCTTCGACGTGGTCGGCTCGGAGGACATGGCCCGCGGTGCGCGAATGCAGACCCCTGGACAGGTCGTCGCCACCGCGCTGGACGCGCTGGACCGGCGCAACGCGCCGCCGAGCGTCGTCTCCGGCACGCTGAACTGGCTGAGCACCCTGGTTTCCCGCTTCGCCACGCGCAGGCGCACCGTGCTCGCCGTCGGTGCCATGACCCAGCGGCAGGCCCGCCCGAGCCGCGCTGAAACGCGCCACACCACCGTCAAGTGAACGACCTCATCGCCGAGTGCCAGCAAGGTCGTCCACTGCGCTGCCGGTTCGCGGGAGTGAGCCGCCAACGTCGTGCAGACCACGTGAGTCTCTCTTTAAGACCGTGTATTCTCCCTGGTATGAGGCGGACGTCTTTCGCGAACTGGCCGTGTTCGATCGCTCGGACGATGGATTTGCTGGGGGATTGGTGGACGCCCCTGGTGTTGCGGGAGGCGTTCTACGGGATCCGCCGCTTCGACGAGTTCCAGGAGTCGCTGGGCATCGCGCGCAACACCCTGACCGACCGGCTGCGTCGCCTGGTGGACGAGGGTCTGATGGAAAAGCAGCCCTACCAGAGCGTCCCGGTGCGCTACCACTACGTGCTGACCGAGAAGGGGCGTGACTTCTACGGCGTGCTCGCGGCGATGAACCGCTGGGGGGATCGATGGCTGTCGGGGGACAAGGGCGTGCCCGTGGTGATCCACCACGACCGGTGCGGGCACGACACCCATCCCGAGGTCGTCTGCGCCACGTGCAAGGAGCCGCTGAGGTCCGAAGAGGTCAGCAAGCGGATGGGGCCGGGGTATCCGCCTCGTCTTGCTGAGCGGCCGGATGTGCAGCGGCGCTTCTCCGGGTGAGACCGCGTTCAGGCGGGCGCCTGCTCGGGGTCGGGCGAGCGATCCGGCGCTGAGCGCTGGCGCAGCTCCTTGCGGAGGATCTTCCCGGTGGGCGATTTGGGGATCTGGTCGACGAAGGCGACTTCCCGGATCTTCTTGTACGGCGCGAGGTGTGCCGCGGCGAAGGCCAGCACTTCTTCCGCGGTGAGGTCGGGATGGCTCGTCTCGCGCGTGATGAAGGCTTTGGGGATCTCCCCGCCGTCCGGACCCGGCGCTCCGATCACCGCGACGTCGGCGATCGCTTCGTGGGCGAGCAGCACGGCTTCCAGTTCCGCGGGGGCGATCTGGTAGCCGTTGTACTTGATCAGCTCCTTGAGCCTGTCCACGACGCGGAAGACGCCGCCATCGTCGACGGTGACGACGTCGCCGGTGTGCAGGTACCCGTCGGAGTCGACGGTGGCAGCGGTGGCCTCCGGGTTGTTGAGGTAGCCGCGCATGACGTTCGGTCCGCGGCACCACATCTCGCCGCGTTGTCCCGGCGCCGCGTCTTCACCGGTGGTGGGGTCGACGACTCGTGCTTGCACGTTGGGCATGAGGATTCCGATCGAACCGCGGTCGATGTCGGTGCGGTCCGGTGGGATGCCGTGGGTGCAGGGACTGCACTCGGTGAGGCCGTAGCCCTGCACGACAGTGGCTCCGAGCCGGTCGCCGACGGCTCGTGCGAGCCTGGCGTCCAGCGGAGCGGCGGCCGACATCACGAGGTCGAGGCTGGTGAGGTCGTGCTCGTCCACGAGCGGGCTGGTGGCCAGCGCCAGCGCGATCGGCGGGACGACGTAGAGGTGGTCGATGCGGTGCTCGGCGATCGCGGCGAGGAACGCTGCGAGGTCGAACCGCGGCATGGTGAAAGTCGTGGCGCGGAGCCGGAGTCCTTGGTTCATGATCCCGGTCATCGCGTAGATGTGGGACAGCGGTAGCACCGCCAGCAGCCTGGAGCCGGGCTGAATTCGGCTGAGGGGATCGGCCTGCAGCAGGTTCGCGACGAGGTTGCGGTGGGTGAGCATCACGCCCTTCGGCAGCCCGGTGGTTCCGGACGAGTAGGGCAGGGCCGCCAGGTCGTCGGCCGCGGTGGTGATCGCCGGCGGGGCCGCACGCGTCGCGAGCAGGTCGGCGAACGCCGTTTCCGGAACGCTGCCCGCTCCTGCGCGGACCGGCCCGAGCACGATGATCTCCTCGACCCGCACGCCTTCGTGGGCCACGGCCGCCCGCGCGCGTTCCAGGCCCGCGGTGGAGGCGAAGAGGATCTTCGCGCCCGCGTCGCGGAGCTGATGGGCGAGCTCGGCCTCGGTGTAGAGGCAGTTCACGGTGGAGGCCACGGCATCCGCGCGGATGATCCCGTGGAACACCACGGGGTAGTCCGCGCAGTTCGGGGAGAACAGCGCGGCGACGTCGCCGTGGCCGAGCCCGCGTTCGGCGAGCCCGGCGGCCACTCGGTCCACGGCATCCGCGAGCTGGGCGAAGCTGTAGGTCTGCAGGGACGCGGTGTCCACGATGGCCGGATCAGCGTGGCCTTCGCCTGATCCGAAGAGGAAGCTGTGGAGGTCGAGGTCCGGGATGTCGATGTCGGCATAGGTGCTGCGAAAGCTCATCGCTTCTCCTCCTGGCGGCTCGAGCTCAGGCTTTGGCGCTGGTGGGCTTGGGTTCCTTCGGCAGGCCGAGCAGGAGCTCGCCGATGATGCCGCGCTGGACCTGGGAGGAGCCGGCGTAGATCGTTCCGGCGCGCGCGTTGAGGTAGACGCTGGTCCACGAGGCCGAGGAGTTGGGCGCCCCGGGATCGTCGGTCTGGTACCAGTTCGGCGAGGGACGACCGGTCGGCGTCAGCGCGTCCGGTCCGAGCACGTCGAGCGCGAGTTCTGTGACCGCTCGGTGGTATTCGCTCCACAGCAGCTTGAAGGCCGCGGCGTTCGGGCCCGGTTCGTCACCGGCGACCAGGGCGTTGGCGGTGCGCAGGCCGTGGCAGCGCAGCTGCTCGACTTGGATGTGGCACCAGGCGAGTCGCCGGCGGATGTCGGGGTCGGCGTCCAGACCGCGCTGCCGGACCATGTCCACGAGACGTGTGAGCTCGTTGCGGAAGCGGATGGGGGCGTGCAGGGCGGTTTCCCCGCGCTCGAAGCCCAGCAAGGTCATCGCGACCGACCAGCCGCCGTCGACCGGCCCGACGACCAGGCCGCGCTCCGTGGTCGCCCCGTCGAAGAACACCTCGTTGAAGTCTGCATCGCCGGTGATGTTGCGGATCGGCCTGATCTCGACACCGGGCTGGTCCAGCGGGACGAGCAGCATGCTGATCCCGCGGTGCGGAGCCGCGTCGGGGTTGGTGCGGGCCAGCACGAACATCCAGTTCGCCCGATGCGCGCCGGAGGACCACAGCTTCTGCCCGTCGAGCACCCACCGGTCACCGTCGAGCCGGGCGCGCAGTGACAGCGACGCCAGGTCGGAGCCTGCGCCGGGCTCGGAGAAGCCCTGGGCGAAGACATGCTCGCCGGAGATGATCTCCGGCAGGAAGCGCTGGAGCAGGTCGGGATCGGACCAGCGCAGCATGGTGTTGCCCAGCATGCTGATGCCGAAGGCGTCGTTGTCCGAGCCGAACGGGATGCCCGCTCCGGTCAGCTCCTCGACCAGCACGATCAGCTCCGAGGCTCCGAGTCCGGCGCCGCCGTACTCCACCGGCCAGGTCGGTGCGACCCACCCGCGTTCGGCCAGCGCCGCTCGGGTCTTGATGCGGAACTCGGTGCGCTCGGACTCCTCGAGGGCGCCGATGCCGCGCCACCCGGGCGGGACGAGGTCAGCGACGAAAGCGCGCACTGATTCCCGGAAGTCATCGGTCTCCGCGTTGTCGTCCCGGGTGTTCGGCAAGGTCACTGCTGCCTCCTGGCGTTCGTCTCTGAGCGCGTGAACACAACAGTTGCGTAGATAGACCCGATAGTCAATGCTAGGTGCCAGTCTCGCGTCCCTCGTTCGAGGAGAAGTCGATGAGTTTCGCTCTGACCGATGAGCAGGTTGAGCTGGGCCGGACAGCCGGGCAGGTGTTCGCCGACGCCGCGCAGAAGGTGCCGCTCCCACCGTCGTGGGACGCCGTTCCCCCGGGGCTCGACCGCGAGCTGTGGTCGGCACTCGGGGAGCTGGGCTTGCTCGGTCTCGGGGTTGCCGAGGAGCTGGGCGGATCCGGCGGGGGTGTGCGGGAGTTGTGCGTGCTCGCCGAGCAGGTCGGCGCGGCGCTGCCCGCGATCCCGTTCGCGAGCTCGGCGGCGGTGGTCGCGACGCTGGCCGCGCAACCTGAAGACAGCCCCGCCAGGAACGTGCTCGACGAGCTGGCCGAGGGATCGAGGGTCGCAACAGCGGCCTGGGAGACCTTCCCGGTGGTCATCGACCCCGGTCGTGGGCGAGGCGCTCTGCGGCAGCGGGGCCCTCAGGTGGACGGCTCGCTGTCAGCGGTGCCGTTCGGACTCGACGCCGACCTGCTCGTCGCGTTCGGTGATGACCGTGGCGCGATGCTCATCGACCTGTCCGCCCCTGGTGCGCGCCGGGCCTCAACCACCGCGTTGGACGTGACAGAGCCGCTGGCGAGCGTGGAACTCACCGGTGCGACGGCGATCCCGCTGGCCCCGTGCGCGTTCGAGAGCCGCGTGCGCGCCGCGTTCGCCGCCGAACTGGTGGGCACCGGTCAGCGCGCCCTCGACGGTGCCGTGGAATACGCCGGACAGCGCCGCCAGTTCGGCCGGGCCATCGGCTCGTTCCAGTCCATCAAGCACATGCTGGCCGACCGCTACGTCCAGCTCGACGCGGCCCGGATGCTCGTCCAGCTCGCGGCGGCGGCCATCGACGACGGGCTCGCGGACGCCGATTCCGCAGCGCGAACCGCCCTCGCGGCTGCGTGCGATGCGGCGGAGTCCGCAACCGGCGACGCGCTGCAGGTGCACGGCGGCATCGGATTCACCTGGGAGCACCCCTCGCACGTGTACCTCAAGCGGGCTCGAGCCCGGCGTTCGCTGCTGGGCTCATCGGCCCGGCAGCTGGACGCGATCGCCGACCACGTCCTCACCCCGAACTGACCAGGAGGAACGCGAACATCATGGAACTCGGTGTCAACCTCGGCTATTGGGGCCTCGGCGGCGAGAGCGACAACGTCGCGGTCGCCCAGGAGGCCGATCGGCTCGGTTACTCGGTCTGCTGGGCCGCCGAAGTGTACGGGTCGGACGCCGCCACCGTCCTGGCGCACATCGCGGCGAAGACGGAACGCATCGACGTGGGTTCGGCGATCTTCCAGATCCCGGCCCGCACCCCGGCGATGACGGCGATGACGGCGGCGACCCTGGACACCCTCTCCGGCGGGCGGTTCCGACTCGGTCTGGGCGTGTCCGGCCCGCAGGTCTCGGAGGGCTGGTACGGCGTCAAGTTCGACAAGCCCCTGGCGCGCACCCGCGAATACGTGGAGATCGTCCGCACCGCCTTGGCGCGGGAGCGACTGGCCTACGAGGGAGAGCACTGGACGTTGCCGCTGCCGGACGGGCCGGGCAAACCGCTGAAGCTGACCATCCACCCCGTCCGCGACGACCTTCCCATCTACATCGCCGCCATCGGCCCGAAGAACCTGGAGCAGACCGGGCGGATCGCCGACGGGTGGCACGGCATCTTCTTCGCCCCGGAGCACGCGGAGCTTTCCCTCGCGCACCTGCGGGCCGGCCGCGGTGGCAGCCTGGACGGCTTCGACGTCGGTGTCATGGCCCCGGTCCAGGTGACGACGAGCGACAGCGCCGCCGACATCCGCGCGGCCGCCGATGCCCAGCGCGCCTTCACCGCCCTCTACGTGGGCGGAATGGGCAGCAGGGAGAACAACTTTTACAACAACCTCGCCTGCCGGATGGGGTTCGAGTCAGCGGCCCGGGAGATCCAGGACAAGTACCTCGCGGGCGATCCGGCCGGTGCCGCTGCTGCCGTGCCGCAGGACCTGATCGAGGCGACGACGCTGCTGGGCACCAAGGAGCGGATCGCCGACAGGCTCAAGGCCTACGCCGAAGCGGGAGTGACCACGCTGACGATCGCGCCCGGAGGATTCGCCCCGGGCAGCAGCGGGCCGAGCTTGGAGGAGCGGCTGGCGACGTTGCGCACGTTCGCTGAAGCCGCCGAGCACGCCGAGGTGTGAAACCGCGCACTGATGCGGCCTCCGCCCTTCGTGCACCGGGCGGAGGCCGCATCAGTGCGCGCGGGACGTTAGGCCCAACCTTTGCTGTGCATTTGCCGGGTGAAGCACGCCCGGCACATCGGCCCTTCCGGGATCAGCTTGGCCATGCCGGGATGGCGGGCCGGGACGCGCTGGTCGGGTGTTCCTTGGCAGATACCGCTGTGACCGGCCTGTGAACAGGCGCAGGTGCAGAACGAGATGAAGGCCCATCCCGGTGTGGGGTCACTGGAGCGGTACGTCATGGCTCGTCCGCATGAGGGCTTGCGTGTTCGGGCCAACACCGAGTGCCAGCGCCTCACGCAGGTCATCGCGTGTGTCGACGTCCCGGCGGACGGTTGTGAACGACGGGTGGGACAGCTCAACCGCTCCCATGTCGAGATGCGCTGTTCGGGACCGTTCACCGAACCGGGGCAGCCGTGATGAGTCGGATCGCATGAAGAACGCCGTGGTGCCCGTGCCTGCGGTGTCGGCGATGAAGCTCATCGGGTGTCGTTCGGCCAGCTCGAAAGCCGTGGCCCACTCCGAAGATCGCGCGGCCGGGAGGTCGCCGGTCAGCACCGCGATCCCGCGCTGTTCCGAGGGTTTCGCGACGGCGTCGACTCCGGTGCGCACGGCTTGCTGGAGGCCGCCACCGGGGTCGCTGAGGACGGTCAGCCCGCGGATCGGTAGCGAGCGCCACGTGGTGGTGTCCGCGGTGACGACGACGATGCGGCGGACCGCTTCGCACTCGGCGACCGCCACGACGGTGTCGCGCGCCATCGTCCACGCCAGCCGCGGTCGCATCGCGCCGAGTTCCAGCCGGGACTTGGCCGACGCGATCGCTTTGAGCGGGATCACCACGTCCCACCGGGCGGACTGGGGTGCTGGGTGGTTGCTCATGATCGGTGGCTGCCGGAGAGGGGAGCGGGAAGTCGTCCGTAGGTCGTGGTGCGTTGCCGGGCGGGACGTCCCACGCGCGCGGCGAGCGCGCCGAGTTCGGCGGGGGTGCGGGACGAACCGTGTTCCGAGCCGGCCATGCGGGAGATCGTTTCTTCCATGAGGCTTCCGCCGACGTCGTTGGCGCCACCGCGCAGCACTCGTGCGGTGCCCTCGTCGCCGAGCTTGACCCAGGAGCACTGCACGTTGTCGATGCGTCCGTGCAGAGCCAGGCGGGCGAAGGCGTGCACGGCGAGGTTGTCGCGCATCGTCGGGCCGGGTCGCGCGATACCGGCGAGGTAGATCGGCGCGCTGTGGTGCACGAACGGCAGCCCGACGAACTCGGTGAAGCCGCCGGTGTCGGCCGCGATCCGCGCCAGCACCCGCAGGTGCGACAGCCAGTGGCCCGGGTGGTCGACGTGGCCGTACATCATCGTGCTGGACGACGGGATGCCGAGGCGATGCGCCGTGCTGACGACATCGATCCACGTCTGCGCCGGGAGCTTGCCCTTGGTGAGCACCCACCGCACCTCGTCGTCGAGGATCTCCGCAGCGGTACCGGGGATCGAGCCCAGCCCTGCGTCCCGGAGCTCGGTCAGCCATTCCTCGACGCTGACACCGGCTTTGGAGGCCGCCGAGACGATCTCCATCGGCGAGAACGCGTGAACGTGCATCTGCGGCACGGCGTCCTTGATGGCCCGGACGAGGCCGGCGTAGTAGTCGACCGGAAGCTTCGGATCGATGCCACCCTGGATGCAGACCTCGGTCGCTCCTGATTCCGCTGCCTCCACAGCGCGCGCGGTGACCTCCTCGGTGGACAGCCGGTAGGCGTCGGCGTCTCGCTCGCGCTGAGCGAAGGCGCAGAAGCGGCATCCGACGTAGCAGACGTTGGAGAAGTTGATGTTGCGGTTGACGACGTAGGTGACGTCGTTCCCGACGACGCTGGCGCGCAGCTCGTCGGCCAGCCGGGTCAGCGCGTCCAGCGCCACCCCCTCGGCCGTGAGGAGCGCCATCGCAGACGTGGCGTTCGATTCGTGCAGCAGTGCGGCCGGGTCGGCGGAGGCGATCCGGAGTCCCTCGCGGGCCTCGGGCGCGATCCGCTCCGGCGCGGGCCGCCCGCCCTGGGAGGGCTGGGTGGTGTGCGAGGCCTGGTCGTGCAGCACGTCCCAGTCCCCGTAGACGCTGTCGAAGTCGCTGCGGCGACTGGATAGTCGGCCTTCGTCGTCGATGGCGTTGTGCAAATCCGCCCGCCCTGCGGTTTCGAGCCCGCCGTCGGGCTCTTGCCAGGGCAGGCCCGCAGCGGCCGCGCCGTTCTCGGCGAGCCCGTCGTGGCCCGCCAGCGCCGCCACGTGGGGGTGGATCCGGGGGTCGAGCCACCTGTCGGCATCGCGGACGTATCTGGGGTAGGCCGTCAGGCGTTCGCGAAGCCGGTAGCCGGCAGCACCGGTCCATTCGGCGAGGGCGTCGATCTGCGGCCACGGGCGCTCGGGGTTGACGTGGTCGGCCGTGACCGGTGAGACCCCGCCCCAATCATCGATCCCGGCCTTGAGCAGCAAGGCGTGCTGATCGCCGATGAGGTTCGGAGGCGCCTGCACGCTCACCCCCGGCGGCATCAGGAGCCTGGCCACCGCAGTGGTCGCTGCCAGGTCCTCGATGCTCGCATCCGGACTCGCGCGCATCGCCGTGTCCGGCTTGGCGCGGAAGTTCTGCACGATGATCTCTTGGACGTTGCGGTACTGGCGGGCCCGTTGCCGGATCGCGTGCAGCGACTCGGCGCGCTCCCACCGCGTCTCACCGATGCCGATCAGGACGCCGGTGGTGAACGGGACCCCGACGCGGCCGGCGTCATCGAGGACACGCAACCGCACGGCGGGTTCCTTGTCCGGGCTGGCGTAGTGCGGCCCGGTCTTGTCCGACCACAACCGCTCAGCCGTGGTCTCCAGCATCATCCCCATGCTCGGTGCGACCGGCTTGAGCCGCTGGATCTCTTCCCAGCTCAGCACGCCGGGGTTGAGGTGGGGCAGCAGGCCGGTCTGCTCGAGTACCGCGATGGCGCAGGCCCGCACGTAGTCGACGGTGGAGTCGTAGCCGCGTTCGGCGAGCCACTGCTGCGCTTGGGGCCAGCGGCTCTCAGGCCGGTCACCGAGGGTGAACAGCGCTTCCTTGCAGCCTGCCGCAGCCCCTGCGCGCGCGATGCTGAGAACTTCGTCGCGCTCGAGGTAGTAGGAGTCGAGCTTGCCGGGAACGGTCGCGAACGTGCAGTAGTGGCAGCGGTCGCGGCACAGCCGCGTCAACGGGATGAAGACCTTGCGGCTGTAGGTGACGATCCCGGCACGTCCTTGATCGGCGAGGTGCTGGTCGCGGACCCGTCCCGCCACGTCCAGGAGTCGCTGGAGGTCGTCGCCTCGCGCGTGCAGCAGCACCGCGGCTTCGGCGACGTCCAGGTTGGCGCCGTCCGACGCGCGGCGCAGAGCACGCCGGATGGCGGACGGAGTCGGCTCTGGGGAACTAGGCGAAGTGGTCACGGAGTGCTGCTCCTGGTCGTGGAGGTGTGCGCTGCCGGTCCCGTTCGGCGGGACCAGCCGTGCGATGACCGAGAAAGTCGAGTGCGAACGATAGTTGTTTAAAGAGACTTAGCTGTCAAGCGCACTGATTGGACTGGTGACGGCCGTGTGGTCCGGGTCCGGGGGTTCAATGGTGGTGCGCTCGTGGCTGTGCCTGGCGAGATGGGTTGCACCTGCGCAGCATGTTTCACCTGGAAATGCGCAGGGGCCGTTCTGGTCGGGCGTGCCGTCTCTTGACAGGTAGGTACAAATGAGCAACTGTTCTGGTCAGAGAACTCTGGTGGATCTTCGGTCGGAGAGGAGTCCTGGCGGGACATGGAGTGGACAGGCGCGCGGTACGCGGACAAGCCGACGGTGCAGGTGGAGACCTGGATCGACGCCTCGCCGGAGCGGGTGTGGGCGCTCATCTCCGACATCGAGCTGATGCCGAAGTTGAGTCCGGAGCTTCAATCAGTGGAGTGGCAGGACGGCGCGACCGGTCCCGAGCTGGGAGCGCGGTTCGTCGGCCGCAGCGAGCACGATGCGCTGGGCAAGTGGGAAACCACCTCGCACGTCGTGGATTTCGAGCCGCCGAACTCGTTCGGCTGGGCGGTGGAGGATCCGGACAACCCCACCGCGAGCTGGCGGTTCACCCTGGTGCCCGAAGCGGGCGGGACGCTGCTGCGGCAGTGGATGCAGATGGGACCTGCGCGTTCGGGGTTGTCGCTGGCGATCGATCGGATGCCCGACAAGGAGCAGAAGATCGTGTTCGTGCGGTTGCGGGAGCACGAGACCAACATGACCGGCACGGTGGCGGCGATCAAGGAACTGGCCGAGGGCTCCGGGAAGGCGGGTTCCTGATGCGGACGGCGACGACGATCGAAGCCTCGGGCGGTGCGTGGCCGGAGCTGGTCGAGTACGTGGTGGAGGCCGAGAAGCTCGGGCTGGACATCTGCTGGGTCGCCGAAGCGTGGGGTTCGGACGCCCCGTCACCGCTGGGGTACCTCGCGGCGCGCACCGAGCGGATGCTGCTGGGCTCGGGGATCATGCAGCTGGGAACCAGGACGCCGGTGGGGATCGCGCAGGCGGCGATCACCCTGTCGCAGCTGTCGCAGGGCCGGTTCCTGCTCGGGCTCGGCCCGTCAGGTCCGCAGGTGATCGAGGGGCTGCACGGCGTGCCGTTCGCGCGTCCGCTGGTGCGCATGCGCGAAACCGTCGAGGTCGTCCGGCAAGCGACTTCGGGCGAGAAGATTTCCTTCGAGGGGAAGCACTTCGCGATCCCGCTGCCGGGCGGGGAAGGCAAGCCCATGCGCTTGTCGGCGCGCGCCGAGCACGACATCCCGATCTACCTGGCCACGCTGTCGCCGGCGATGCTGAAGCTGACCGGCAAGATCGCTGACGGGTGGTTGGGCACCAGCTTCGTGCCGGAAGGAGCCGGGGAGGCGTACTTCACGCACCTGGATGCCGGGCTGGCCGAGTCCGGGCGATCGCGTGCGGTTCTCGACGTCTGCCAGGGGGCGGAGGTCGCGTTCGCCCGGGACGAGGGCGAGTTGCGCGAGATGCTGGGGGAGCGCAAGAAGAAGCTCGCGTTCAGCTTGGGCGGGATGGGCTCGTCGAGCACGAACTTCTACAACAGCGCCTACAGCCGTCAGGGCTGGGCGGACGTGGCCGCCGAGGTCCAGCAGCGGTGGCAGGCCGGGGACCGCGACGGCGCCGCCGAACTGGTCACCGACGAGATGGTGCTGGGCACCACCCTGCTCGGCACCGAGGACATGGTCCGCGACCGGCTGCGGGTCTGGCGCGACGCGGGCGTGGACACCGTCCGCTTCTACCCCGCCGGAGACACGCTCGAAGAACGGCTGTCCACCCTGGGCAAGGCCATCGAACTGACCCGGGGTCTCGATTGAGAACGCCCGTCTCGCCGGTGGTGTGAAATTCCGCTGCGGGGTCAGCCGGTACGCGGCCCGGTAGGGCTGCCCTGCGACGTGCAGCGTCGACCCTGGGTGCTAGACGGGCCGAACAGGCCCTGGGGTGCGGGAAGTGTGGCGCTGCGGAGTCCAAACACTTCCCGCACCCACCCGCGCTGCTCGAAGTGTGGGGGTCTCTCCAGGCGCAACCAGACCAGGTCTGTTCCGGAGAGCGAGAACGCCTCTGGTTGCCGAGGCCGAGCGCGTCTTCGAACTCGGCCTCTAGCCCGTTATCGGCCGGGTGCGAGAGCTCACCGATGAATCTGCTTCCGGATTTCAGCGATGAGCGCGACCCGGGCTGAGGCGTCTCAGTTCGTTCAGAGTCCGTAGGTCTTGCCGATGATGTCGCGCTGGATCTCGCTGGTGCCGCCGTAGACGGTCGAGACCACGGTGGAGCGCAGCATGGACTCCATGCCGTACTCGGTGGTGTAGCCGTAGCCGCCGAGCATCTGCATGCCTTCCAACGACACGTGCTTGGCGAGTTCGGTGCACTTGAGCTTGACCATCGACGCCTCGCACGTGACGAGCTCGTCAGGTGCGGCGTCGATGTGCGCGGCCACGCTGTAGACCAGCAGGTGCGCGCATTCGAGTTCGGTGGCCATGTCGGCGATGCGGTGCTTGAGCGCTTGGAACGAGCCGATCGGGCGCCCGAACTGTTCGCGCTGCCTGACGTGGTCGAGAGTGTCGTCGAACGCGCGCCGGGCGGCGCCGAGCATGCTCGCGCCGAGGATCATGCGTTCCAGGTTCAGGCCGGCCATGAGCTGGTGCCAGGCATGACCGACGGTCCCGACGACGGAGTCATCGGGTACGAAGCAGTCCGTGAAGTACAGGTCGTTGACCTCGCGCCCGCCCATCGTGTCGATCCCGCTGATCCGCAGGCCCTCGACTGAGGTGGGCACCATGAACTGCGTGAGTCCCTCGTGCTTCGAGGATTCCTTCGAGGTGCGGGCGATGAGCAGGATGTGATCGGCGATGTGGGCGTTGGAGCACCACGTCTTCTGCCCGTTGATCCGCCAGCCGCCCTCGACCTCGTCCGCTCGGCACGTCAGCGCGCCGACGTCGGGCTCGGACATCGAGATGGCCTCGACCCGGCCGCGGATCACGCCTTCGAGCACGAGCTTCTTCTGCTCGTCGGTCGCGAACTTCTCGTACGCGGCGGCCGCGATGATCGAGGTGGCGAAACCGCCCATCGGGACGCGCCCGTAGGCGGTCTCCTCCAGGAACAGGCACAGCTCGGTCATGCCCTGACCGGCACCGCCGAACTCCTCGGGCAATGAGATGCCCAGCCAGCCCGCGTCGGCGAGCTTGGCGTAGATCCCTTCGTCGTGCGGTTGCGCCAGCGCATTTCGCTGTTGCGGGGAGCCGCACTCGCGCCGGCAGAAGTCAGCCACGGCGTCGACGAGATCACGGCGTTGTTCGGTCAGGACCCGGGGCATGGAGGACGTCCTCTCGTGTGGATCGGTCAGCGGTACATCTCGTCGATGAGGCCGGCGTAGGTGTCGTGGATGACCGCGCGGCGCAGGCTGAGCTTCGGCGTCAGCTCGCCGGATTCCGCCGTCCACGGGCCCGCGATCACCCGGTGCTCCTTGACCTGCTCGACGCGGGCCAGTTGTGCGTTGACCCGGGCCACGAGCTCGTCGAGTTCGGCACGCACGACGGGGTGGAGCGCCAGTTCTGCGAGATCAGTGGTGTCCAGCCCGCGTGCTGTCGCCCAGGCGGGGGCGCCGTCCTCGTCGAGCACGAGCAGTGCGGTGACGTAGCGGCGCCGGTCGCCGATCGCGACGGCGTGGGCGACGAGAGGATGGGCTCGCAGCAGCGATTCGATGCCGCTCGGGGCGATGTTCTTGCCGCCTGCGGTGATGATGAGGTCCTTCTTGCGGTCGGTGATCGTGACCATGCCGCGTTCGTCGACGACTCCGATGTCGCCGGTGGCCAGCCACCCGGCGGCGTCGGTCGCCGGTTCGATCCCGCCATCGGGGACGAGGTAACCGGGGAACACCACAGGACCGCGGACAAGCAGCTCGCCGTCGGAGGCCACCGACACCTCGACGCCCGGTGCCGGTCGTCCGACGCTGCCGAGCGCGAAGGCCTCCGGGGTGCTCACCGTCGCCGCGCCCGTGGTCTCGCTCAAGCCCCACACCTCGTGGACCACGAGTCCCAGGCCGGCCAGCAACTCCAGGACGGAGGTGGGGATCGGTGCCGCCCCGCTCACGGCGCGGTGGCACTCGTCGAGACCGATCGCCGCCCGGATCGGTCGCAGCACCGCCTGGTCGAGCTCGTCGTAGCGGGTCAGCAGGTCTGCCGGGACCTCCTCGCCGGCGGAGCGCAGGCGGAAGACCTCCAGCGCGGCTTCGCGGGCGCTCTCGACCGCGGCCGCCGCGTCTCCGGCGAGCGTGTCGAGTCGTGCCGAAAGCCCGTCGGCCAGCTTCTCCCAGACCCTGGGGACCCCGAAGAAGCCGTGTGGGCGCACCGCGGCCAGCGTGGGCAGCAGCTGGGCTTGATCAGGGCAGAGGGTGACGTGGCCGGCGTTGCAGATCGGCATGTAGATCCCGAGCACGCGTTCGGCGATGTGCGCCAGCGGCAGGTAGGACACCGACCGGGGATGCTCCGGGACGGGGATGAGGTGCTCCTGCATCGTCGACTCGTGGATGACGTTGCGGTGCGAGAGCACCACGCCCTTGGGTTCGCCTGTGGTGCCGGAGGTGTAGACGACGGTCAGCGGTTGCTCAGGTGTCGCCGCATCGGTGAGCTCCTCGAACGCCGCGTCGACACCCGCCGCGCCGCCCCGCAGTTCGGCGTAGCTGACGAACAGCGGGTCCGAGGAGGGCACGCTGGCAGGGTCCAGGCAAGGAGGCGACATGCCCACGCTTGACGAGCTGCTCGCACGCACCGAGATCGGTGATGTCCTCGCGCGCTACGCCCACGCGATCGACCGCGGAGACCGCGAACTCGCCAGAACCTGCTACCACCCCGACGCCACGGACGACCACGGACGCTTCAGCGGAACCGTCGACGAGCTCTTCGAGTTCTTCGAAACCTACGGCGCCACGCTGGAGAGCACGTTCCACTTCCTGAGCCCGCCCACCATCGCGCTGGACGGTGAGCGTGCGGAGGTGGAGACCTGTTGCCTGTACCGGCGGCAACCGGTCGACGGTGGTGCCTCGTCGGCGGTGTTCCAGGGACTTCGCTACTTCGACATCTTCGAACGACGCGCGGTCCGTTGGCTCATCGCCGAACGGACCGTGATCCTCGACTGGGAGCACGCGGCCCCACCGCTGCCGGCCGCGGTGAGCCCACCGACGTGGGTCCGGGGGAGCCGCGGCGAAACCGACCCTGCCGCACCCTTGACGAGGTCGCTGTCGGCCTACGTGCGACGACCTGCCGGGTGATCACGGGTTCATCGGGAGGTGCACGTCGTCGTAAGCGGCGTCGGCCGCGTCGATCAGGCTCGCCCCGTCGCTCTGGGCGTCGGCGATGGCCGCGTACCAGGCGTCGAGGGTGGCTTTGCAGTGCCGGACCAACTCCTGGGCTGCCGGGCTCAACGCCGCGCGCCGGTGGGCCACGCCGAAGGGGACCGACACCAGCGGCTCGGTTTCGATCACGACGGCACCGAGTCGTCGTGCCTGCACGGCCATCCGCAGCGGCAGGAAGGCGTGCACCCCGCCGCCGAGGACGAGGGTGAGCTGCGCGTGGCGGTTGGGCATGCTCGCGATCAGCCGCGGTTCCACCCCGACGTCGCGCAGGGCGGTCGCCACGCGGTCGTTCTCGCGCTGCGCGAGCGAGCAGATCGTCAGCGGCAGCTCGCCGAGAGCATCGAGCGGGAGGCGGCCGGTCGACGGTGCCGGAGATCCCGGCGGCATCACCAGCAGCAGCCGCTGCACGCCGAGCTCGACGAACTCGAGGCTCTTGGTGGGCACGGGTCGGGTGGTGAACCCGAGCTCGTAGCGTCCAGTCGTCACCTCGCCGCACAGGTCCCGGACGCCGGCGACCTCGGAGATGTCCAGCCGCACGTCCGGGTACCGGGCCCGGAACGAGGTGATCCAGGAGGCGACCGCGTCGCTGGACATCTCCGGCATCGTGGCGATGGACACCGAGCCCACCTCGAGGTCCCTGGCCGAGCTCAGCGCGTCGCGGGCCGCCACGACGTCGTCGAGGATCGCCCGCGCTTTGGGAACCAGCAGCGTCCCCGCCGGGGTCAGGGCCAGGCTGCGCCGCGCGACGCGCTGGAACAGCTCCACGCCGAGCTCGCGTTCGAGTGCCTGGATCGCCTGGGACAGCGCCGGTTGGGAGACGTAGAGGTGCTGGGCGGCGCGGTTGAGCCCCTCGTGCTCGACCACGGCCAGGAAGTACTCGATCTGGCGCAGCTCCATCGCCCCTCCTCCGGTCGCCCGCGGACCAGCACTAACGTACGCGGTAGCTGTCCGGCAGCACTCCCTCCGCCGCGACCGACCGGGTCATCGCGCGGCCGAGGTTGCGTTCGTGGATGGCGGAGGCGCCCTCGTAGATCCGCAAGGTGCGGACGTCGCGCCACATCCGCGGCACCGGGTGCGGTCCGACGATGCCCTCTCCGCCGAGCAGCTGCACGCACTGGTCGGCGACCCTGCCGACCATCTCCGAGCAGTACAGCTTCGCCGCCGAAATCCGGTGCCGGGGAACGGTTCCGGCGTCGAAGGAGCGCGCTGCGTCGAGGGACAGCGCGCGCCCGGCCTCCATCTCCGAGTAGCACCGGCCCAGCTGGGCCTGCACGACCCCGAGCTCGGCGAGCGGTGCGCCGAACTGGTGCCTGTTGAGGACGTGGCGCGTGGTCTCCTCGAGCATCCGGGTCGCCTGGCCGACGCAGGTGGCCGCCACGTGCAACCGGGCGTGGTTGATGCCGCGCATCGCGGCCGCGAGCCCGGTGCCCGGCACTCCACCGAGCAGCCGGTTCTCGGCGACCGCCACCGAGTTCAGGTCGATCTCGCCGACGGGGCCTTCGGCATGGCCGTTCATGAGGTCGGGGATCCGGGTCGACACGCCGGGCACGGTCCGGTCCACGAGGAACGCCGACACCTCGGCGTCGTCGGTGCGCGCGAAGACCAGCAGCGTGTCGGCCCAGTGCGCGTTGGTGATGTAGCGCTTGGAGCCGTCCAGGACCCAGCCGTCGCCGGTGCGCTTGGCCGTGGTCTGGACGTTGGTGGCATCCGAGCCGGCCTCCGGTTCGGTCAGCGCGAACGAGGTGACCCGCCGGCCGGCGGCCATTTCCGGCAGCATCTCGCGGCGTTGCTGCTCGGTGCCGTGGTCGAAGATCGCCTGCGAGCAGAGGCCGATCACGGTCGAGAAGCGCGAGCGGTAGACGCACGAGGCCCTGGTGAACTCCAACGTCAGCAGCACCTGCTGCTCCATGCTCCAGCCGAGGCCGCCGTAGCTGGGTGGGATCGAGATGCCGAACAGTCCGAGCTCTGCCATGCGCTGCACGAGCCCATCCGGGACCTGCCCGGCGGCGACCATGTCGGGTTCGGCCGGGATCAGCTCGTCGTCGGTGAACTGGGCGATCGTGCGCAGGTACGCGTCGAAGTCGGGCGTGCCGCGGCTCATCGTGTCTCCATCCCTCGTGGTTGTTGCGGCGTGGCGACCCCGCCCGCGGCCGGCGGGCGGGCGGTGTGGGACACGCGGCGCCCCCGTGGGGTTGGGGGCGGGGGGCCGCGCCGGCGGGCGGCGCCACGCCGGTCGATCTCGTCCTCGCTGCGCCCGAGTTCGCGCAGCACGTCGCGGGTGTGCTCGCCCAGCCGAGGCGCGGCCGAGGTCCGGCCGCGCGCCGTCGCATCGACCTGGAAGGGCGCTGCAGGGGAGTCGATCCCGAGCTCCTCCAGCTCGACGAGCAGGCCCGACGCGGAGAGGTCCGCGTCCTTCACCAGTTCGTCGAACGAGCGCACCGAGCCGCACACGATCCCCCGCGAAGCCAGCAGCGCGATGGCCTCGGCGCGGGTGAGGTGGCCGAGAGCTGAGCTCAAGACCTCCTTGAGCGCCGGGCGGTTGGCGACCCTCGAGTCGTTGTCCGCGAAGCGCGGGTCGGCGGCGAGTTCGGGCCTGCCGATCGCCGAGCACAGAGCTGCCCACTTGGTCGCGGTGTAGGCCGATACGACGACGGCGCCGTCGACGGTCTGCACGAGGTCCGCGGCGGGTGCCACCGCGGGCTGGCCGTTTCCGGTCCGCCGGGGCGCTTCGCCGGTGAGGCGGTAGTTCATCCATTGCGCCGCCTGAGCCGCCACCACTGCTTCCATCAGCGACGTCTCGACGAGCGCCCCGTTGCCGGTCCGGCCGCGGCGGACCAGCGCGGCGAGCACCCCGGTCGTGAGGGCGTTGGCGGCGAGCACGTCGGCGATGGTGAAGCCGACGCGCTGCGGTTCGCCGTCGGCCTCGCCGGTGGTGTGCATGACCCCGAACTCGGCCTGGGCGGCGATGTCCAGGCCTGCCCGCCCCGCCGAGGGGCCACGGGTCCCGAACCCGGTGACGAACCCGTAGACCAGGTGCGGGTGGCGTGAGCGCGCCTGCTCCGGCCCGATGCCGAGGCGTTCGGCCGAGCCGTGCCGGAAGTTGTGCAGCAGCACGTCCGATCCGGCGCACAGCTCGTCGACGATCTGGAAGCCCTCGGGACGGCGCAGGTCGACCGCGATGCTGCGCTTGCCGCGGTTGTTGGCGTGCAGCATCGCCTCGCCGAACGAACCGACCGAGCGCGCTTGGTCGCCGGTGAGGCTTTCCACCTTGATCACCTCGGCGCCCAGGTCGGCCAGCTGCTGTCCGGCCCCGGGAGCGGCGATGTACTGGCCCAGGTCCACGACCCGGATCCCGGTCAGCGGCGTCTCGCTCACGAGGCCCTCCTCATCGCGGTCTCGGTCTCCAGCGCTCGGCGGGCGGCCTCGGGGTTCAGCAGCCGTGCACCGACCACGGCGCACGCGCAGATGGCGATGCCGACGACGAGGAACCCGTTCGCGTAGCCCGCGGACGCCGTCGGTCCGGCTTGGACGATGAGCCCCAGCGCGTAGGGGGCGATGATTCCCGCGAGGCTGTAGAACCCGATCACGCACCCGAAGAACGCGGCGCGCTGGCGCTGCGGGAGGAAGTCGGACGCGCCCGCGAAGGCGACCGAGAACGCGACGCTGTTGATGGAGAAGGTGCAGATCACCAGCACCAGCTGCAGCGTTCCCGGACCGACCGAGGTGAACGCGATCATGCTCAGTCCTGCGAAGACGATCAGCGCGCCGCTGAAGTACCCGCGAGCGGCCCGTGAGCTCCAGCCCCGCGCGAGAAACCGGCCGGAGAGGTATCCGCTGGCGACGAGGACGACGATCGCGGTGGCGTAGGGCAGGGTGACCAGCCATCCCACGGTGGTCGGCGAGTAGCCGAGGCCCTCGCCGAGGAACGCGGGCAACCAGGCGACCTTCAGCGAGGTGATGAGGTAGCCCGCGAACGACATCAGGCTCAGCCCCCAGAAGCTCGGCAGCCGCAGCAACCGCAGGAACGGCACGTCGATGTGGCCGTTCGGGTCCGCCTCCACCTCCTCGGCCGCGGGGCGCTTGCGCAGCGGCTGCCGCTCGACGTAGCAGAGCCAGACGACCAGCCAGACGATGCCGACCGCGATCAGCACGACGAACGCGGCGTTCCAGGAGTGCGAGACGATCACCCAGGTCAGGGCGGGTGCGGAGATCAGCGGACCGACCGAGGACCCGGCGTTGACGATCGATCCGGCGAACGCGCGCTTCTCCTTCGGGAACCGGTCGGCGACCACGCTCTGGCACAGCGCGTGCGTCGGGCCCTCGAAGAAGCCCAGCACGATCCGCGACACCAACAGCACCCCGAACGTGGTGGGCACCGCGAGCGGGAGCATGCTCGCCACCCAGGTGAACATCAGGATGGCTGCCGCCCACTTCGTGGAGATCCAGCGCATGGCCGACAACCCCACGGCACCGACCGCGAACAACCAGAAGAACGCGCTGCCGACCAGCCCGAAGTCGCCTGCGCTGAGTCCGAGGTCATGGCGAATCTGCTGCGATGCCAACCCCACCGCGGCCTTGTCCGCGAAGTTCAGGGTGAAGAAGGCGAAGAGCAGGATGACGACGCCCCAGGCCTTGCGGTCCCGATGGGGCAGCGGTGGTGACACCACCGGTGTCCCGATTTCGGCTGATGCCATGTGAGCCTCCGTCACGGCTGTGATCTCGTTGACCGGGCGCTGCGCTGGGACAACTCCACCGGTGATCGAGTGCGTCGACAAGGCCGGATCTCGAGTCACGCTTATAGCCAGAGCCGATAATCCGCGTGGCGTGGTCGGCGCAGGAGAGCCTGCAGCTGGTGGCAGCGGTGGCGGGTCGGGTTGGGTCGGTGGGACCGTGGCGTCATTCCCGCGGTGCTGGGGGCGAACGGTGCATCTTGATCGCGAACTGGCGGCAGTCGTGACTGCGTTGCCGGACCTGCACATCCATGACCTGGACGGGGCTCGAGCGCGGATGGCCGAGCTCGCCTCGTCGGCCGGGCAGGTGGTGACCGGCGAGGTCACCGTGTCCGATCACGAGCTGGCGGGTGTTGAGGGTGTGCTGGTGCCGGTCCGGGTGTTCCGCCCGTCGGAGGCGACTGCTCCGCTGCCCGCGGTGCTCCTGCTGCACGGGGGCGGGTTCGTGATGGGAGGCCTGGAGGCCCTCACCGCCCAGGCCGTGGACCTGTGCACGCACCTGCCTGCGGTCGTCGTCGCCGTCGACTACCGCTTGGCGCCCGAGCATCCGTACCCGGCGGCGTTGCGGGACTGCGAGGCCGCGCTGGGCTGGGTGGCGTCGGAGGCCGAGTCGCTCGGCGTGGCCGCCGATCGCATCGGTGTGCACGGCATGAGCGCGGGCGGTGGGCTCGCCGCGGCGCTGACGCTGCTGGTCCGGGACCGGGGCGGTCCGCCGGTGTGCTTCCAGGTGCTCGATGCCCCGGAGGTCGACGATCGCGTCGAAACGTTCTCGGCACGCACGTTCGAGGACACGCCGCTGTGGAACCACTCCGATGCGGTGTTGAGCTGGCGGCACTACCTGCGCGGGTGGAGCGGCGATGTGCCCGCCTACGCGGCTCCGGCGCGGGCGGGTGATCTGTCCGGGCTCCCTGCCGCGTACGTGTCGGTGTACGAGAACGACCCGCTGCGGGACGAGGGCCTGGCCTACGCCTCCGCGCTGCTGCGCGCGGGCGTGTCGGTCGAGCTGCACCTGTTCCCCGGGACGTTCCACCGGTCCGCGGTGCTCACGGGGGCGGCGGTGTCGCGGCGCCAGGCCGCCGAAACCCTCGACGCGCTGCGCCGGGCCCTGCATCCTGTCGCGTGACCCTCGGTCGGTCCGGACACTGGCCAGGAGACGAGTGGGGGATCACATGGATTTCGCGAACCGAACCGTCATCGTCACCGGCGGCACCGGCGCGCTCGGCATCGCCGTCGTGGGTGCGTTGCTCGACGCGGGCGCGCAGTGCCGCGTCCCGTACCTCATCGATGCCGAGGCCGATTCCTTTCCACATGGCGATCGGGTCACCCTCGTTCCACGGTGCGACCTGACCGACGAGTCGGACGTCGATCGCCTCTACGACGGCGTCTCCGACCTGTGGGCCTCGATTCATCTCGCGGGCGGGTTCGGCATGGGCGAGCTGGCCGACACCGACAAGGAAAGCCTCATGCGCATGCTGAACATGAACCTCGTCAGCTGCTACCTGTGCTGCCGCCGAGCGCTCGCCGCTTTCGGCCCGGACGGCGGCCGCATCGTCAACGTCGCCGCCCGCGCCGCGCTGGAACCCCGGCAGGGCGCCGGCACGACCGCCTACACCGTCAGCAAGGCCGGTGTGTCGGCTCTCACCCAAGCGCTCGCCGCCGAAGTGGTGCAGCACAACGTCCTGGTCAACGCGGTCGCGCCCGCGGTCATCGACACCCCGGCCAACCGGGCGGCCATGCCGCGTGCCGACCACCAGCGCTGGCCTTCTCCAGCGGAGATCGCGGCAACGGTCGGTTTTCTGGCCGCACCGGACAACGAGGTCACCACAGGAGGGGTGGTGCCCGTCTACGGCCGAGCCTGAAGCCAGCGGTGATCGCCGAGGTGACGGGACTTTTGGACCTGTTGACCTGCGCTCCTGGTCGGTTCACTTCTGACGGGAGCCCGGTCAACCCGGCCGGGGTCTCACCGACGACTCGGGGGCATAGGGGGACGTGGCATGACCACACCGCACCACGGCGCAGGAACCAGGATCACGATCGACGGGACAACGCTGAGCATCGCGCTCGTCATGCTGTTGGTGCTGGCCACGGTCATGCTGTCGCTGTTCGTCGTCGGGGCCTAGCTCACCGCTTCGACGCGGCTGGCCGACTACGCAGGGTTGTTGGTAATTATCCCCTGTTCGGGGCTGTTGCGGTGGAGGACGTTGGGTGGTGTCAGCTTCGCGCATTGCGTCACCCAGAACGGTCCGATCATGTACTCGTCGCAGGTCCCCCAGCAGCCCTCGCATCATCAGGCGCCCCACGTGTACCGCAATGCGTGCACCGGTACGTGGATATGCGACAGGGAAGGCACTCGCGCCCGGCCCGGGCCGGACAGCGCCCGGACCGTCTGCCGCAGCCACCTCGAGGCGGTCCTCGTCGCCCTGAGCATGAGCTCCACGCGATGACCCGCCTCGTCACGCTCCGTTTCGCCAGAGGTGTGGGGATCCGTGAGTCACAGCTCGTACCACGGCTCGGGCTCTCGTCCTGACTCCCACGTGACGAAGAGCTCGGACGGCTCGGCGGCGACCCGGAGGCTGGCATCCACGTGCTCCCCGCCCCGGTTGCCGACGAACCTCACCCGCTCGCGGTAGAACTCGCCGGGGGCGATGACCGCAGCTCGCCAGCGGTCGTACTCGGGGCCGACGGGGTCTGAGGGTTGGTTCCCTCGGCCGGCGCCGTAGATCTCCAGTTCGGACACCGGCATGGGGCGATCGGCGGTGTTGGTGATGGTGATCTCCGCCGACCACGTGCATCCGGGTACGACCGGGACGCCGCTCATCGGTCCTGATTCGACACCGGGGACGTCGGGAGCCGCGAGCGGGGCGGCCATCGTGATCTCGTAACCGCCGTCCAGGGCGACGGTTTCGCCGAAGGCCACCCCTTTTCCGCGGTCGTCGTCGAACGCGCCGAGAACCATGGCGACGTAGAGCCCGAAACCGACGAGCGCGACGGTGCGCCGGGTGCGGCGACGTGGGCGGAACGAGGAGGAGCGCGTCATGGCCCGCAGGCTAGGACAGCTGATCGTCTCCCGAGGCGATCTTGACGAAATCGCTGGTTCAGGGCGTGACGATGGTGAAGTCCGGGTCGGGGTCGCTCAGGTAGCCGAACAGTTCGGCGATGCGGTTGGTGTTGCCGGTGATCTCGGCGCGACCTCGGTCGGCGAGATCGGTGACCGTCGCGGTGCCGAGCAGGACGCTGCGCAGGTCGGGTTCGTCGAGGGTGACTTCGACGTCGGGCTCACCGGCGGCGGGCCCGGTGCCGGTGACGTGGGTGAGCACGCCGTTGCGCAGGCGCTGGGTGTGCTGCTGGTCGGCGAGGTTCCAGCGGAGCGTGATGTCGGCGTCCCAGCTCTTCGGTCCGTCGAGGCGGATCGCGAGCGCGTCGAAGAGCTGGTCGAGCGTCAGTGCGTTGAGCACGTCGGGTGAGGTGGTGACGGTGGGCGTGCCGATCGAGCCGTTGCGGAGCTCGTAGGCGCCCATCAGGTAGAAGTTGCGCCAGGGCCCGTTCTCGCAGCCGTACCCGAGTTGTTCGAGGGCGTCGGCCTGCAGGGAGCGGGCGGCTTCGTGGTCGGGCTGGGCGAACAGGACGTGGTTGACGACCTGCACGACCCACCGGAAGTCGCCTTCGTCGTAGGACTTCCGGGCGCGGCGGACGATTTCGTCGGCGCCGCCCATGAATTCCACGTAGCGCTTGGCGGATTCGGCGGGTGGGTGTTCCCAGAGGTGGGCGGGGTTTCCGTCGAACCAGCCCATGTACTTCTGGTAGATGGCTTTGGTGTTGTGGCTGACCGAGCCGTAGTAGCCGTGGGTGTGCCAGGCGCGTTCGAGGTTCGGCGGCATCTGGATCTGTTCGGCGATCTCCAACGGGGTGAGCCCCTGGTTGAGCATCCGCAGCGTCTGGTCGTGCAGGTAGGCGTAGAGGTCGCGTTGCTCGGTGAGGAACTCCACCACGCGATCACGTCCCCAGACCGGCCAGTGGTGGGAGGCGAAGGCGACCTCGGTGCCGTCGGCGAACAGGGTGACGGCTTCGGTGAGGTAGTCGGCCCAAGCGTGGGGGTCGCGCACTTCGGCACCGCGCGGGGTCAGCAGGTTGTGCAGGTTGTGGGTGGCGTTCTCGGCCATGCACAGCGCGGAGCGGTTCGGGAAGTGGATGTTGAGCTCGGCAGGGGCCTCCGTGCCCGGGGTGAGCTGGAAGTCCATCCGGATGCCGTCGATCGTTTCCGACTGGCCGGTGGTGGTGATGTCGTGGGTCGGCGGGACGAGGCCGACGCCGCCGGTGGAGGTGGTCGGTCCGAGCCCAGCGCCGATCTGGCCCAGCGGGCCTTTGGCGAGAGCGGCTCCGTACATGTAGGCGGCGCGGCGAGCCATCGCGGTACCGGCGTAGATGTTCTCGCTGACGGCGTGCGCGAGGAACCCGTGCGGGGCGAGGACGGGAATTTCGGCGGTCAGCTCGTCGTCGGTGAGGAGCCCGCGCACACCGCCGAAGTGGTCGGCGTGGCTGTGGGTGTAGAGCACACCGGTCACCTGGCGGTCACCGCGGTGGCTGCGGTAGAGCGCGAGTGCCGCCGCGGCGGTCTCGGCCGACAGCAGCGGGTCGATGACCAGGATGCCGCGCGATCCCTCCACGACGGTCATGTTGGACAGGTCGAACCCGCGGATCTGGTAGATGCCCTCGACGACTTCGAACAGGCCGTGCTCGGAGCACAACCGGCTCTGCCGCCACAGGCTGGGGTTGGCGGTGTCCGGGCAGTCCTGGGCGAGGAAACCGTAGGCCTCCAGGTCCCACACGACGGCGCCCTCGGCGTTGCGGATCAACGGCTCGGCCGCTGTGCCCAGGAAACCCCGGCGGGCGTCGTCGAGGTCGCGGGTGTCGTCGAAGGGGAAGCGCTCCCGCACCGAGGCGTTGCCGGCGACGATGCCCGGCTGTGCGGGTCGCGGGCCGGGGCTCTGGGACATCACGGCTCCTACTCGGTTCCCGACAGCTACGTGGCCGAAAGACATCGTCACCGGCTGCGCAGCAGCACGCCACCGGAAGGGCGAAGAACGCGCCGCGGAGCGACCATCGGTAGCGGGCGCGCTCGCGCCGGTCAGGTGCTGCGGTCCCCGAGCTGAGGAGGTCATCCCGGTGAACAGCTCCCCGATGCTGCAGCGCGTCCGCGCGGTGCCGGCACGTGCCTGGTTCGGCCTCGCCCTGCTGGTGGTGGCGCTGGTGTTCATCCTGCAGAACCGGGCGAGCACGAGCATCGAGATCTTCACTCTCATGATCTCGGCACCGCTGTGGTTGATCCTGGTGATCTCGGTCGCCGTCGGCTTGCTGGTCGGGGTTCTGCTGCGGACACGCCGGAAGGCATGACAGCCCGCTACGCGCGGGCCACGACCGGGTCATCGTCGAGTCGTGAAATGCGTGGTCGGCCCACCGGTAGCGGTGGGTTCGGGCTGCGAGATCGGCTGAAATCCCTACGCTTCGAGCTGACTGTCGGCGCTCGACCGGAGCTCGGAACGGAGACCTGCGATGGCCACGATGACCGTCTGGAAGTTCGACACCGCGGCGGGAGCCGAAGACGCCTCGAAGACGTTGCAGGAGTTGCAGAAGGAGCAGTTGATCACCCTCTACGACGCGGCGACGGTGTCCTGGCCGGAGTCGGCCTCGAAGCCGAAGACGCGGCAGTTGCACCACCTCACCTCCGGCGGTGCTCTCGGCGGAGGGTTCTGGGGCCTGCTGTTCGGGATGATCTTCTTCGTGCCGCTGCTCGGTGCGGCACTGGGCGCAGCGGCAGGAGCGGCGGCCGGGGCGTTGACCGACGTCGGCATCGACGACGACTTCATCCGCAACACCCAGGACAAGGTCGTGCCGGGCACCTCCGCGCTGTTCCTGCTGACCGCTGATGCGGTGCTGGATCGGATCAAGGAGCGCTTCGAGGGCGGCCACGTCGAGCTGATCCACACGAACCTGTCCCACGAGCAGGAGAAGGCGCTGCGCGAGGTGTTCGAGGAGCACGAAGTCGCTTGATGCCCGCACTGGGCGCGACGACGCGGCATCGAGGGCGCACGGGTCCGAAGGGCGGCGGTCATGACGAGCGACTCGTTGGGTGAGGGGAGGAGCGGTCCCCTCCCGCTGACCCGTCACGCGCAGATCGCCTGCGTGTACCTGGCGGTGGGCGTTCTCGCGGTCCTGGCCTACACCGTGCGCGGCATGCTCGTGCTGGTGTTCCTGGGGCTGTTCTTCGCGCTGGGCATCGAACCGGCGATCTCCTGGCTGCAGCGGCACCACGTGCGACGGGGACTGGCGATCGCGGGCATCGTTGCCTCGATCGTGGTCGTCATCGGGGCGGTGGTGCTGCTCGCGCTGGTCCCGGCGGTCAGCGAGCTCGGTCACTTCGTGGGACGCATCCCGACCCTGCTCGCGGGACTCGGCGCGAACCTCGGTGATCCGGGGGAGCTGCGCGCGCACCTGCACGACCCGGCTGTGCAGGAGAAGCTCAAGGAGACCGCGAGCAAGGCGGCGAGCGTCGTCCTGCAGGCGCTGACGGCGGGATTCGCCGCGCTGGGCGTGGTTTTCGGCGGCGTGTTCGCCGCGTTCACCGCAGGGGCGCTGATGGTCTACTTCTCGCTGGCCATGCCGCGCATCCACGCCGCGGTCGACCGGGCGGAGGCGACGGGCGCGGGCCGTGCGGAGGCGCTGCGCTCGGCGATGAGCAGGGTGGGCGGCTACGTCACCGGTCAAGCGGTGGTCTCGTTGTGCGCCGGTGCCGTGTCCTACGTGTTCTTCCTGATCGCCGGTGTGCCCTACCCGGCGCTGCTCGCGATCGTGGTGGCGCTGCTGGACACGATCCCGCAGATCGGGGCGACGCTGGCGTCGCTGGCGGGCACGTTGGTCGCGCTGAGCGAGAGCCTGTCGCTGGCGGTGATCACGCTGGTGTTCTTCATGCTCTACCAAGCCGTCGAGAACTACCTGATCACACCGCGGGTGTTCGCCAAGGCGGTCGAGCTGAGCCCGCTCGGAGCGTTCGTGGCGATCCTCATAGGAGGAGCGCTCGCCGGTGTGCTGGGCGCGATGCTCGCCCTTCCGGTCACCGCCGCGTTGAAGGTCCTCTACCGCCACGCCAGGACCGAAGCCGCGAGTCGCCCGGCTTCCTGACGAGTGCGGCAAACGCTTGTGGTCGGGTGGTCTGGCCGCGGTTGCTCGTCGTGATCGCTGTGCTCGGGTGGACGATCACCGCGATGAACCGATTGGATCGGGTCAGTACCGGCGGCCTGCCCGCAGGCGCAGCCACATGGCTGACCAGCGTGACGCAGTCCGGCAGGTAAATCGAACAGAGGTGTCACTGTAGCGAGGCGATCACTCGTGGTGGCGCACCCCGGCCCGGCGTGATGGCGGGTAACGGCGCTCACCGACGGTTTGATCAGAGGCCGGCGCGATTTCGGTCGTACAAGCGGGCTGGAAGTACCTGGGCATTAACCAGCCTCGGAACTAGGCTCCGTGAATGTTGCGGACCGAGGTCACCGTTCTTGACGTGGGGACGTGGGTGTTCGCCACGGCGCGGATCGGCGTTGACCAGGTGACCGGCAAACAAGAGTACGAGACGAGCGTCTGGGCGCCGCGTTGTGACGTCCCCAAACGCGTTCGGCGCTGCCTCACCGAGCAGCGGCCCGCGAAGTCCATCAGATGGTGGTGGACGAGTTCGCCGCGACCGCGCCCGGGCGGGCCATTGTCGTGCACGGTTGATCAGCCACGATCTTGAATCGCCACTACGCTCCGGCCAATGTGGCGTACCGAGGTGAACATCGGCGCCCGGATGTGGGCGATCTCCACGGCGCGAGTGGGGATGGACTCGACTGGCGCAGAAGTGTTCGAAACGACGGTCATTGAGCCGTGCGGGGAGGCGGCCGAATCCGTTCGGCATTCCTCCCCCGCAGAGCAGGCACGTCGCATCCATGACCTGTTCGTGGCCGACTACGGCCAGCAGCCCGGCGCGGTGGTTGTGGAGCGCTTATCGCGGCCGTGGCGGTTTTAACGATTCGGGGTCAATGCGGGTGTACAGCTCGTTGAGCAGCTGATTCAGCGCCCTTTCGGCCGCCTCGGCGGCGTCCTGCTCACCCAGCGCAAGGAACCGCCGCCGCGCTGCGTACACGGTCTCGATGGAGGCGTAAAGGTCCGCGATCTTGGTGTCTGTTGTCATCTGAACTCCCCGACTCGGACCAAAGATGCACGCCCACCAGCGTCCAAACAACCCGGGGGGAGGAGACATGGCAGGCCGTGGCTCAAGCTCGGGTTGGGAGTGATTCTGCTCGTGGTCGCCGTGAGTCGGTGGCACGCCGATCAAGGCGGGGGCGACGAACCGCAGCTACCAGGCTGGATGGCGGCGGTCGATTCATTCAGCCCTGCGAAAGCAACGGGCCTCGCCGTGATTCTGGCGGTGGCCAACCCGAAGAATCTTGCCTTGACCCTGGCCGCCGGCGTCACCATCGGTGGTGCTGGTCTGACACCGGCCGAGAACGTGGTTGCAACCGCTGCCTTCACGGTCATCGCGGCATCGACCGTCGCCGGGCCTGTGCTCGGGTACCGCGTGGCGAAGGATCGGATGGCTGAGCTGCTCGCGGACCTGAAGGCGCGGCTGATTCGCGACAACAAGACCATCATGACCGTGGTCCTCGTGGTGCTGAGCTTCGTGCTCCTCGGAAAGGGCCTCGCCGGACTGCTCTAGAGGCGCATCGAAAGAGGAAGACGGGCGCCCCTGGCTGTTGCGAGCGGCATCCGGACCGGATCGTATTTCAGGTTCGACTTATATAAGCGAATGATGGTACTATCGGGTGCGTGCACGCGTTCGACGTTCTCGGGGACCCGGTGCGGCGCCGGATCTTGGAACTGCTCGCCGACGGTGAGCAGTCATCCGGTGCGATCACCGCTGCCGTCCAGGCGGAGTTCGGGATTTCCCAGCCGGCGGTCTCCCAGCACCTGCGCGTGTTGCGGGAGCACGGGTTCGCCGTGGTCCGAGCGGAGGGCACGCGGCGGCTGTACGCGGTGGATGCCGCGCCGTTGCAGGAGGTCGACGAGTGGTTGGCCCACTTCCGGAAGTTCTGGACCCAGCACCTGGATGCGCTGGCGACTGAACTGGCCCGGGGCAAGCGCGAACGAAGGAAAGCACCATGAACGAGATCGCGGACAGGATCAACGCCGTCCACAGGGAAGTGGGCGCGAAGAACATTCCCGCAGGTGAGGGCAAGGTCGTGCTGCTGCGGCGAAGCTACGACGCGACGGTCGAGGACGTCTGGGAGGCGTGCACGGATCCGGAGCGGCTCAAGCGCTGGTTCCTGCCGGTCACCGGCGAACTCCGGGTCGGCGGCAAGTACCAGCTGGAGGGCAACGCGTGGGGCGAGATCCTGCGCTGCGAGCCGCCGAACCTGCTGAAGGTGACGTGGATCCTCGGTGAGAGCACCACTGAGAAGGACGTCTCGGAGGTGGAGGTTCGGCTGTCCACCGGGGCCGATGGTGCGGCGGTCCTCGAGCTCGAGCACGCCGCGGTCGTCGACCCCGATTTCTGGGGCCGGTTCGGGCCGGGTGCTGTGGGTGTCGGGTGGGACACCGGCTTGTACGGGCTGGCCGTGTACCTGGGTGGCGAGGACTTCGACGAAGACGCCTGGCAGCACACGCCGGAGGCCAAGGACTTCCTGACGCGCAGCAGTCAGGCCTGGGGACAGGCCCACCGTGCCTCGGGTGCCAGCCCGGAGGCGGTGGCCGCCGCAGTCGAGGCCACGACGAACTTCTACGCACCCACCTCCTGATCAGCGAAGGTTCGCGAAGCCACTTCGATCGAGAGGGTCCAGTGCCGTTCGCTCTCCAAGACTGATGCCGGAGAACTCGTCGGGTGGCGCCGATTAAGGTCTTCGGCTGTGACCACTGCTGGGCAGGTCGAAGGGCTGACGGTTCGGGTGGCGCGGTGGCGGCGGATCGCCGCGCTGTGCCTGAGTGTCCCGTGCTCGGGGTCCTCACCTTCTTCGGGTTTCCCGTGTCTCCGGAAGGCATGGCGGGGTATGCGTTTCGGGTCTGCTCCACATCGGACGGATCGGTCTCGGCGATGTCGTTGAAGGGGTTGCCGGGCGAGATGCGGAAACCGGTGCGGTGGCCGCCGATCGCCTCGGCGACTGCGGTGGCGATCTCGACGCCGAGGCGGATCCGGCCGGACACCGAGCCGCCCCAGTCGTCGAGGCGACGGTTGGCGTTGGGGGCGAGGAACTGGTGGATCAGATAGCCGCTGGCTCCGTGCAGCTCGACCCCGTCGAAACCGGCGTCGACGGCGTTGCGCGCCGCGTCGGCGAAGTCGGTGATCGTCTGGGCGATGTCGTCCTCGGTGAGCTCCTTGGGGGTGACGAAGTCCTGCATCCCCTCGTGGGTGAACACCTGGCCCTGCGCGGCCACCGGTGAGGGACCGACGGGGACCAGGCCGTCGGGCAGCAGGCTGGGGTGGCCGATGCGGCCGGTGTGCATCAGCTGCGCGAAGATCGTGCCCCCGGCCGCGTGGACGGCGTCGGTCACCTGCCGCCACGCGGAAACCTGTTCGGGGGAGTGCAGGCCGGGGGTGTCGGGGGAGCCCTGGCCGATCACCGACGGCTGGGTGCCTTCGGTGACGATCAGTCCGGCCGAGGCGCGTTGGGCGTAGTAGGTGGCGTTGAGCTCGGTCGGGTCGCGCCGGGGCCGTAGGCGCGGCTGCGCGTCATCGGGGCCATCGCGATGCGGTTGGGCAGGCGCTTGCCACCCAGCTCGATGGGGTCGAAAGCGGTCGTCATCGTGGTCTTCCTTCCGCTGTGCGGTGAATCAGGCTGGGGTGAGCACGGTTTTGCCCGCGAGGGCTCCGGTGGCGGCTTCGTCGTGGACGGCGGGCAGTTCGGCGAGGTCTCGGCGGGCGGCGACGTCGATGCGCAGTTCGCCGCGGTCGACGCGGGCGACGAGTTCGGCGAGCTGGTCGGCTTTGCTGACCACGAACACGCGTGCCGTGCGGATGCCGCGTCCGGGGTTCTCCGGCGGTGGGGTGGTGGTGCTGACCAGTGCGCCGCCGTCACCGAGGAGGTCGGCCAGCGCGGCGGTCTGCTCCGGGCTGGTTGTGACGAGGTTGAGCACGGCGTCGAACGGCTGCCCGTCGGTCGTGAGCGGGGTGGTGGTGTGGTCGAGGTGGCCGATGACGGGGTCCGCGCCTTCGGCCTGGAGCCGCTCCGAGTGCCGAGCGCCCGCGGTCGCGGTGACGTGGGCGCCGGCCTGGTGGGCGAGCTGCACGGCGTACCCGCCGACCGCGCCGTCTGCGCCGTTGATCAGCACGGTCTGGCCGGGTCGCAGCTCGGCGAGCTCGAACAGGGCCTGCCAGGCGGTCAGCCCGCCGACCGGCAGCGCGGCGCCGTCGGCCAGCTCGACCGTCCGCGGGGCGGTGGCCAGTGCGTCGGCGGGTGCGAGGACGAACTCGGCGGCGGCGCCGTCGGCGTTCATCGGCAGGAACGCCACCACCTGGTCCCCAGCTCGCCAGCCGTCGACCCCGTCGCCGAGTTCGACGACCGTCCCCGCGACGTCGATGCCGGGGATGTGCGGGAATTCCAGCGGGAACACCTGGTGCAGGGCGCCGGCTCGGATTCCGGCGTCAACCGGGTTGAACGTGGTGCCCGCGACCTCGACCAGGGCCTGTCCGGCGCCGGGCACGGGCCGTTCGGCTGCTTCGTGGACCAGGACCTCGCTGCCGCCGTAGCGGTGGTAGCGCACTGCCTGCATGGCTGCCTCCTCCAGAAAGTGCTTCGATGGCGAAGTGATTTCAGAGTAGCTTGCTTCGAGGTCGAAGCAAATGACACGCCGGGTGACGTGCACCACCATGCTTCGAGGTTGAAGCAATTAGGCTTGCGGGATGGCTGAGGCGCTGGAACCCGAGCAGCTCGACACCTACTTCGCGCTCATGGAGTCGGTGAGCGTGCTGCATCACGCCGTCGAGCAGCAGGTGCGCTCGGCCGGTGAGCTCAGCTACGTCCAGTTCCAGCTGCTGGCGCGGCTCGCCGACGCCCCGGACCGGCAGCTGACCATGACAGCGCTCGCCGACGGCGTCGTCTACAGCCGCAGCGGCCTGACCCACCAGGCCGGACTGCTGGAGAAGGCCGGGCTGATCACGCGCGGCCCCAGTCCCGACGACCAGCGCGCCACACTGGTCACGATCACCCAGGCCGGACTCGACCGGGTCGCCACGATCCTGCCCGGCCACATCGAGGTCGTCCGCGACCTGCTCTTCGACCCGCTGTCCACAAAGGACTTGGCGGCGCTCGGTGACGTCATGACCAGGGTCCGCGATCACATGCGCGCCCAGCCGCCCCGCTCAGCGGCGCCTCGAAAGCGACGAACCTGAGATCGGTTGCGAGCCTTGCCGATTCGCGCAGACGTGAAACGGGCCGCCGCGGATCCCGCGACGGCCCGGGAGTTCCCTGAGGGGGTTCACGCGCTCTTCTGGGCTGCCTCGAGGAGGGCGTCGGCGGCGAGCAGGCCGAGGTCGTTGGAGGCGAGCGGGCTGTCGCCGGTGAGCAACTTGCCGTCCTGGTGGGTCTTGCCGGTCATGTCGTCGTTGAGGACGGTCAGGCCCTGCTTGGTCAACCGATCGGCGGCCAGCCACCGCAGCTGACCCGGTAGGTAGCCGATGTCGACGTTCGCGCCTTCGTCGAGGGCGTCGGGGAACACGCAGACGGAGTAGCCCTGGAACGGCGACTCCTCCCTGCCCAGTGCGGCGGCAAGCAGCGCGGCCGGGCCGTGGCACAACGTGATGATGAACTTGTCGTGGGCCAGGGCCCAGTCCAGCGTGTCCCGCACGGCCTCGCTCTCCGGCAGGCCGATGACGGCGGCGTGCCCACCGGGGATGAACACGGCGAGGTAGTCGGAATCGGCTCCGAGCTCGTTCGCGACGACTTCGGTGAGCTTCTTGGGCTGCTTGAGCTTGGGCTTGAGCGCTTCGTAGGTGGCCGGCACGGCTTCGTCCTCGTGCGGCATGGCCCACAGCTCGAGCTTGGCCGGGTTGCCGCTGATGGTGGCGACATCGACCTCGAAACCGGCTTCGATGAGGTGGTGCAGGGGGAGCAGGGTCTCGACCGGGTGGTTGCCGGTCGAGAAGAACTTGCCGTTGTCCAGCAGGAGGTAGCGCTCATCGGCGGCGATCACGAGGACCTTCCACTTGCCGCCGGTGTACTCGCCCTGGTGCCGCACTCCGGCGAAGTTGGTCTTCGGTGCGGTGTACTGGCTCAGCGAGTACGGGGACGGGAAGAACGCGTTGTCCTCGGCTTCGTCCACCGTGGGGTTCTTGCTCAGAGCGGCTGCATCGGACGCCATCTCGTGCACCTGCTTCCTGGTCGAACGCGTGCTGCCCGTAAGGGGGCGGGGAGTCGGGTTGGTGCCCTCGACTATCCCGGCGACTCGCCCTCGCGGCACGATGACCGGTTCACAACACCCGACGCCTCGACTTGTGGTTGGACGACAAATAGGGGTCTAGCCTGGTCAGGTGATGGTGAACGTGGGCGGGGAGGTGCGGTGAAAGCGCGACGGGAAGGCGAGGTCGCTCCCGCGGTGCGTCGCATCATCGACGGCGTGGAGGCGTCCCTGGACGCGATCGTGGCGCGCTCGGTGGAGCGGACCTGGGCGCAGGTGCCCGCCTACGCGGCGAGCCCGGACGAAGGGCTGCGCGCCGAGCTGACCGCGCACGTCGACGCGGTGTTCAGGGCTGCGCTGACCTCGTTGTCCGAGTCCAGGTCGCCGCAGCGCGCCGACTTCCCGGTCACCTGGAAGTACGCGGCCAATCGCGTGCGCCAGGGCGTGACCTTGTCCGACTTCCTCAAGGCCTACCGGATCGGTCAGGTCACCCTGTGGGAAGGGCTGCTGGAAGCCGCGCAGGACGACCCGGGGGCGCGGGAAGCGGCGCTCACGCTCGCGACCCACGTGATGCAGGTGATCGAAGTGGGCAGCACGGTGGCGGCGGAGGCCTTCCTGCACGCCCAGCAGCACCAGATCGCCGAGAGCGACCGCGTGCGTCGAGACCTGCTCGAGGATCTGCTCGCGGGCCGCGAGTTGGTGTCCGGCCCCAAACTGGCGATGCTGCGCTCGGCCGGCCTGGAGCCCGCGACCGGGGTGAGCCTCGCCTCCGCCGCGCCGGTCCGGCCGCTGCAGGACCAGTGGAGCCTGCGCGATGCCGCATCAGCGGTGCGCGAGGCGCTCGGCGCCGGTGATCACGGGCCGCGGTCGTCCGCCAGGACGAGGTCGTCACGATCTTCCCGGCGCGCTCCAGCAGTGCGGCGGAAGGCCTGGAGGACGCGATCGAGCGGCTGAGCAGGCGGGGGATTCCGCTGGCGGCGGGAATCAGCACCGTCCACAATGGCCTGACCGAGGTGCCTGAGGCCTACGCCGAAGCATGCGTGGCCAGGGACGGGCTCCGGGGACAGCCCGGGGTGCTGGCGCTGCCGCAGCTGTCCACCTTCGACTACCTGATGCTGCGCGAGGATCCGACGGCGCTGCGCCTGATCCGGCCCGCGCTGCGCCGGTTCATCGAGGAAGACCAAGCCCGGGGCGGCGCGCTGATCAGCACGCTGCTGGAGTACGTCGCCACCGACCTCAGCGCGAAGGCCGTGGCCGAACGCCTGCACCTGCACGTCAACACCGCCTGCTACCGGCTGGAGCGCATCGCCGAGCGCACCGGGTGCGACCTGCGCCGGCTCGCCGACGTGCACGAGCTCTTGATCGCCGTGCGGTTGCTCGCCGGTCGCGCACCGGCCGGATCGCCGCCGGAAGGTCGGTGAACGCTCATCAGCAGGTGTGGGGTCCGGCCGCGCACCGGCCTGTGGTCGATCAATACGGCCTACGTCACCGAGACCGTTTGAGGTTCAACGCGCGTAGAGCGCGAGGTCATGTGGCCGTTCACGGCCACGGCCATGACCTGATCTCTGTGTCGGCGCTCTCGGTTGCGGCGAACTCATCCACGAGCGTCTGGTGGACTTGACGTGCCCGCTGTTCGGTCAGGCAGCGCCGAATGGGCTTGGCCGACTGGCAGCACGGCGCGGAGACGGTCGTCTCGTACTCCTCTTTGCCGGTCGCCGGGTCAACGCCGGTCCGGGCCGTGGTGAACACCCACGTTCCCGCGCCACTGACGGTGACCTCGGTTCGCAACATGACCACGGACGCTACGACCAGGGGCCCGTATGGGCCAGGGTCCAAACTCCCCGAACACCTGCCGCCGATCGGTGGAAAGTTCCTCCCTGGGGGGCGGCCATCCGCAGCAGTGAAGATCACCGGGCGCGAAGTGAAGAGAGCTGGGCTGGCCGGATGGGTTTCGGCCAGCCCAGCACCAGCGGATGTGAAGTCGTCACCCACCCACGACTGGAGACCCCGGTGGGAAATCGCCGACGTGAACACAACCGCCGATGCCGGGACGGTATGCAGACGGCCCCCTGCCTCGCTGATTGGATCGCCGACCGATTGGTCATCCAACTCAATCGAATCACAGGCCGAGGTGGCCGATCGCACCCCCGACCGGTGGTTGGCCACCTCCTGGTCCTAGTCGGTCAGTCCCGGACGAGGTAGCGCGTCATCATCGCGCCTTCTTCGGAGATCACCGAGGCGAGTTCCAGGTTGAGGGGCTCCAGCGGGTTGCCGGTGGCGATGCGCGAGTGGGTGCCGCTGACGAGCATGGGCGAGACGGTCAGCCGGAGTTCGTCGACGACGCCTGCTTCCAGCAGTCCGCCGAACAGGTGCGGGCCTCCCTCGCAGTCGATGCGCCGCAGGCCCCGATCGGTGAGCGATTCGGTCGCGGCCGCGAGATCCACGCTGTCCACACCGGCGATCAGCAGTTCCGCGCCCGCTTCCTTCCACGCCATCTGCATCTCCTCCGGTGCGGACTCGCAGGTGATGACGATGGTGGGTGTTGCTGCCTCGGTGATGACCGGTGCGTCGGCCGGGAGCGATTGCCCGGTCGTGACGACTGCGGTCGGGGCGACGTCCGGCAGCCCGTGGCGACGGCGTCGTTCGAGCGTCGTGTCGTCGGGGTGCACGCCGCGGAAGCCTTCGACCATCGCGGTCGTCGCGCCCACCAGGAGGACATCTGCGAGGTCGCTGCCGAGCTGGAGGATCTTCTGGTCGGACTCGCAGGACAGTTGGCGCGCTTTGCCACCGATTTCGACCGCTCCATCGGCGCTGGAGACGAAGTTGACGACCAGCCAGCGATCGCTGTCCCGGTAGGTGTAGAGCCGTTCCAGCTGGTGATCGTCGAGGTCGGCGGGCTCTGGCCAGATCTGCTTCATCAGGAGATCCACTCCTGTGCGCGTGCCGGGGTTCGGGTGCCGCGAATGCAGGCCACCATCTCCAGGGTCCGCCGTGTTTGAAGGGCCTGGTGGACTCGGAACACGGCTGCACCCGCGAAGGCCGCGATCGACGTCGCCGCCAGGGTTCCGGTGAGCAGTTCCTCGCGGTCGGCGACGTCGAGGTCCAGGCTCTCCCGAACGAAGGTCTTGTTCGACAGGGCCATCAGCACGGGCCACCCGGTGGATACGAACTCGCCGGTGCGTTCCACCAGGCTCAGGTGATCGGTGGTGTTCTTCCCGTAGCCGGTGCCGTCGATGAGGATGCCTTCGCGCGGAACTCCCTTGGATTCGGCCAGGTCGGCCAGCCGGGTGGTCTCCTCCAGCACGGCGGAGACGACGTCCTCGTAGTCCGAGCGAACCGGGTCGGCGCGAGGATCGCGGTTGGCGTGCGTGCACAGGTACCCAGCGCCGTAGTTCGCGGCCACGTCGAGGATCTGCGGGTCTGCAGCGCCCCACGCGTCGTTGATGAGGTCCGCGCCCGCTCGACAAGTCGCATCGGCGACCTCGTGCCGCCAGGTGTCAACGCTGATCAGCACGTCCGGATAGTTCTGCCGGGTCCATTCAACGGTCGGGAGCACGCGCCGGATCTCTTCCTCGGCATCGACCTCCGCACCGGGGCTGGCGGTCACACCTCCGATATCGATCATGTCGGCGCCCTCGGAGACGGCACGCTCCACAGCCGCCTTGGCCGCGTCTTCTTCGAAGGTGGCACCCCGGTCGTAGAACGAATCCGGCGTGCGGTTGACGATCGCCATCACCAACGCCCGGTCGCGCACCACTCTGCGACCACGAAACACCAGGTCAACCGCACTAGAGCCAAGATCTTGCACTGACCGTTCCTTCCCGCGAGGAGCCCACAAGGCCGGTGCCGGCCAGTCTGCCAGACCTGACGACGCCCGTAACGAAGCGAAAGCACCCCTCCGGCAGAGCTCACCCAGCGTTGCATCGACCCGAGTTGCGCAATCGCCCTCGGGCTGAGCCCAGCATCAATGGCGCTGAGAAGCGTCCCCCGGAGCCGTGCCCTTGACACTGCGCGACGTCCGAAGATCGGCGCCGCCGGCTTGAGTCATTCGGGTGCGTTGAAGCGGATTCCCGCGAGTTGGATGGCTTGGGCGACGAGCCGGTCGCGGCTGTCCCAGATGTAGCAGGTCTCGTCGACGCGGTTGTCGTCGATGAGCTGGGCCTTGTGCAGCACGCGCACGGGGCCGGGTGCGGGCAGCGCGCGCACGTAGGTGGTGAGCTCCAGGGTGGGCACCCAGCCGGTGATCGCGATGTTCATGGTGGCCGGCGGGAAGGAGTCCACGGCGTAGAGCAGCGAGATCGGGTCGAAGTTCTCGCCGCCGGGCAGACCGAGCCAGCCGCGCAGCACGCCGGAACCGGTCGGGACGCCCCGGCTGAAACCGAAGTCGTCGGGGTCGATGCGCAGGTCGACCTGATCCATGATGGCCAGGCCGCGGCCGCCGGTCACCGGCTCGCAGTCGTCGCGCGCGCGGTCCACCGGCGCGGGCGTGCCGTCGCTCCACTGCGGATTCGCATCGGGCGCGAGCGTGCCGAGGGTGAAGGTCGCCTCGACGCAGGGCGTGCCGTCCTGGCTCAGCCGGGCGCGCACTTGGCTGGCCGAGCGCCCGGTGCGCAGCACCTCGGTGGTGAGGTGGAGCGGACCGGGCTTGGGGGAGTGCGGGTAGTGCGCGCTGGCGGCCAGAACGTGCTGGTGGGTGGCCGATTGCGCGGCCGCGCGCCCGAGCATGGCCAGCAGGTAGCCGCCGTTGGGCTTGCCGCCGATGGTCCAGTCCGGATGGGCTTCGGCGGTGTACTCACCCGGCGAGAGCTCGTCGATGCGGCTGACGTCGGCGAAGGTGGTGCGCTGCAGGTCGGTCATGGTCGATTCCGTTCGTGCGTGGACCTTCGGTCCGGTGGGCGTCAGCTCGGGTCGGCGGAGTTGAGCAGGGCGAGGGCGTTGTGGACGCCCTGCTCGAGGATCACGTCGGAGAGCTTCGGGTCGGACAGGGCGCGCGCGAGCTGCAGCGTGCCGAAGAGGGTGGCGAACAGGGAGAGCATCGTCGCGCGCCCGGACTCGGGGTCCTCGGGCGTGATGCGCGCGGCGATGTCGTCGGCGATGCGCAGCAGACCGTCGGTGTAGGCCTGCTTGACGGTCTCGCCGCAGCGTCCGATCTCGTCGAGCAGCGCCGCCGACGGGCAGCCGCGCTCGGGTGCGTCGCGGTGCCGGGGCGAGAGGTAGTCGCGGATGAACTGCTCGAGACCGGCCTTGTCGGGTGCGCGTTCGTCGAGGCGGGCTCGTTGTGCGGCCAGCTGCTCGGCGACGACGGTGGCGACGAGGTCGTCCTTGGAGGCGAAGTGGTTGTAGAAGGCGCCGTTGGTCAGACCGGCGTCCTTCATGAGCGTGGCGACGCCGGAACCGTCGATGCCGTCCTGCTTGAGCCGGCGGCCGGAGGTCTCGATGATCCTCCGCCGCGTGGCTTCCTTGTGCTCCTTGCCGTACCGCACCACGTCTCCTCCGCGTTCTGGCCGCCACCGGTGGCGCGTGCCAGCATAATTGGCGTACGGTCGTAATTCAATGGCGGGCGATCGCCTCGCCCCACCGGCTAAGCGCAGGAGGCAAGCTGAGATGAAGGCGTTCGTCGTCGAGTCCTACGGTGCGGACGGTCTGCGAGCGGCGGACGTGCCCGAACCGGTCCCGGGCGATCGGGACGTGGTGGTCCAGGTCCGGGCGGCCGGGATCAACCCGCTGGACAAGATGGTCCGCAACGGCGAGTTCAAGCAGCTGCTGAACTACCAGCGGCCGTTCGTCCTCGGCCACGACGTCGCCGGTGTCGTGACCCGGGTGGGCGCCTCGGTGCGCCGGTTCCAGGTCGGCGACGAGGTCTACGCCCGGCCCCGGGACCTGCGGATCGGGACCTTCGCGGAGTCCATCGCGATGGACGAGGACGACGTGGCGCACAAGCCCCGATCGCTGTCGTTCGCGGAGGCGGGCGCGGTGCCGCTGGTGGCGCTGGCGGCCTGGCAGGCGCTGGTCGAAGTCGCTCACCTCCAGCCGGGGCAGAAGGTGCTGGTGCACGCCGGGGCGGGCGGTCTGGGCTCGACCGTGGTGCAGCTGGCCAAGCACCTGGGTGCCCACGTCGCGACCACCGCGCGCGCCGAGAACGCCGAGGCGCTGCGCGAGCTCGGCGCCGACGAGGTGATCGACTACCGCACGACGGAGTTCACCGACGTGCTCGCCGACTACGACGTCGTCCTCGATTCCCTGGGCGGGGCCAACCTGGAGAAGTCGCTGACCGTGCTCAAGCCGGGTGGGCTGGCCATCAGCGTGGTCGGCCCGCCCGACCCGGCCTTCGCCGCCCAACTGGGTCGACCCGTTGTGAAGCCGGTGCTGGCGCTGCTGAGCCGCAAGATCCGCAAGCAGGCCGAGAAGCTCGGGGTGCGCTACTCGTTCTTCTTCATGCGTGCCAACGGTGCTCAGCTGGCGGAACTGGCTCGCCTCTACGACAACGGCACGCTGCGCCCGGTGCTCGACCGGACCTTCCCCTTCGACGACCTCCTGGAAGCGATGTCGCACGTCGAGCAGGGGCGTGCCCACGGCAAGGTCGTCGTCACCCTGGGCTGACCGTCCAGGCCGCATCTCACGCGATTGGGAGTCAGAACATGACCGAGATCAAAGGCGCCGTCGCCCTCGTCACCGGCGGCAGCCGCGGCATCGGCAAGGCGTTGGTGGCACAGCTGCAGGCGCGCGGGGCCGGCAAGGTCTACGCCACGGCCCGTGACCCGCGCACCGTCACGCAGCCCGGTGCCGTACCGCTGAAGCTGGAGGTCACCGATCCGGCCTCGGTGGCTGCCGTCGCCGAGCAGGCCGGGGACGTCACGATCCTGATCAACAACGCGGGAGGCTCCGTCGGCGTTCCGATGCTGGACTCCTCGATCGAGGACATCCGGCGGGAGTTCGAGACCAACTTCTACGGACCGCTGCTGGTCTCCCGCGCCTTCGCGCCGATCATCGAGCGCAACGGCGGCGGGCACGTCCTCAACGCCCACTCGGTGCTGTCGTGGCTGGGCAACGGCGGGTCCTACAGCGCGTCCAAGGCCGCCCTCTGGTCGCAGACCAACTCGCTGCGCCTGGAGCTGCACGCGCGCGGCATCGCGGTGACGGGCCTGCACATGGGCTACGTGGACACCGACATGACCGTCGGCGTGGAAGCCCCGAAGGTCAGCGCCACCGAGGTCGCCCGGCTGGCCGTCGACGGCATCCAGAACGGAGCCCACGAGGTGCTCGCCGACGACATCTCGCGCCAGGTCAAACGAGGACTCGCCGAGGACCTGAGCGCCCTCTACCCGCAACTGGCCGGCTGAACCGAGCCCGCGAGCCGGGTGGGGTGGTCAGGCTCCGGTGTTGCCTTCGAAGGCGACTCGGACGCCGAGGGCCACCATCACCGTGCCGGTGGCGGCTTCCAGGGATCGGTGCACGCGGTCGCGGGCCAGTGCCGTTCGCAGGGCACCGGCGAGCCAGGACGTCAGTCGCCACCAGGTCAACGCCACCGCGACGAACACGAGCGTCAACACGGCCGAGGTGAGCGCTCTCGGCTCCTGCGGCCCGATGAACTGCGGCAGCAGCGTGAGGAACAGCAGTGCGATCTTCGGGTTGAGCAAGTCGCTGATGAACCCTTGCCGGAAGGCCGTCCTGCGGTCGAGATACCCGGTCTCGCCCGATGGCTCGGCGAGGTCCGAGGGAGGTGTCGCGCGGTGGCGGTCCCGCCAGGCCTTCCACAGGGTGCTGATGCCGAGCCAGAACAAGTAGGCGGCGCCGGCGATCTTGACCGCGGCGTAGGCCGAAGCTGAGGCCGCGAGAACTGCGGAAAGCCCCACGACGGAGGCCGCCGCGTGCACGAAAATGCCACTGCAGACGCCCAGTCCGGTCCACCACATGGCGGTGCTCCCACCGCGAAGGCTGTTGCGCAATCCCAGCGCGGTATCCGGCCCGGGAACGACGGTCAGCACGATCACCACGAGCAGAAAAGGAAGCAATTGCTCAGGCGTTCGGCGCGAAGCCCCCAGTCGTGTTCGCTCGGCAAACGACGGGGCGACCCTAGCCGACCGGAATTTCTCCTCGCGAAACCGAGGGACGTCCTTCACCCGGACAGCGCAGCCTCCCGGCGGTCTCACTCCTCCTGTGTCCGGAAAGGTGACGAGCGGACCACCAGTGGAATACGAGGCGCAGCTGCTCGATCGAATCTGGCACCACTCTTGACGGAGTGCCCGTGCTGTCCCGGCGCGCGGGCACTGACCCGCGTCGCCGGGAAGCGGAAGCGCCGGTGGGCGCAGAGCGGCTCAGCCGCCGCTCATGGCCTCGGTCATGCGGCGCGACATCTCCTCGTCGGAGACGTCCTCGACGTGCGTGGCGACGCTCCAGCAGTGCCCGAACGGGTCTTCGAACTCGCCGCTGCGATCGCCGTAGAACTTGTTCTGCACCGAGTTGAGCACCGTCGAGCCGGAGTGGACGGCTTGGTCGAACACCCGGTCCACGTCTTCGACGTAAACGTAGAGCATGGCCGGTGTTCCGCCGATGGACTTCGGGCTGCGGGCGCCCATTTCGGGTGCTTCGTCGGCGAGCATGATCACCGAGTCGCCGATGCCGATCTCGGCGTGGGCGATCTTGCCGTTCTGCATGGGCATCCGCATGCGTTCGGTCGCACCGAGCACCCTGCAGTAGAAGTCGAGCGCGGCCTTGGCGTCGTCGACGAACAGGTACGGAGTCACGCGTGGGAAATCACGCGGAATTGGTTGAACGTCAGTCACGGTTCCCCCTTGTTTGAGCGGCGTGCCCCCGCGCAAGGCGCTCCGGGGGCGCCGAGTGCGAGGCTACGCCGCTCCTGCCCGCTCCGCTGTTCGCCTGCGGTGAGCCCTGGGAGCTGGAAGGTCACGCGTCGTTGGTCGTGAGGGTGTCGAGAGCCTTGCGGATGGCCTCGGGGATCGGTGTGGGGCGGCGGGTTTCGGTGTTGACGTAAACGTGCACCCACGTGCCCGCTGCGGCGTGGGTGCCGTTGTCGTCGAACAGGCCGAGGGCGTAGGTGACGCTGCTGTTGCCGAGCCGTTCCACGCGGAGCCCCACCTGCACGTCGGAGGGGAACCCGACCTCGGCGAAGAATCGGCACCCCGACTCGGCGACGACGTTGACGGCGGCGTCGGCGGTCGGGTCGGCCGCGGCGTTCTCGGCGAGCCATCCGTTGATCATGCTGTCGAACAGCTGGTAGTACACCGCGTTGTTCAGGTGGCCGTACATGTCGTTGTCGGCCCAGCGGGTGGGGTAGGTCTTGAGGACCGGGAAGTCACCGGGTTGCGCAGCACTCACCCGGCCATCTTGACACCTCGACGCACCGAGGTCGCTCAGCCCATGCCGGATTCGCGCAGCGTGATGTTGAGCCGCCCGGAACTCATGCCGAGCGCTGGATCTGCGGTTCCCGGCAGCGTTTTCGGCACACCGTGGTAGGCCTTCCGGGAGGGGCCGCCGAAGACGAACAGGTCACCGGAGCGCAGTTCGACGTCGGTGTAGGGCTGCTTGCGGTTGTCGGTGTTGCCGAAGCGGAACACGCACTCGTCGCCCAGGCTCAGCGAGACCACGGGTGCGCGGCTGAGCTCGTCGCGGTCCTGGTGCATGCCCATGCGCGCCTCGGCGTCGTAGAAGTTGACCAGCGCGATGTCGGGCTCGTAGGGCAAGGCCTCGGGGCGGGCCTCGGCGACGGCGCGCCTGCCGAGCTCGGCGAGCCAGTCCGGCAGCGGCTTGACCGGCGCGCCGTCGCCGTCGTCGACGGTCTTGGAGTAGCGGTAGGGGTACCAGTGCCAGCCGAGGCAGACCGTGCGCACCGACATCTGCGCGCCGCTGGGCAACCGGGCCGCGCGCAACCCCGCAGGTGGGCGGGCCCATTCCCGGCAGGCGGCCACCAGTTGCCGCTGCCACTGCGTCGAGAGCCACCCGGGCACGTGGACCGCGCCCGGGGCGATCTCGGTGCGCGGACGCGGGAAGAGCTCCATCACCTGCGATGTTACCCAGGTCGTCGCAGCGGCGGCGTCATGTCGCCCGCTTCTTCTCGGCGCGCACGAGTCCGCCGCCGATGATGAGTCGTTGGATTTCGCTGGTGCCTTCGTAGAGGCGCAGCAGGCGGACGTCGCGGTAGAGGCGTTCGACCGGCACTTCGCGCATGTAGCCGGTGCCGCCGTGGACCTGCACCGCGAGATCGGCGGCTTTGCCGGCCATCTCGGTGCAGTAGAGCTTGGCGGCGGAGGGGGCGATGCGGCGGTCCTCGCCGGTGAGGTACTTGCGGGCGGCTTCGCGGGCCAGGGCTTGACCGGCCATGACGCCGGTTTGCTGGTCGGCGAGCATGGCCTGCACCAGCTGGAAGTCGCCGATGGGCGTGCCGCCTTGGGTCGCCGAGGCCGCGTAGGACACCGATTCGTCCAGGGCTCGCTGCGCGCAGCCGACGGCCAGCCCGGCGATGTGGATGCGGCCGCGGGCCAGCGAGGTCATCGCGGCCTTGTAGCCGACCTCGCCGTGGGAGCCCACCAGGGCTTCCGGTCCGACGCGGACCTGGGAGAAGGTGACCTCGGCGGTGCGGGAGCCTTCCTGGCCCATCTTCGCGTCGTGGGCACCGACCTGGACGCCTGCTGCGTCGCCGGGCACGAGGAACACCGCGATGCCGTTGCCCGTCTCGGGTGCGGGCTGCATCCGCGCGAAGACCACGAACAGCCCGGCTTCGGTGGCGTTGGTGATGAACTGCTTGCCGCCGTCGATGACCCAGCCGTCGCCGTCGGCGGTGGCGGTGGTGCGCAGCCCGGCGGGGTTGGAACCGGCGCCGGGTTCGGTGAGGGCGAAGGAAGCGACGACCTCGCCGGAGGCGATGCGCGGCAGCCACTGGGCCTTCTGCTCGTCGGTGCCGAAACCGACCAGCACCTGCCCGGCGATGCCGTTGTTGGTGCCGAACATCGAGCGCAGCGACAGCGAGGTGTAGCCGAGTTGCATGGCGATCTCGACGTCCTGCACGAGGTTGAGGCCCAGACCGCCCCACTGCTGGGGGATGGCGTAGCCGAACAGGCCCATCTCGGCGGCCTGGTTGCGCAGGTCCGCGGGGATCGCGTCGGTGTTCATGATCTCGGTCTCGCGGGGCAGCACGCGGGTGCGCACGAAGTCGCAAACCTGGGCGAGGACGTCGCGGAAGACGTCATCGGGAACTTCGGTGTCCATGCTGTTCACCTTCGCGCATGGATTGAGACCAGTCCAATACTCAATGAGTCCTTCAGTGAGACTCCAAACGCAACGAACCAGCTCGGGCTAGGCGGAGCGCGGTGGGATGTTGAGCAGGGCGGCGGCCAGGTCGAGCGCGGTGTCGATCTCCGGTTCGGGCTTGCCCAGCAGCGGTGCGTACAGGTGCGCGTCGCACATGCGGATGATCGCCTGGCCGAGGACCTCCGGTGGCAGCGTCAGCTCCAGCCGCCCAGCGGCCTGCTCCCGGGTCAGCAGGTCCGCGATGAGCCGGGTGGAGGTGTGCTCGACCGGTCCGGGCAGGAGCGTGACCCGGATGAACAGCAGCGGGTCCCGCTTCGACAACGCCTGCAGCGGCTCGGCGTTGATGACCGCGCGCATGAACTGCGCCAGCACTTCGAGCACGTCGCCGTCGCCGGACTCCTCGGCGTGGCTCTTGACCGTCCGGTGGAAGGTGAGCTCGGTCTGCTCGGCCAGCACCGCGGCGATGAGCTCCTCCCTGTTGCCCACCAGCCGGTAGAGCGTGGAGCGTCCGATGTCGAGTTCGCCGGCCAGCGCGGACATGTCCAGGGGTTCGCAGGTCAGGTAGTGGCGGGTGGCGGCGGCGATGACGGCCCGCCGGCTCAGCTGGGTGCCGAGGCGCGTGCCCGACCGGTCCTGCCTCTCGCTCATGAGATCAAGTATGGGACAAATCTTGACCATGTACCACTTCTGGCACAAACTGGCCAACTGTCCCGATGTGATCCGCGAGACATCGAGCGCTTCAACGAGGAGGCATTCAGATGGCAGAGGTCCAGACCGTCCGCGGCCCGGTACCCGCCGAACACCTCGGCACGACCCTCATGCACGAGCACGTGTTCGTGCTGGGCGAGGAGATGCGGCAGAACTACCCCGACTACCCGAACCACTGGGACGAGGACGCCAGGGTCGCCGATGCCGTCGACAAGCTCAAGCAGTGCAAGACGCGCGGGATCGACACGATCGTCGACCCGACCGTGATCGGGCTCGGCCGCTACATCCCGCGCATCCAGCGGATCAACGAGCAGGTCGACATCAACATCATCGCCGCGACCGGCCTCTACACCTACAACGAGATCCCGTTCCAGTTCCACTACACCGGTCCGGGACTGCTGTTCGACCGGCCCGAACCGATGGTCGAGCTGTTCGTCGGCGACATCCGCGAGGGGATCGCGGGAACGCAGGTCAAGGCCGGGCTGCTCAAGTGCGCGATCGAGGAGCAGGGACTGACCCCGGGCGTGGAGCGGGTGATGCGCGCGGTCGGGCAGGCGCACGTCGAGACCGGCACGCCGATCACCGTGCACACCAACGTCCACACCAAGTCGGGCCTGGTCGCGCAGAAGGTCCTCGCCGAGGAAGGCGTGGATCTGAGCAAGGTCGTCATCGGGCACTCGGGCGACAGCACCGACCTCGACTACCTCTGCGAGCTCGCCGACGCGGGTTCCTACCTGGGCATGGACCGCTTCGGGCTGGACGTGCTGCTGCCGTTCGAGCAGCGCGTGGACACGGTGGCCGAACTCGCGCGGCGCGGTTACGCGGAGAAGATGGTGCTCTCGCACGACGCCTCGTGCTTCATCGACTGGTTCTCCGAGGAGGCCAAGGCCGAAGCGGTCCCCAACTGGATCTTCACCCACATCAGCGACGACGTGCTGCCTGCGCTGCGCGAGCGCGGCGTCACCGATGAGCAGATCGACACGATGATGGTGGGCAACCCCCGTCGCTACTTCGAATGAGGGTGTCGCAGGCCGGTTTTCGCCCGCGCTGTCGTCGACGGCGTCGGGATCTGCTCGAGGGAGGCGAACTACGATGGCAACCAGCCAGGCGGTGATCGAGATTCCGCGCCGCCACAACCCGTTCCCGGAAACGGGGGTGTCGCAACGCGACGGCGTGCCGCACTACGACGGCCTGCCGGAGACCCTGCTGGACCTGCTCCGGGCGCAGGTCGACGCGCGCCCGGACAGCGAGGCCGTGGTGGAACTGGGCGCGCAGCGGTTGACCTACCGGCAGTTGTGGGATCGCGCGTCCCGCGTGGCCGGTGGCTTGCGCGCCAGCGGTGTTCGACCGGGCGACCGCGTCGCGGTCCGCTACCCGGCCGGGGTGAACTGGGTCCTGGCGTTCTGGGGAACGGTGATGGCGGGCGCGGTGGCGGTCGCGGTCAACACCCGCTCGGCCCAACCCGAGGTCGAGTTCATCCTCTCCGACGCGGGCACGGCGGTGGACCTGGCCGCCGATGCACCGCTGCCCGACGGAGAACCGCACGTCCACGACGATGCGGCTGCCGGCGACGTGGCCGCGCTGTTCTACACCTCCGGCACCACCGGCATGCCCAAGGGCGTGCCCACCACCCACGAGGCGTTCGTGACCAACGCCGAGAACATGGCTCGCGGTCTGGGCTTGCCGCGCGACATCGGCGAGGACCTGCGCACGCTGATCTCGGTGCCGCTGTTCCACGTGACGGGCTGCAACTCCCAGTTGCTGACGGCCGCCTACCTCGGCGGCACGGCGGTGATCATGCCCTCGCTGGACCTCGCGGAGCTGATCTCGACCCTGTCCGGGGAACGCATCTCGTTCATGGTGACCGTGCCGGCCGTGTACGCGTTGCTGCTGCGGCGCGAGGACTTCGGTGGCGCGGACGTCTCCAGCGTGCGCTGGGTGGGGTACGGCGGCGCGCCGATCGAGCCCGCCCTGGTCGCCTCGCTCAAGCGGGCGTTCCCCGACGCCCAGGTGTTCAACGGCTACGGCATGACCGAGACGGCGTCGCTCATGACCGTCCTGCCCGACGGTGATGCGGTCGAGCACGCCGACTCGGTGGGCTACGCGGTCCCGTCGGTGCGGCTCGGGGTGGCGCCCATCGGCGACGACCCCGCGGTCGGTGAGCTGGTGGTGCGCGGCGCGAACGTGACGAGCGGCTACTGGAACCGGCCCGAGGCCGATGCCGCGACCATCGTGGACGGTTGGTTGCACACCGGTGATGTGGTCCGCGTCGACGAGGCCGGGCGCGTGCGCATCATCGACCGGATCAAGGACATCATCAACCGCGGCGGCGAGAACATCTCCAGTATCGAGGTCGAAACCGCGCTGGTCGGAGCACCCGGTGTGGCAGAAGCCGCGGTCATCGCGGTCGCCGACGAGGTGATGGGCGAGAAGGTCGGCGCCGTGATCCACGCCAGCGGCGTGCAGGTCGACGTCGACGCGGTGCTCGAGCACTGCCGCGGCCAGCTGGCGGACTTCAAGATCCCGCAGTACGTCGTGGTCTCCGACCAGCCGTTGCCCCGCAACCCCGGCGGCAAGTTGCTCAAGGGCCGGTTGCGCGACGACGTGGAATGGGGACAACCCCTGCGGTGATCGGCGTCGGCACCGCCGACGTCCCTGACGACACGCGTTCGGCGAGGCGGAACTGCGCAGCCCGGCCGTCCTTCGGAGGTGATCGAATCCTGCGCGTGCGCCTGAGATCGTGACTCATCCCTGCAGATCCGTCGGGAGACGCGTCCCACCGGTGATCGTTCCGGTCGGCTCCACCACGACGCGCTCGATTGAGAGGTCTGCCATGGTCGATCCGGAACGTTCCGCGCAGGGTGAAGGTCAAGCTGGCAGCGGTTCGCGGTCGTCGGTTCCGCGCCGGGATTTCCTGGCCGGTGCCGTGGCGACCGCGGTGGGTGCGGCGGTGCTGCCCGGCGCCGCCGCTGCCTCGGGCGGGGTGGCGAAGCTGCCATTACCGGCGGGCCGGGACTTCACCGCGCTCATCACCGGTGACGCCGGCACGGGCAAGCCGGAGCAGTACGCCGTGGCCGCCGCCGCTCGGCGGGTCTTCGCCGAGCAAGGTGGTTCGCTGGCGGTGGGGCTCGGTGACAACCTGTACCTCGACGGCCCGGAGAGCTCCGACGACGACGAGTTCCAGACCAAGTTCGAGCAGCCCAACGCCGGGATCGATGCGCCGTGGTTGATGATCCTCGGCAACCACGACACCAGCGGCCTGGTCGCCGGAGGTGGGGACGGGCCGGAGCGCGGTGACTACGAAGTCGCCTACCACGACTCCTCGGCGCGCTGGTACATGCCGGCGCGCTACTACTCGGTGGCCGTGCCGGAGCGCGACCCGGTGGTGGAGTTCTTCGCCCTCGACACCAATCCGGTGGCCCCGTTCCTGCCGCAGCGGGATCCGCACTACGCGTGGAACGGTCCGTACATGCAGGCGCAGCGGGAGTGGCTCCACGCCGCGCTCGGCGAGTCCCGAGCCCGGTGGAAGATCGTGATCGTACACCCCGTACCTCAACAACGGGCCGTACGGGAACTCCGGTGAGTACAACGGCGTCACCCTCGACGACTACGCCAGCGGCAAGCACTTGAAGGAGCTCTACGAGCAGGTCGTGGTCGGGCGCGCTGATCTGATCCTGTCCGGGCACGATCACTGCTCGCAAATCCTCAAGCCGCGCAACGGCACTCAGCAGATCGTCTGCGGAGCGTCCTCGCAGACCGAGGACGGGCAGAGCAAGGTCACCAACGAGGCGTTCTGGCAGGACTTCTCGCACCGCGGGTTCATGACGCTGCGGGTCACCGACGCGGCGCTGACCTTGCGCGCCTACCTCGCGGATTCCACCGACCCGGCCACGGCCACCGCACGACTCGCCCACACCCACGACATCCCGGCTGCTGCCGGTCAGTTGTAGCCGCGCAGGACGATCCCGTCGTCTTCCTGGCCGAGCGCAACCGGGAGGCGTTGCTTCGGATCTGCCCCACCAGCACGATCGGTGGCGGGGACCCGGCGCAGCAGCTGAACTTGGAGTACGGCGGGGCCGAACGATCGCCGGTCTCGAGGGACGACGTAGCGAAGGTGTGGCCAGAAGACATGACGGAGCAGCAGACCACCGACATCCCCGGCTTGCCCCTGGACCTCACCGAGGCCCTCGAGGAGCTGGAGAAGGACACCACCGTGCGCGGCTGGTTCCCGCCGGACCTGGTGCGCACCCACCTCGACGTCAAGCGGGCTGAGCTCCGCGCGGTCGAGGGACTCAGCCCCGCCGAGGTCTGCCGGAGGCTCGTCGATGCGTACTGAGCTGCAGGCCCGCCTAGCCGAGATCCCCCTGATCGACCACCACGTCCACGGTCCGCTCAAGGACCACGTCAGCCGGGCCGAGTTCGAGCTGCTCATCACCGAGTCGGACCGGCCCGTTCCGGCGTGGATGACCCAGTTCGACTCGCAGGTCGGGTTCGCGGTGCGCCGGCATTGCGCTCCCGTGCTGGGACTGCCGCCGCACGCGAGCCCCGAGGAGTACTGGGCGACCCGTTCCGGGCTGGAACCGGGCGAGCTCACCCGCCGCTTGCTGGCGGCCAGCCGTACCCGGCGGTGGCTCGTCGAAACCGGCTACGCCGGCGAGCGCATCGCGGGACTCAGCGAGTTCGGCGAATTGGTGGAGGGCCGGGTGGACGAGGTCGTCCGCCTGGAGTCGGTGCTCGAGTCGGTCGCACGGGGCTGCACCGCTGACGGGTTGGTCGCTGCGTTCCGCGACGAGCTGCAGCGGCGCGCCCGAGACGCGGTCGGGCTCAAGAGCATCGTCGCCTACCGGCACGGATTCGACTTCGATCCCGAGCCGCCCAGCCGCGGCGACGTCCTGCGCGCGGCCGAGCGGTGGCTGCGGACCGTCGACGCCGGCGCCGAGCCCCGCGTCGACGACATCGTGCTGCTGCGCATGCTCCTGCGGGAAGGCGTGTCCACTGGATTGCCGCTGCAACTGCACGCGGGCTACGGCGACCCCGACGTGGAACTGCACCGATGCGACCCGCTGCTGCTCACCCGCTGGTTGAAGGCCATCGAGGGGTCGGGCACCGATGTGCTGCTGCTGCACTGCTACCCCTTCCACCGCAACGCCGGCTACCTCGCGCAGGCGTTCCCGCACGTCTACTTCGACGTCGGACTCGCGATCAACTACACGGGAGCCCGTTCGGCCGCGGTCGTGGCCGAAAGCCTGGAGTTGGCGCCCTTCGCCAAGCTCCTCTACTCCTCGGACGCCTGGGGACCGCCGGAACTGCACCACCTCGGCGCGGTGCTCTGGCGCCGGGGCATGGCGCTCGCGATGGCCGAGTGGGTCGACGAGGGCGAATGGTCGCTGGAGGAGGCGGTTCGAGTGGCCACCCTGATCGGCCGCGAGAACGCGGCACGCGTCTACGGGCTCGACGATGACTGATCACGATCGACTCCGCACCGCGCTCGCCGGAGAACTGGAGATCGCTGGCGAGTTGCGCCGCTGACTCCACGCGAACCCCGACCTCTCCGGTGCTGAAACGGCCACTCGTGACCTGGTTCTGGAAGCTCTGCGGTGCTAGTAGGAGCCGCAGCGCACGGGGCGGGGGGCCCCCCCCCCCGGGGCCGGGTGGGGGGGGCGCGGCGGGGGAGGGGGAGATCGGCCCGGCCGCGCCGGGGGGGCGCCCCCCACCCGGGGGTGGCTGTTTGGGGCCCGCGCTGCTGGAACGGTCAAGTGGCGGAGGGTTGTTCGTTCCTCCAAGCCGCCCATCGCCTGTTGGAGCATCTGCTCATGTCCTGGTGGGCGGGTCGTCGTTCACACTCTCCGGAACGTTCACTCGGTGCAGCTCGGGTCCGCTGCCGGCTCGGGGTGGGCCGTCGAGGCGGCAGCCGCTGTCCGCTCGCTCCGGAGGGGAGCCATGATCTTCGACTACGCGGTGATCGCGTTGTACTTCGCCGTCATGCTCGGCGTGGGCTGGTGGGGCATGCGCCGATCGCGCAGCAAGGAGGACTTCCTGGTCGCCGGTCGGCGGCTGGGCCCGGTCTTCTACACCGGGACGCTGGCCGCGGTCGTGCTGGGCGGTGCCTCCACGATCGGCAGCACCAGCCTCGGCTACGAGTACGGCATCTCGGGGTTGTGGCTGGCGGCGATGCTCGGGCTGGGCATCCTCGCGCTGAGCCTGCTGTTCTCCCGCAAGCTCTCCCAGCTGGGCGTGTACACGGTCTCGGAAGTGTTCGAACTGCGCTACAACGCGGCCGGGCGCTTGCTCAGCGGGATCATCATGATCGCCTACGACCTGATGGTCGCGGTGACCGCCACGCTCGCGGTGGGCACGCTCTTCGACGTGCTGCTGGGCATTCCCCGGGTGCCGGCGATCCTCATCGGCGGGGGCATCGTCGTGCTCTACACCGTCCTGGGCGGGATGTGGTCGATCACGCTGACCGACCTGCTGCAGTTCTTCATCATGACCGCCGGGATCTTCGCGGTCCTGCTGCCCGTGTCGGTGATGCGGGCGGGCGGCACCGACAGCCTGGTGCAGTCGTTGCCGAGCAGCTACTTCGACGTCACCGCCATCGGCGGCGACAAGATCTTCTCCTACTTCCTCATCTACTTCTTCGGGATGCTCATCGGCCAGGACGTCTGGCAACGCGTGTTCACCGCGCGCACCGAGCGCGTCGCGCGCTACGCCGGCGTCGCCGCAGGCGTCTACGTGGCGCTGTACGGCACGGCTGCCGCGGCCATCGGCATGGCCGCCAAGGTCCTGTTCCCGGACCTGCCCAACGTCGACGACGCCTTCGCCACCGTGGCGCAGGGCGTGCTGCCCGCGGGGCTGCGCGGGCTGGTGCTGGCGGCTGCGCTGGCGGCGCTGATGTCGACGGCGAGCGCGACGATCCTGGCGTCCTCGACGATCGCGGCCAACGACATCTACGCCCGCTTCTCGCAGCGCACGGCCGGGGTCGCGGTGAACCGGGTGTTCGCGGTCGGCGGCGGCGTGGTCGTGATCGTCGCGTCGCTGCTGGTGCGCGACGTGGTCGGGGCGTTGACGATCGCCTACAACCTGCTGGTCGGAGGTGTGCTGGTGCCGATCGTCGGTGCGCTGTTCTGGCGGCGTGCAAGTGCCGCCGGTGCGCTGGCGTCGATGCTGGTCGGCAGCCTGACCGTGATCGGCCTGATGATCGCCTACGGCATGGACGCCAACGAACCGATCTACGTGGGTCTGATCTCCAGCGTCGTGGTGTTCGTCGCGGTGAGCCTGTTGGCTCCGCCGACCGAGCAGACCCAGCTCGACTCCTGGCAGCGGCGCCTCCGAGGAGAGGCCGCCGTGGCGCGCTGAGTCCGGACCGGCCCGAGGAGCCCCGCATCGCCCGGCGGTGCGGGGCTCCTCGCGTCTACCTCAGAGCGCCTTCCAGGCGTCGGTGAGCACGGTGCGCAGCACCTGCTCGACCTCATCGAAGTGGTCCTGGGTGGCGATCAGCGGCGGGGAGAGCTGGATGACGGGCTCGGCGCGGTCGTCGGCCCGGCAGAACAGCCCGGCCTCGAACAGCGCGGGGGAGACGTGCCCGCGCAGCACCCGTTCGGCCTGGGCCGGGGTGAACGACTCCCGGGTGGCCTCGTCCTTGACCAGCTCGATGCCGTAGAAGTACCCGGCACCGCGCACGTCGCCGACGATGGGCAGGTCGAGCAGCTTCTCCAGCGTGGTGCGGAAGTTCGCCTCGTTGGCCTGGACGTGCTCGTAGAGCGACTCGGATTCGATGACGTCCAGGTTGGCCAGCGCCACCGCGCACGACACCGGGTGCCCGCCGTAGGTCGAGCCGTGGGTGAAGGTGCTGCCACGGGTGAAGGGTTCCATCAGCCGCTCGTCGGCGATCATGGCTCCCAGCGGCGCGTAACCGGAGGTCAGGCCCTTGGCGACGGTGATGATGTCGGGCTGGTAGCCGTAGCGGTTGGCGCCGAAGTCGTGGCCCAGCCGCCCGAACGCGCAGATCACCTCGTCGGAGACCAGCAGCACGTCGTGGGCGTCGCAGATCTCGCGGACCCGCTGCCAGTACCCGGGCGGCGGCGGGAAGCAGCCGCCGGTGTTCTGCAGCGGCTCCAGGAACACCGCCGCGACGGTGTCGGCACCTTCCCGCTCGATCGCGCGCCCGATCTCCTCGGCGGCCCACTGGCCGAAGCGCTCGTAGTCGTCGGCGTGCACGGGCGCCCGGTAGAAGTTGGTGTTGGGCACCTTGATCGAGCTGGGCACCAGGGGTTCGAAGTCCTGCTTGATGCCGGGGATGCCGGTCAGCGACAGCGCGCCCTGGGAGGTGCCGTGGTAGGCCAGCGAGCGGCTGATCACCTTGTGCTTGGTGGGCTTTCCGGTCTTCTTGAAGTACTGCTTGGCGAGCTTCCAGGCGGTCTCGACGGCTTCGCCGCCGCTGACGGTGAAGAACACGCGGTTGAGGTCGCCGGGGGTGCTCGCGGTGATGCGCTCGGCCAGCTCGACCGCGCCCTCGTGCGCGTAGGACCACAGCGGGAAGTAGCCGAGCTTGCGGGACTGGCGGGCGGCGGCCTCGGCGAGCTCTTCGCGCCCGTGGCCGACCTGGACGGCGAAGAGCCCGGCCAGGCCGTCGAAGTAGCGCTTGCCGCGCTCGTCGTAGACGTAGGGACCCTCGCCGCGCACCATCACCGGGACTTCGGCGTCGGCGTAGCTGCTGTGGTCGGTGAAGTGCAGCCACAGGTGGTCGCGGGCCCGGTCGCCCAGCGAGCGGGTGGATGCGGTCATGATCAACCTCTGTTCGGTCTCAGCTCGATGCTGCGTGTACGAAATTAGTCGTGAAAGTCAATGATCGCAACTGAATCAGTTGCCAACGATCGACCACTGGTTCGGATGGCGTCGCAGATGGGCTGCGTAGTACGTGGCGGCCAGGGCCAGAGCCCCGGCGGTGATCGCCAGGTCGGCAGGTGCCTGGTTGGCCAGCGCGAGCACGATCGCGGAGATGGTCAGCACGGCGGGAACCGGCCACAGCGGCATCCGCCACCCGGCGGTCGAGGGCGTGCGCCGGGCGCGCAGCGCCGCCACGGCGATCGCCAGGTACAGCCCCGCGACGATCACACCGGTCACGCCGACCAGCGTCTCGCTGCTGACCAGTCCCGCCAGTGCAGCGGCGGGCAGCCCGGCCACCAACGTCGCCGCCCACGGCGACTTCCAGCGCGGGTGCAGCTTGGTCATCACCCGGTTGACCGGCTCCGGCCAGGCCTGATCGCGCGCGGAGGCGTAGAGAACGCGGGCGTTCTGCAGCACCATCACGATGACCGCGTTGAGGATCGCCGCGGCCACGCTCAGCCCGACGAAGGTCGACAGGACCGGCCCGCCCCAGGAGTCGACGATCGCGATGAAGTCGGCGCCGGCGAGCTCGGCATCGCTGCCCGTGCCGAGCACCACCGCCACCGTGGGCACGCCGATGATCAGCACCGAGGCCACCAGCGACCACATGACCGTGCGCACCACGCTGCGCTCGGGCTGCTTGAGCTCCTCGGAGAGGTACACCGCGCTGCTGAAGCCCTGGAAGGTGAACATCCCGACGGCCAGCCCGGTCAGCAGCACGCCCCAGGTGAACGGCGAGTACCTGCCGGTGGCGTCCGGGATCGTCGGGGTCAGCAGCGCGCTGACCGGCCGGTGCGCGTGGGCGAAGCCGAACCCGGCCACGAGCGCGGCGGCCAGCACCTCCACGGCCAGGAAGGTGCCGGTCACCAGCGCGTTGGAGCGCACGTCCAGCAGCGCGATGAGCGTGGCCACCAGCATCACCGCCGCCCCGGTCACCGCGACCGGAAGCTCCACGACCGAAGCCAGGTAGTCGGCGGTGCCCAAGGCGATCACCGGCGGCACCACGAAGATCATGCCCAGGCTGAGGACGAACGTCAGCCAGCCCGCGCCGCGGCCCAGAACCCGCGACACGATGGAGTACTCGCCTCCGGCGATGGGGAAGCGGGTGCCGAGCTCGCCGTAGCACAGCGCGACTCCCGCCGAGATCACGGCGGCCAGCACGAGGGTGAGCACGACGCCGGTGCCTTGGGTCTGCACCAGTTCGGGCACGAGGATGAACAGCGATGAGCCGGGTGTGATGCAGGAGAGGGTCAGCAGCACACCGCCGAAGACGGTGAGCACGCGGGGAAGTCGTTCGGAACGGGATCGTCTGCTGGAGGCCGCGGTGGCCTCGTTGGTCCCTGTCATGGGCGTCCTCATCAAAGCCGAGGGGGTGGGGCGGGCGCCGGCGTGACCTCACATTGAAAGCGGCGGTTCACTCCCAGTCAAGGGTTTGGGCAACGAAAACGTTCTCCGATCTCCGTATAGCCAACCGAATGAGTTGCGAATAGGCTCCCGAGGCACTGAATCAGTTGCAGTCGTGTGAAAGGGAGATGTCCGTGGCCGAGCGAGTTCTGCGCAACTTCATCGACGGGGCCCGGGTCGAGGCCGTCAGCGGCGCGACGCTGGACGTCGTCGACCCGGCGACCGGGGAGGTCTACGCGACCCAAGCGCTGTCCCGCGAGTCCGATGTGGACAACGCGATGCGCGCGGCCGAGAAGGCCTTCCGCGACTGGCGCCGCAGCACCCCGGCGCAGCGGCAGCGGGCGATGCTGCGCATCGCCGACGACATCGAGTCCCGCACCGAGGAGATCGTGCGGGTCGAGTCCGAGAACACCGGCAAACCGATCGAGCTCACCCACGGCGAAGAGATGACGATGGTGCTCGACCACCTCCGGTTCTTCGCCGGAGCGGCCAGGGTGCTGGAGGGCCGTGCGGCCGGTGAGTACCTGGCCGGGCACACCTCGATGATCCGCCGCGAACCGATCGGCGTGTGCGCCCAGGTCACGCCGTGGAACTACCCGCTGCTGATGGCCATCTGGAAGATCGCGCCCGCGCTGGCGGCGGGGAACACCGTGGTGCTCAAGCCCTCCGAGACCACCCCGGCCAGCACCCTGCTGCTGGCCGAGCTGGCCGCCGAGCACCTGCCCGCGGGCGTGTTCAACGTCGTCACCGGCGACCGGGACACCGGCCGGATGCTGGTGGAACACCCGGTGCCGCAGATGACCTCGATCACCGGCTCGGTGCGAGCGGGCGTGGAGGTCGCGGGATCGGCGGCCCACGACCTCAAGCGGGTGCACCTGGAACTGGGCGGGAAGGCCCCGGTGCTGGTCCACGACGACGCGGACGTGGCGGCGGCCGCCGAGGGCATCGCCACCGCCGGGCTGTTCAACGCCGGCCAGGACTGCACCGCCGCGACGCGGGTGCTGGTGCACGAGTCGGTGCACGACGAGTTCGTGGCAGCCCTGACCGAGCGCGCCGAGGCGACCCGCACCGGCCCGCCGTCGGACGCCGAGGCCTTCTACGGACCGCTCAACAGCGCCGACCAGCTGGACAAGGTCGCCGGATTCGTCGAGCGGCTACCCGAGCACGCCACGGTGCACTGCGGCGGGACGCGCGTCGGGGAGCGCGGGTACTTCTTCGCGCCCACGGTCGTCTCCGGCCTGCGGCAGGACGACGAGATCGTGCAGCAGGAGGTCTTCGGCCCGGTGCTGACGGTGCAGTCGTTCCGCGACGAGGCCGACGCGCTGGCCAAGGCCAACGGCGTTCAGTACGGCCTGGCCTCCTCGGTGTGGACCAGCGATCACGGTCGCGCGATGCGCGCCGCCGCCGAACTCGACTTCGGCACCGTCTGGGTCAACACGCACATCCCGCTGGTCGCCGAGATGCCCCACGGCGGGTTCAAGCTCTCCGGCTACGGCAAGGACCTGTCGATGTACGGCCTGGAGGACTACACCAGGGTCAAGCACGTGATGTCCAACATGGACTAAGGAGTGGTTGAGGGTCACTTTGCTCAGCGGTGCCAGTGGCGGAAACCCCCGAAGGGGGAAAGCGCAGCGGCTCCGTGGACTCCGCGCGCCGCTCCTGATGCATGTCCAATACACGGCGTCCCGGCGCGCTCGCCACGAAGCCGCTCAGAAATCCCCCGCAGGGGAGGGCACCGCGGTGCCAGCTGCTCAGGGGGTGAAAGAGAGTGCGGCTCCGCCGCACACCCCTAGCGGGTTCCCCAGGCGTAGCTCTGCTTGCGCAGCTTGAGGTAGACGAAGCTCTCGGTGCGGGTGACCGACTCCAGGCTGCGGATGCGCTGGTTGATGATCTCCAGCAGGTGGTCGTCGTCGCGGCAGACGACCTCGACGAGCAGGTCGAAGGATCCGGCCGTGATCACCACGTACTCGATCTCGGGCTGCTCGGCGAGCTGGTCGGCGACCTGCTGGGCATCACCGGCGACGTTCACGCCGATCATGGCCTGGCGCAGGAAGCCCACCTGCATCGGGTCGGTGACCGCGACGATCTGCACCATGCCGGAATCCAGCAGCCGCTGAACCCGTTGCCGCACCGCGGCTTCCGAGAGGCCGACCGCCTTGCCGATCGCGGCGTAAGAGCGGCGCCCGTCCTCCTGGAGCTGCTCGATGATGCGCTTGGACACCTCGTCCAGCGCGGCGGGGGTGGGGTCCGGTTCGGAGATCTTACGAGTCACGACAACATCGTTGTCCTCGCCGCAGGCCGGTGCAAGCACCACCCCCGCCCACGTGTCACCGGCCGAGGCGCTGCGGGCTCACCCGGCCGCGCGCAGCACCTCCTCGACCGTGACGCGGGAGCCGGATTCGGCTGAAGCGATGGCGGCGTGCACCATCGCCAGGCTCCGCAGGTTGTCGTGGCACTCGCCCATCGGCACCACACCCGTGCGCACCGCCCGCACGAACATCGCCAGGGATCCCAGCAGGTCATCGCCGGGGTAGCCGCCGACGACCGCGCCGGGTTGCTCCAGCTCGCCCTCCCCGGTGCGCTCCACGCGTGGCGGTCCGGCTCCGTCCCAGGTGGCCGTGCCGGACTCGGCGGAGACGCGCCAGCTGCTGTTCCACGAGGTCTCCAGGCCCGGGCTGCACCAGGAACCGGTGTAGACGAACCGGACGCCGCCGGTCATCTCGAAGACCGCCGTGGTCGCGGCGTTTCCGGCGTACCAGCTCCACGGCGGGTTGTACTCCTCGCAGTAGACCGCCACCGGATCCGCGTCGAGCAGGAAGCGGGCGGCGTCGAAGTTGTGGATCGCCATGTCCAGCACCAGCGGGTGGTCCATGACCTCGCGGAACCCGCCGAAGTGCGGGGCCTTGAAGAACTCGTGGGTGAGGATGCCGAACCGCCCCAGCGCGGCGATCTCCCGTTTGAGCCGCCACAGCTGCGGGTGGAACCGGCGGTTCTGGCTGACCATGAACAGCTCCCCGGCCTGCTCCGCCGCCCGCACCAGCTCGAGCGCCTCCGGCAGCGTCGCGGCCAGCGGTTTCTCGCCGAGCACCGGCAGTCCCAGGCCCAGCGCTTCCAGCGTGACCGGCAGGTGCGCGGCGGGAGCGGTCACGTCGAGCACGGCCTCGGCCGCGCACCGGCGCGCCACCTCCGACAGGGTCGTTCCCGCCACCGCACCGGGCGGGGCAGCCGCGCGCGCAGCCGCTTCGTCGACGTCCACGACCCCGGCGACGTCGGCGAGCGGGCTGTCGGAGAGGGCGCGCATCCAGGTGCGGCCCATCTGCCCGGCGCCGACGACCACCAGCCGCAGCGGGCCCTCGCCCGGGATGGTCCGGAAGCTCACGCGAACCACCCCGCGGGCCGGTTGCGCAGGACCGGCAGGTCGCGGGCCCGCTCCGGCGCGGCCCAACCGACCCCGTTGGCGATCACCTTGCGCACGTCGGCGTGGTGGTAGACCGGGAAGGCCTGGTCGCCGGGGCTGAAGTAGAAGATCCGGCCGTGGCCGCGCCGGAAGGTGCAGCCCGAGCGGAACACCTCGCCCCCGCTGAAGGAGCTGATGAAGATCAGCTCGTCGGGCGCGGGGATGTCGAAGAACTCGCCGTACATCTCCTGCTGCTCGATCACGATGGGGTGGGGGACGCCCTCCGCGATCGGGTGCGTCGGGTCCACCGTCCACACCAGCTCGCGGTCCTGCTCGCAGCGCCAGTTCAGGTTGCAGGTCGTGCCCAGCAGGGCCCGGAAGATCTTCGACAGGTGCCCGGAGTGCAGCACCACCAGGCCCATCCCGGAAAGCACGTGGCGCTGCACCCGTTCGACCACCGCGTCGTCGACCTCCTCGTGGGCCTTGTGGCCCCACCAGGTCAGCACGTCGGTGCCGGCCAGCACGTCCTCGGTGAGCCCGTGCTCGGGGTCGGCCAGGGTCGCCGTGCGCACCGCCGCCTCCGGGTGGTGCTCGGTGATGGCCGAGGCCACCGCACCGTGGATCCCGTCCGGGTAGCGCTCGGCGACCTCGGTTTCGGTGGTCTCGTGGACGTTCTCGTTCCACACCGTGACCCGCATGGATTCCCTTCCCCTCACTTGGTTGAACCGCCGCTGATCCCGGAGACGATGTGCCGCTGGGCGAACACCAGCAGCACCGCCGCGGGCAGCGACGCGAGAACCGCGGTGGCCATCACCGCGCTCCAGTCGGTGACGTCGACGCCGAGGTAGTCGTAGATGCCCAAGGTGACCGGTGTGACGTCGTCGGTGGTGTTGAGCGTCAGCGCGAACAGGAAGTCGCTCCAGGCGAACAGGAACGCGAAAACCCCGCCGGTGATCAGCGCGTTGCGGCTCATCGGCAGCACCACCGACAAGAACGTGCGGAACCGGTTGGCGCCGTCGACCATCGAGGCTTCCAGGACCTCGCCGGGCAGCCCGGCCATGAACGCGCGCAGCAGCACGGTGACGAACGGGATGCCCAGCGCGGCGTCGGCCAGGACCAGGCCGGGCACGGAGTTGACCAGCCGCAGGTCGACGTAGGCGTTGTAGACCGCGTTGGCCACCACGATGTCGGGCACCATCTGCGCCACCAGCGCGGCGAAGAGCACCCAGCGGGTGCCGGGCAGCCGGAACCGCGCCAGCGCGTAGGCCGCCGGTGCGGCCACCGCCAGGCACAGCACCGCCGCGCCGAGGGCCACGACGAGGCTGGTCAGGATCGAACCGCCCTGCTCGCGCAGCGCCGCGCCGAACCCGCCGAGCCCGACGTCGGTGGGCAGCAGGTTCAACGCCGCGAGGCTCTGCCCGGGCTGGAAGGCGATGTTGAGCATCCAATACAGCGGGAACAGCAGCACGGCCACGATCAGAAGCCCCACCGCGGTGAGGATCGCCTTGCGCACGTCAACGCACCTCCTGCCGGTTGGCGCGCAGGTAGATCACCGCGAACACCAGGCACGCGGCCATCAGCACGTTGCCCACCACCGCGCCGCGGCCGAAGTCGAGGTTCATGAAGGAGTTCTGGAACACCTGGGTGCTCAGCGATTCCGTGGAGTTGGCCGGGCCGCCGCCGGTGAGCACCAGGATGATGTCGAGGACCTTGACCGTGGCGATGAAGCCGAGCAGCAGCACGACGGTCACCACCGGGCGCAGCATCGGCCAGGTGATGGCCCGGAAGGTCCGCCACCGGCCGGCGCCGTCGATGGAGGCGGCTTCGTAGAGGTCGTCGGGGATCTCCTGCAGCCCGCCGTAGAGGATCACCATGTTGAACGGGATGCCGATCCAGATGTTGACCAGCACCACCGACAGCAGGGCGACCTGCGGGCTGCTCAGCCACGGGACACTCCCGCTGATCAGCCCGGTGGCGTGCAGGAAGGTGTTGAGCACCCCGCCCTCCTGGTCGAGGATCTGCCGCCACACGGTGCCGGCGGCCACCAGCGGCACCAGCCACGGCAGCAGCAGGAGCGAGCGCAGCAGCCGCGACAGCGGGAAGTTGCGCCGGAAGTACAGCGCCAGCAGCAGCCCGAAGCCGAACTGGCCGAGCAGCGAGCCGAGGGTGAACACGACGGTGTTCAGCGCGGAGCGGGCGAACACCGGGTCGGCGAAGACCGCCCGCCAGTTGGCGAGGCCGACGAACGGGGCCTCGCCGGTGAAGAACGTGGCGGCGGAGTACTGCTGGAAGCTCATCACCATGTTGTTGACCAGCGGGTAGCCGAAGAAGGCTGCGAGGTAGAGCGCGGCCGGGACCAGGAAGGCCCACTTGGCGGCGATCGAGCGCGCGGAGGGTGTCATGGCCTTCCTCCTCACGATCCCGGGTTCGCATGTTGCTGGGCGGTTTTCAGCGCCTGCTCCGGTGTGGCGTTGCCCGAGATCGCCGATTGGAAGGCCGTCCACATCGCCCTGGCGGTGTCCGGCCAGCGGGTGCCGAGGTGCTGGGTGCGGGCGCGGGCGACCGCGACGGTGTCGTAGAAGACCTCGACGTCCGCGGCCTGCGGGCGCAGCTGCGCGGCGGCCTCGGGCCTGCTGGGCACGCGGTCGGCGGCGCGCGCCACGGCCATCTGCGCGCGGTCGGTGTTCATGCAGGTGACGAGTTCGGCGGCCTTGCGCTGCCGCCAGGGCTCGGTCTTCGGGATCGTCATGACCTCGCCGCCGAGCGCGGTAGCCGGCGGGTCGCCGAGGCGCGGTACCGGGATGGGCACGACGCCCCAGTTCAGACCCGGTGTCTTGCGCAGCTCGGCGGCTTGCCAGCTGCCGTTGACCATCATCGCGAGGTTGCCCGCGGTGAACTGGTTCTTCACATCGCCCTGCTCCCAGCTCAGCACCGACTGGGGTGCCGAACCGGAGCGCACCAGCTCGACCCACAGCCGCAGCGCCTCGGCGGCCTGCGGGGAGTCGAGCCGGCGCTCGTCGGCGCCGCCCGGCCACAGGAACGCCAGGAACTGGTAGGCGCCTTCGAAGGAGGCGTAGGCGCTGAACCCGATCCCGCGGTGCTGCGGGGTGGTGAGGGTGCGCGCGGCGGCGGTGAGCTCGTCCCAGGTCCGCGGCGGTCGCACGCCGGCCCGGTCGAGCAGGTCGCGGTTGTAGTAGAGGGCCAGGGAGTTGACGGTGGGGGCGACTCCGTAGAGCTCGCCTTGGTAGCGGCCGGTTTCGGCGATGTTCGGCGCGATGCCGTCCGCGGTGACCCCCACGTGGTTCAGCGGCACCAGGGCCTGGGTGGTGGCGAACTCGGGCAGGTCCGGGTTGTCGAGCATCAGCACGTCGGGCAGGGAACGGGAGGAGGCCATCCGCAACGCCTTGGGCACCAGCTGGTCCCCGGTGACGCTGTAGTGGCGCACCCGCATCCCGATCTCGTCGCTGCACCGGGCCAGCTGCGCGCCCATCGCCGAGCGCATCGGTTCTTCGCCGTGGTAGTCCATGAACGTCAGCTGGTCGGGATCGGGTCCCGCGGTGCAGCCGGCGGCCACCAGCGCGCACAGCGCGGCGGCCGCCGCCGTTCGTCTTCGGGTTCGCGCCTGCGTTCGCACACCGTCCTCCTGTTGCGTCGTTGCAAAGGGCCATCGTCGAAGCGTTTCGACAGTGCGAATCGAACGTTTCGATGATTTCTCGGCTGGAACGGCTGCGGATTCTGCTGCTCTGTTCGCGCTGGAGTCAACAGCTTTCACGAATCAGCGCTCCGGATGGACCAACGCGGTTGCTTCGCCACTGCCGCATCCCTAGCCTTCAGGACCCAACAGCTTTCGATGCGCTTCGAAACCCCGGGAGGTCCGGATGGTGTCCATCTCCGACGTCGCCAGGGACGCCGGGGTGTCGGCCAGCACGGTCTCCTACGTGCTCTCGGGCAAGCGGTCGATCTCGGCCGAGACCCAGCGGCGCGTCGAGGCCAGCATCCGCAGGCTCGGCTACCACCCGCACGCCGGCGCGCGGGCCCTGGCCAGCAGCCGCACCAACGTGCTGGCGCTGGTCATGCCGCTGCGCACCGACGTGCACATGCCCGCGATGATGCGGTTCGTGACCTCGGTGGTCACCACCGCCCGCGGCCACGACTACGACGTCCTGCTGCTGACCAGCGACGAGGGCCCGGCCGGGCTGCGACGGGTGGCCAACTCGGCGATGGCCGACGCCTTCCTGGTCATGGAGGTGCAGTCGGACGATTCCCGGATCCCGGTGCTGCGCGAGCTGTCCCGGCCGTCAGTGCTCATCGGCGTGCCGGACGACCCCGGCGGGCTGCCGTGCGTGGACCTGGACTTCGCCGCCGCGGCCAAGCGGTGCGTGGCCGAGCTGGCCGACGCCGGCCACACCGACATCGGCCTGATCGGCTCGCCACCCGTGGTCTACGAGCGCGGGACGAGCTTCGCGGGCAGGTTCCTGCGCGGTTTCCAGGAAGCGACCAGCGGGCTCAACGCGGTGACGCGTTCCTGCGCGCCCGACTACGAGGCGGTCGGGACGTGCCTGGACGAGCTCTTCGCCGCCAACCCCGAGCTCACCGGCCTGGTCGTGCACAACGAGGCGGCCTTGGGCAGCGTGCTCGCCGAACTGCGCAACCGCGGACGCCGCGTGCCCGAGGACATCTCGGTGGTGGCGGTCGGCCAGGACACCGCCGCGCACCGCGAGGTGCCGCTGACCACGGTGCCGCTGCCGACCGAGGACATGGTGCGCATCGCCGTGGAAATGGCGATGCGCGCCTTGCAGGGCTCCAGCACACCCGAAACCCGGTTGCTGACACCGCAGGTCAACCCGGGCAAGAGCGTCGCACCGCGGCGCTGACTCGCAGTGAGGAGCGGCGCATGCCGAAACCAGTCACGTTGTTCACCGGGCAGTGGGCCGACCTGCCTTTCGAGGAGGTCTGCCGGCTGGCCTCGGAATGGGGGTACGACGGTCTCGAAATCGGGTGCCAGGGCGATCACTTCGACGTCGAGCGCGCGGTGAACGAGGACGGTTACGTCGCCGGCAGGCGGGAGATCTTGGACCGCTACGGGCTGCAGGTCTGGACGATCTCCCACCACCTGGTGGGCCAGGCGACCTGCGATCACCCGATCGACGAGCGCCACCGCAACATCCTGCCGAAGCGCATCTGGGGCGACGGTGAGCCCGAGGGCGTGCGCAGCCGAGCGGCCGAGGAGCTCAAGAACACCGCCCGGGCGGCCCGGATGCTCGGTGTGTCCACAGTGGTCGGGTTCACCGGATCGTCGATCTGGCACCTGGTGGCGATGTTCCCGCCGGTGCCACCGGAGATGATCGAGCGCGGCTACCAGGACTTCGCCGACCGCTGGAACCCGATCCTCGACGTCTTCGACGAGCAGGGCGTGCGGTTCGCGCACGAGGTGCACCCCAGCGAGATCGCCTACGATTACTGGACGACGCACCGGGCGCTGGAGGCGATCGGGCACCGCGAGGCCTTCGGCCTCAACTTCGACCCGAGCCACTTCATCTGGCAGGACCTCGACCCGCTGGCCTTCCTCTGGGACTTCCAGGACCGCATCTACCACGTCGACTGCAAGGAGTCGGTCAAGCAGTTCAACGGCCGCAACGGCCGCCTGGGTTCGCACCTGCCGTGGGCCGATCCCCGCCGGGGCTGGGACTTCGTCTCCACCGGCCACGGCGACGTCCCGTGGGAGCCGATCTTCCGGATGCTCAACGCGATCGGCTACCAGGGCCCGATCTCGGTCGAGTGGGAGGACGCGGGCATGGATCGCCTGCGGGGAGCCCCGGACGCCCTGGAGTTCGTCCGCGAGCTCGTGGCGATCGAGCCCCCGCCGCAGTCCTTCGACGCGGCCTTCTCGAGCACGACGTGAGCGCGAGCGGGCGGGAATGGAGCTGGTAACAGTGTGAAAACGGCTTCCTGACTTCCTCGGTTCGGTCCTCTAACGTCGCCCGGACGTATGGCCGGGGAGGTGGTCGCTGCATGTCGGAGCGCGCGTTGACCAGGTTGAGGACGTCGCGGCGTCGTCGGGGCGCCGGAGTCGTGGTGGCCGCGGTGGTGGCGGTGGTGGTGCCGGCCGCGCCACCGGCCCAGGCCGCGGGTGTCTCCTACCCGGACGCCGACTGGAGCGAGGCGTGGATCTCCTCCCCCTCCAGCGCGGGGGAGGCGCGGCTGCACGCGGACGTCCTGCGGCCCAAGGGAGCCAAGGACACCGACAAGACCCCGGTGATCCTCTCGATCGGGCCGTACTTCAACCACTCCGGTCAGACCGGGCCCGCCGGTGCGGTCGAGGGCACGCCCTACGACCCGGTCGGGCCCAACGACGGTCCTTCGGAGCGCTTCCGGGACTTCGTCGAGGGCTCCGGCTTGCTGCAGAAGGGCTACACCTTCGTCATGGTGGACCTGCGCGGCTTCGGCGGCTCCACCGGATGCCTGGACTGGTCGGGGCCCGGCGAGAAGTCCGACGTGGTCAACGCCGTGAAGTGGGCGGCGAGCCAGCCCTGGTCGACCGGCCGGGTCGGCATGTACGGCAAGTCCTACGACGGGCTGACCGGACTGGTCGGGGTCAACGAGCGGCCTCCGGGCCTGACCGCGGTCGTCAGCCAGGAACCGGTCTACGACGACTACCGGTACCTCTACGGCGACGGGATGCGCCGGATCAACTCGCTGGCCACCCCGGCCCTCTACGACGGCATCGCCGCCACGCCGGGGCCGATCACCGACCAGCCCGCCTACAACCTGCAGAGCCTCAACGACCCGCTGTGCCTGGCCCAGAACTTCGCTCAGCAGGCGGGCGATGACAACCACGACTCGGCGTTCTGGAAGGAGCGCAACCTCATCCCCGGCGCCGCGGGCTCGAACGTCCCGCTGTTCCTGACCCAGGGCCTGACCGAGAACAACACCGTCGCCGACGGGATGCAGGACTACCTGGACAACCACACCGGCTACGAGCGCAGCTGGCTGGGACCGTGGGAGCACGTGCGCGGCAACGACGTTGACGAGGCCGGTCGCCTGAAGATGGGGCGGCAGGGCTGGTTCGACGAGGTGATGCGCTTCTACGGCCGCTACCTCAAGGACGAGGTGCCGGCCGTGGCGGACCCGCCGCACGCGGTGCAGACCAACGACGGCAGGTGGCGGTCGGAGGCCCAGTGGCCGGCGGCGGACATGAGCGAGTTCCGCACGCCGCTGAAGGCCGGCAGCTACGTCGACCACGCCCAGTCGGTGTCGACGGCGGCCCACTCCCAGTCCGGCCAGCCCGGCGATCCGGCTGTGACCTCCGGGGTGTGGACGGTGTCGAACCCGCTGCCGCACGACGTGCACCTGTCGGGCTCGCCGAGGGCGGCGGTCGAGGTCACGACGACGAGGCCGAACGCCAACCTGGTCGTCGACGTCTACGACCTCGGCCCGGACGGCACCGGCCCGCTGATCACCCGCCAAGGCCACCTCGTGCGCGAGCCGGGCGAGTCCACGGTCCCGCTGGAGCTGTGGGGCGCGGACTGGAAGCTCCCGGCCGGTCACCGCATCGGCGTGCGCGTCACCGACAACAACCAGGACTGGTGGGCCGTGGCCGCACCCAGCGGCCAGACCGTCGAGGTCCGCGGCGGTTCGGTGGAGCTGCCGTTCCTGGAGCACCGCCGGACGATGACGGTCGAAGGCGCCCCGGGCGTGCAGCTGGCCGGGTACCTGGAGCAGCAGAAGGCCAGCGCACCGGCCGATGCCGTGCGCGGTGCGGTTGACTTCGCCGTTCCGGGTCCGCTCGCCGATCCGCCGCCGGGTTCGGTGTTCACCGGGGGCTACGTCGAGCCGGTCGGCGGCAACTGACCGCCGACCGCGCTGTCCCTACTCGGGGACCGTGCCGGTGGCGGCGCCGCAGGACTCGCGGATGTGCAGCGTCGGCCACAGCTGCACGCGGTGCACCGGTCGGTCGGTGACCTCGGCGAGTCGTGCGAGGGCGAGTTCGGCCGCGAGGGCGCCGAGCCGGTGCTTCTGCGGGCGCACGGCCGACAGCGGTGGGTCGGAGGCTGCGGCGACCTCGTCGTCGTAGGAGACCACGGCCAGTTCCTCCGGGACGGCCACTCCGCTGTCGCGGGCGAGCTCGACGATCCCGACGGCCTCCCGGTCGGAGTGCACCAGCAGGGCGCTCACTCCCCGTCGCTGGTAGTGGCGCAGCACTTCGGCGTAGGCGTCGGCCCACCCCTCGGAGCCGTAGCGCGGGACCTCGGTGGCAAGGGAGGTCGGATCGGGGATGCCGAGGTCGTCCACGGCGTCGCGCCAGCCCTGCTGCAGCGCGCGGCTGGTCGGGCTGGTGCGCGAGGTGATCAGTCCGACGCGTTCGTGGCCCAGCCCGACCAGGTGGCGGACGGCGAGCCCGGCGCCGAGCGCGTGCGCGGTGGTGACCGCATCCAGCGCGAGCGTCGGGAGTTCCGGGGGAGGGACGCGTTCGACGAGGACGACCGGGATGCGCAGCGAACCCAGCCAGCGCAGCAGGTCGACGCCGGCTTGCCCGGACACCGCAGGCGCCACCATGAGCGTCTGGACTCCGCGTTCGAGCAGCTTGGAGACCTGCCGCCGGTCCTCGGCCGGGTCGTAGCTCGAGGCGCGCAGCACCAGTCTTCCGCGCGCAGCGGCCACGGTCGATTGCGCGCCTTGGATGACCTCGGGCCAGTAGTACTCCACCGAGGGAGCCACCATCCCGACCAGCGCTCTGCTCGCGGACGCGCCGAAGGCGGAGTGGGCGCTCGGGGTTGAGATGTCCGAGGAGTCCGGGCGGTGCGGGAGGGTGATCCCGCCGTGGACCCGCACCACCAGGCCCTGATCGGCCAGCGCCGTCACGTCCCGCCGCACGGTCACGGGCGTGACCGCCAGCCGCTCGACGAGATCGGCGAGCTTGACGGCGCCGTGCTGGCGGACCGCGGCGAGGATGATCTTCCGGCGTTCCGAGGCGAGCATCGTGGTCGACTCCCATGTTCGTTTCTGATCGAACGTGAGCGAAGCGGTTCTTTTGCGTTGACCGGGAACTATGCCACGGGTTGGAGTGTTCGTCACCACTCAGTGCGGAGGATCGATGGAGCTTCAAAGCCCGGAGGCGGGTGCGGTCCCGGTTGGTCCGAGGAAACCGGAAACGATGCTCGCGATGAGCGCGAGCACGCTGGAAACCCTGTTCGGCGCGGAAGAAATGGCCAGGTTGCGCGCGGTGGCCTCGCTCGCGGAGCCGGTGGCGGTCGCTGACTTCCGGTCGGCCGCCGCGCGGGCGAGGCTCGCCGAAGTCGAAGTCCTGATCACCTCGTGGGGCTGTCCTGCGCTGGACGACCAGGTGTTGCGCGCTGCACCGCGCCTGCAAGCGGTGCTGCACGCGGCGGGAAGCGTCCGCGGGCACGTCGGGGATGCGGTGCTGGGACGTGGACTCCGGGTCACCACAGCAGCGGACGCCAACGCCGAACCCGTCGCCCGGTACACGCTGGCCGCGATCCTGTGGGCGTCGAAGAAGATTCCCTTCCTCGCACCGGATGTGCGCACCTTCCGCGACGACTGGCACTACCGCGACCGGAAGTGCCTGCCGGTCAAGGCCGAGCAGGTCATCGTCCTGGTCGGGTTCTCGCGCGTCGGGCGGAGGGTCACCCAGCTGCTGCGCGACCTCGGGCTGGGGCGGGTGTGCGTGGTGGACCCCGTCGTGGATCCCCGGGAGATCGTCGCCGCCGGAGCCGAGCCGGTCTCGCTGGCCGAGGCGCTACCGCATGCCGACGTGCTCAGCCTGCACGCGCCGTCGCTGCCCGAAACCCACCACCTCATCGGCGCCGCCGAACTGGCCGCGCTGCCGGAGCACGCCGTGCTCATCAACACCGCGCGGGGCGCGCTGGTGGACACCGCAGCGCTGGAACGGGCGTGCGCGGCGGGGCTGCACGCGGTCCTCGACGTCACCGATCCGGAACCGCTCCCGACGGATTCACCGCTCTACGACCTGCCGAACGTCATGTTGACCCCGCACGTGGCCGGTTCGCTGGGGGAGGAGACCCGCCGCATGAGCGCCGCGGCGCTCACCGAACTGGAGCGCTACGCCGCCGGACTGCCCGCGCTGGCACCCGTGACCGCCGAAGCCCTGGAGGTGCAGGCATGACCGATCCGCACGAACGAAGCCAGCACACCGGGTGGACCCGGCAGCACTGGGCCGAACTGGCCGACCGGATGCTGGCGGCGGTGGGGCGGTACCGGTCCCCGTCGGGGGCGCTCATCGAGTTGCCCGGCCCGCACAGCAGCCACGGTGCGGTGTCCGACGGGCTCGAGGGCTTCGCGCGAACGTTCCTGCTCGCCGGATTCCGCATCGCCGGGGAGCGAGGTTCGGACCCCGGGGGCGTGCTCGAGCGCTACGCCGAGGGGCTGGCGGCGGGCACGGATCCGGCTTCCCCGGAGCGGTGGCCGCGCCCCGACGAGCTCCACCAGGCCAAGGTCGAGGCGGCCTCGATCGCGTTGGTGCTGCAGTTGACCCGCCCGTGGCTGTGGGACCGGCTCGACGACGGCGTGCGGGAACGCGTCATCGACTGGCTGACGGCGGTGATCGGCCAGCCGTACCCGCCGATCAACTGGATCTGGTTCCGGATCACCGTCGAGTCCTTCCTCCGGGAAGCCGGCGGGCCGTTCTCAGCCGCCGACATCGAGGAAGACCTCGCCGTGCACGCCTCGCTGCGCCGCCAGGGCGGCTGGCTCAGCGACGGTCCCGAGCGGGCCTTCGACCACTACGTGGGTTGGGCCCTGCACGTCTACCCGCTGCTGTGGACCCACCTGTTCGACGTCACCGGCTCGCTGTGCCCGGAATCGGTGCGCGCGACGTGGCAGGCCGATCTCGCCGATTACCTCGACGACGCCGTGCACTTGATCGGCGCCGACGGATCACCGCTGATGCAGGGGCGCAGCCTCATCTACCGGTTCGCCGCGGCCGCGCCGTTCTGGGTGGGCGCGATGACCGGGACCGGGGGAGTGCCACCGGGACTGACCCGGCGGGTGGCCAGCGGGATGCTGTCGCACTTCGACCGGCATGGCGCTCTCGGGGAGGACGGGCTGCTGAGCATCGGCTGGCACCGGCCGTGGCCGGAGATGCGCCAGTCCTACTCAGGACCTGGCTCGCCGTACTGGGCCTCGAAGGGGATGCTGGGCCTGGCGCTCCCGGCGGATCATCCCGTGTGGACCGACGCCGAGCTGCCGCTCCCGGCGGAGAGCGGTGACCGGGCTCGGGCGATCGCGGCGCCGGGATGGCTCGCGGCCACTCGTGAGGACACCGGGATCGCGTTCGTGCTCAACCACGGCACCGATCACGCGACACCGGGCGACGAGCGGAGCGATTCGCCCCTGTACGCACGCCTGGGCTATTCGACGGCCACGATGTCTCCGCTGACCGGCCCGACGGTCGAAGACCCCGTCGACAACGCGGTCGTGCTCGTCGACGCGCAGGGCGGGGCCACGCACCGCACCGGCTTCGCGACCTCGCGCACGCGGGAGCTGCCGAACGGTGCGCTGATGGCCACTTCGAGCGGGCTCGTGCGCTGGGTCGATTCCACGAACGACACCTCGCCTGATCACGGCTCGGGCCGCACCGGCCAGGTCCGCCCGGGCACGGAGATCACGATCGCCTCGGTGCTGCGGGACGGCCTGGAGGTGCGTCTGGTCCGGGTCGAAAACCCGCCAGGAGAGGGGGTTTCGCTGCGGCTCGGCGGGTGGCCGGTGGCGGCCGATTCCCGGCCGGCGGCGACCAGCGGTGGAGCGGACGGCGCACCGCACGCCCAGGCGCGGACGGCCGAGCTGCGCTCCCACCTGCGCGGCCTGAGCGGGTTCACCACGTCCGGAACCGCGGCGGAACGGGGAACCAGCCCGCTCGGGGACTGGACGGTGATCCCGTGGCTGTCGGTGGACCCGGTTCCGGCCGGTGAGGTGCTGGCGGCCTTGGTGGTGCTCGACCGCGGCGACCAACTCCCTGCGCACCCTTCCGTGGAGGTCAGGCTCTGCGGAGAGGGTCGGCATGCCGTGGTGGTGACGTGGCCGGACCAGGTGAGGACCGAGATCGATCTCTGAGTTCCAGGTGCGAGAGCGACGTCCTGTTCGTTCCTGATCGAGTGTGAGCGGGCGTTTTCCGTTCCGTTGACCGCTCACCACGCCGTGGTGTGGTCTGTTCGAAACGCTCAGCGGCAGAAGTGGAAATCCCGGCCGAGCTGAAAGTGGTTGTGACAGCGCCGAAAATGCGAATCCGCCTGTGGTGTTCGTGAATCGAGCTCGGCCGGTCGTTCGAGTCGCGTGATGGGAGTGCAATGGTGCATGCAACGCAAGGCTCTGCTGGCGTGGTCGGCAGCGAAGAGCCTGAAAGAACTCCGAAGAAAGCTGCGGTGGCGGCGTGGGTGGGCAGCGCCCTCGAATTCTACGACTTCTCCATCTACGGAACGGCTGCGTCGATCGTCTTCCCGAAGCTGTTCTTCCCCGACAGTCACCCGGTCGCCGCGATGGTCGGCTCGCTGGCCACGATCGGCGCGGCTTATGTGGCCAGGCCCGTGGGTTCGCTGTTCATGGGGCATTGGGGCGACAAGTACGGGCGCAAGACGGTCCTGGTCGGCACCATGCTGCTGATGGGCTTCTCGGTCTTCGCCATCGGCTGCCTGCCGACCTACGGGCAGATCGGGGTCTTCGCCCCGATCGCCCTGCTGATCCTGCGGATGCTGCAGGGATTCGCCGTGTCCGGCGAGGCGTCCGGCGCCAACGCGCTGGTGCTCGAACACGCGCCTGCGCGGCGACGCGGCTACTTCACCAGCTTCACGCTGAGCGGAACGCAAGGCGGTGTCATCCTCGCATCGCTGGTGTTCGTGGTGCTGACCAGCACGCTGACGCAAGAGCAGCTGATGAGCTGGGGCTGGCGGGTGCCGTTCTGGCTGAGCCTGATCATCGTGGTCGTGGGGTTCATCATCCGCCGCACGCTGGCGGAATCGCCTGACTTCCAGAAGAGGAAGGACAGCACCCGCCCCGGAGGCACCGCGTTGCGGGTCGTGTTCGCCGATCACCGCGCCGCCATGATCCGCGTCTTCCTGATGATCTTCACCAACGCAGTGGGCGTCACCTTCGGGGCGTTCGCGTTGACCTACGCCACGCAGTCCGACTACGGGGTCGGTATTTCCAAGAACACCATGCTGTGGGTGGTCATCGCCGTGAACGTCCTGGCGGTGTTCACCATTCCGGCCTTCGCCGCGCTGTCCGACCGGATCGGCCGCAAGCCGGTGTTCATCGGCGGCGTGGTGTGCGCGGTGGTCATGTCGTGGCCGTTCCTCTACGCGATTTCGATCGCGAACGTGCCGCTGGTGTTCGCCACCGCAGTGGTGATGATGAGCTTCGGCTTCAGCGCCTACAACGGGACGTGGCCGTCGTTCTGGAACGAGCAGTTCCCCGCCCGGGTCCGGGTGTCCGGTGTGGGCATCGCCTCGCAGTTCGGCATCGCGCTGACCGGTTTGCTGCCCAGCGTCGCCGCGCTGCTCGCGCCGCCCGGGGCCAACGTCGTCGTGATCGTGGGAACGATGATCGTCCTGTTCACCCTGCCGGGGATCGTGGCGGCGTTCATGGCGCCGGAAACGCACAAGACCTCGATCGAGGAGCTCGACGCAGTTCGGTGAAGTACCGACGAGAGGAGAGACATGCGCTACCGCCGTGTCGACGGAGGACCAATGCGAGGTCGGTTAGGCGCCGCGATCGCGCTGACGATGTCGGTGCTGATCGCCGGCCCTGCGGTGCACACCGCCGCTGCCGCACCGGCCGAGTCCAGCGCGTTGCAGGCCCGGCAGTTCCAGGGCGTCAACTGGGCCATGCCCGGCGACAACTTCGTGGAGGGCCCGGTCGTTCCCGAAGGGCTCAGCGAAGCCGACAACTACAGCGTGGTGAAGGACAAGGCGACCGCCGTCTACGACGGGTTCGCGAGCACCACGGGTGCGAACACCGTGCGTTTGCCGATCAACACCCATTCGGTGCCGGGAACCAAGTGGGGTGCGGCCTACGCCGGTGCCATCGATGCCGCGGTGGACAAGGGTTTCAAGGTGATCCTGTCCTATTGGGAGGACGACGCCTCATCGGACGGCCGGATCGTTGACAAGGCAGCGTTCGATGCGATGTGGGACGCGGTCGTCGACCGCCACGGCGCCAACGGCCAGGTGTACTTCGAGCCGATGAACGAGCCGCACGGCTACAGCGCGCAGGAGTGGGCCGACATCGCGGCCACCTGGATCGCCGATCGTCCGTCGGTTCTCAGGGACCGGATCATCGTCAGCGGCAGCGGCTACAACGGCGAGGTCACTTCCGTCTGCGCTGACGACCGCCTGGACGGCACGTACCTCTCGCTGCACCTCTACGCCTTCCAGTTCCAGCCGAAGACCTACGAGGAATGGGTGAGCCTGTTCCGCGAGCGGATCGGATCCTGCGGGTCGCGCACCGTCCTGGACGAGTTCGGCGCCCCGATGGACGACGAGCGCAACTACGACGACACCAACAGCTCCGACAACTTCGTCCGCTACATCCGCGCGGCCACCGACACCAGCCGGTCGCTGGAGATGGGGGCGGTCTACTGGCCGGCGCTGGGCGGGAAGCACTCGCACCGCCCCGACCACGACTGGTACTCGCTCTACGCGCTCGAGGGCAGTGGCACCGACCTCAGCGTGCGCCTGCGCAACACCACGATCGTCGACCGGCTCGAACACGCCTGGGGACGGTAGCGCAGATTCCAGGAAGGGCCTCGCGAACGTCGCGAGGCCCTTCGTCATCGCCGGTTGTCATCCGAGCCAGGAGAGCAGCGTGGCGGCGTCCTCGCGGAGCTCGTCGGGCGAGTCGTCCCGCACGAACTCCAGCAGCGCGTGGCGTTCGCGCTGGTCGCGTGCCAGTTCGGCGAACGCGGCCCGCCACAGGTCCTGGTGGTCGCTGAGCGGCAGCCGGTCGTGGTAGCCGCCGGGTCCCCAGGCGAAGACGTGGACGCCGACCAGGTCGGGACGCAGTTGGGCCACCTCGTGGACCGCGTCGGCCACGGGGTGGTTCGCCCTCGGTTGCCAGTAGCTCTCCAGGGCCTCGTGATCTGCTGCGCGGAGGAGGACCTGGGCGGAGCGGAGCTCGTCGGTCAGTGTGTCCGGGTGGTACTCGACCGCGATCCGGAGTCCGCGCGCGGCCGCGGCGTCGGCGCAGCGGCGCAGGTCGTCGACCACCGAAGTCCTGTCCTCGGGCGAGCAGTCGGCTGAGCCGCGTCGACCGGCCCACACCCGAACGCGCGGTGCTCGCAGGGCCAGGGCCGTGTCGAGCACCGCGGTGAAGGAGTCCGGATCGGTGTCGCCCGCCCGGTAGTAGGACCCGTAGGCCTCGACCTCGATGCCCTCGGCGGCGCAGCGGCGTTGCGCGCGCTCCGCGGCGGCGTGATCCCCGAGGGGCACGTGCACGTCACCACCCCAGTGGATGGCCTGCAGGCCGCACTCCGCGGCGAGCGCGACGACTTCGTCGATGTCGCACTGCCGCAAGGTCACCGAGACCAGTCCCGGCACGATCATCTCAGTTTCAACTCCGTTCGAAGGTCAGGCCGGAAAGCGGGCCCGCCGCGAGGGCGGGGCCGTTGCCGATCCTGCCTCCTCCTCGTTCGAGCCGGAAGTCGGCCACCGCGATCGGCGACGGGGTGGTGCCTTGCGAGCGCTGCTGGTACATCACCGAGATCACGCCGTCCTTCGCCGCCCGGGTGTCGTCGACGAGCACTTCGCCGAAGGCGTTGAAGTCCTGCGGATCGAACCGCAGCGTCCAATCGGTCCAGCCGCTGGCCTTGGAGGCGGTGAGGATTCGACCGTAGGGCATGACCGCGTAGGCGTTGTCGTCGCGGTCGAAACCGATGCGGGTGCGGCCGAAGGCCTCCAGCGGCACCGGCAGCTGGGTCTCCACCCAGCGCCCGTCGGCCTCCCGGTGCTGGTGGTAGACCCGGCCCTGGCTGCGCCGCTGCGCGGTGAAGTCGGTGACGCAGTCGGTCGCGTCCTCGGGAACGCGGCTGACGAGCACGTGCGGCCGGCCGGTGCTGTCGACGGCTTGGCTCTCCTGGTTGATCAGTGCGTGGTCGACGCCCGAGGGCCGGACGACGTGGCCCGGGGAGCTGATCGAGACCCGCTGGTCGGTGCCCGTGGTGGCGATCTGCTCGCCGGTGTTGTTGCGCCAGGTGCGGCCCTGGTCGTCGCTGTAGGCGTAGCCGGTGTCGTGGTTGGTGAGCCCACCGGGGTCGCACAGCACGGAGTTGTCGCCCTCGCGCCAGGTGAAGGCCGCGTGCAGCCGGCCGCGGGGGCCGTAGGTGAGTCCGTGCAGGTACATGTTCCGCGTCGTGCTCGTGCCCCCGTTGGCGCTGTAGTCGCCGGTGCTGCTGGTCCAGGACCCGAGCTCGTGCCAGGCACCGTCGTACTCGGCCAGCTCCAGCACGCCGTTGCCGGAGCCCTGCCCGGTGCGGTAGCTCAGCTGCAGCTTGCCGTTCGGTGCGACCACGAAGCGCGGATAGGTCATGCTCCCCACGTCGACGCCTTCCAGCGTGCGCTGGAGCGGACCGAAAGCCTCCGCCTGCCAGGCGCCTCGGCCTGCGGCCAGGCCCGGCTTCGACCGGAAGTAGTGGACGGGGTTGTTGTGGGTGTCCATCGCGACGTGCAGCCGGTCGTCCTGCGGTGAGATGCCCAGCGAAATGGTGTTGTGCGAGTCGTCGACCGAGAGCCGGTGGGGCAGTGCGACCGTCTCCCAGCGGGTGGTGCCCAGGGCGCGGCGGGCCACCACCGCGCTGCGGTCGGCGGTGTACCAGGCGGCGTACTGGAATCCCCCGTGGGTCAGGATTCCGCTCTGCTGGTACGAGGAGCTGTTGACCAGGCCGTCGTAGGAGACGAAGTACAGCGCCTGCGGATCGAGCGTGCTCTGCTGGATCATCCGCACCTCGGGAGCAGCGGAGTCGGCGCTGGCCGGGGCAGCGGTGCCGAGCGCCAGCAGCGAGGCCGTGAGGGCCAGGCCTGCTTTCGCGTGCGCCGCGGCGAACGCGCGGGGTGCGGTGGGTTTCCTGGACGCTTTTCCGGGCATGCGGGACTCCTCGTCGAGCTCGGGGAAGACGCGGCCTCGTCCGGTCAGCCGTGGCGGGCCGTGGGCACCTAGAGTAGTGAAACGTTTCACTCAGTAGTTCGGACGCTAGATCCGCTGGGTCGGGTTGTCAAGATCACAAGTGGCCGTCTCGAGGAGGGTTGGGCGCGGCGGATTCAGCTCCAGTCCACGGGGGCGGGCCTGGACTTTGCGCGAAAGGGCCGCTCGCGGAGGGTGTTTCGGTCAAGGTTGGAACCGGGGGTTGTTCGGTGACTCGGGACACTCTACGGTGGAGGGCAACGCAGGAGTTGAAACGTTTTAAAGCCCCGGCGGTGCCGGCGTGACATGCCTGCGACATCAGAGTCGATGGACGGGAGGGCCGAGCATGGTTCGGTCGGGCAAGCGCACGACGGGCTGGCGCGCGACGATCGCCGTGGCCATGTCGAACTACATCGAGGCGGGCTCGATCATCGCGATCGCCACTAGCCTGAGCCTCTGGCAGGAGCGGTTCGGGCTGGACGACCTGGCGGTCGGACTGCTGGCCTCGCTGAGCGCCAACGCCTTCGGCGCCGCGTTGGGCGCGGCCATCGGCGGTCCGCTGTGCGACCGCTACGGCAGGAAGTTCATCTACACCTACGACCTGCTGCTGTACATGTTCGGCGTGCTGCTGGCCGTCTTCGCGGTGTCCTACGGCATGCTGCTGACCGGTTTCGTGCTGACCGGGATCGCGGTCGGCGCCGGGGTGACCGCCTCGTGGACCTACATCGCCGAGGAGGCTCCGTCCGATCAGCGGGCGGCGCACGTGGGCACCGCCCAGCTGGCGTGGTCGATCGGCCCGATGGTGGGCTACCTGCTGGCGGTCGTGGTCGCCCCGCTGGGCTTGCTCGGCAGCAGGTTGATCTTCGCGCACCTGTTCGTGGTGGCGTTCGTGACCTGGTGGGTCCGGCGCGGCCTGGCGGAGTCGAAGATCTGGGCCAGCCGCAAGGAGGTTCCCAACAACCAGATCACCTTCACCAGCAGCCTGCGCGGCCTGTTCTCCAAGAAGGTGAACCTCTACGCCATGATCTTCCTGGTCGGCGTGTACGGCTTGTGGAACGCCGTGGCCGGGCAAGCGGGGATCTTCCAGCCGCGGGTGTACGACGCGGCGGGCTTCACCTCCGAGAGCGAGCAGTACCTGGTGCAGGTGCTGCTGTGGGGCTGCACCAGCTTGGCCACCTACTTCGGCTTCATGCGCCTGGCCGACCGGGTCAGCCGCCGCTGGCTGTATTCGCGGGTGCCGTGCTCGGCGTCGTGGCGTGGGCGGCGTTGATCTACGGGCCCGGCAGCTCCGCTGTGGTGCTGTTCTTCGCGATCGGGTGGGGCATCTCGGCCGGTATCGGGGCGCAGGCCTTCTACGGCCTGTGGACCAGCGAGCTGTTCGCGACCCGCTACCGCGCGAGCGCGCAAGGCGTGCTGTTCCTCGCCGCGCGGGTGCTGGTCGGTCTGCTCAGCGTCGGATTCCCCGTGCTGCTGACGCAGATCGGGCTCGAAGGCCTCGGCCTGCTGATCCTCGGTCTGCTCGTGGCCGCCCTGTTGGTCGGCACGATCTGGGCGCCCGACACCCAGGGCAAGAGCCTGCAGCAGATCGAGCAGGAGCGCTACGGCGCCGAGGACGCCGAGGTGCTGGCGCGCGGCTGAACGCCGACGTGGCGCCGCCCGGACCTGCGGGCGGCGCCACGTCGACGTCTGCGCCGGTTCAGCCACCGTCCGGGAGGCCGGCTCGGGCTTCTCGCGGTGACAGCGGGCGGATCGTGAGGGTGTTGCCGTAGGTGGCGTCCGCCCGCACCTGGTAGTGGTTGCGGACCGGGTTCGGGGTGTCGCCCACACCCGTGACCGCGTGGTCGGCGTGCAAGGTGAACCAGCCGTCGTTGCGGTGGAGCTGGAACGGGTAGGCGGCCCGGTCGAGGTCGTCGTAGGGGGTCACGCTGACCTCCGGGGCCCCTGCCACGAGCAGACCGCCGGTCTGGCCGTCGGTGAGCAGCGCCCACCGCGAATCGGTGTGGTTGCCGTGGTCTTGCGGTCGGTGGTATTCGACGTACTGCTCGTCGACGGTGGAGGTGTTGACCCCGATGGGGCTGCCGTTCTTGCGGTCGTTGTAGCTCTCGGCACCGCGGCCGTACCAGGCGAAGCGCTCGTAGCGGTCCGGCACCGCTAGGGACACGCCGATGCGCGGCAGGTACGGCAGTTGGCGCACCTCGCCTTGGGGCACGACCTGGTGCCCGAGCTCCAGGACACCGTCCCGGCCGATCGTGTAGGTCATGGTCTGGTCGAACCAGGCGCCGGCCACGTCCGGTGCCGCCACGCGGGTGTCGACCACGATCCGCGCGCCGCCTGCCGGGGCCGGTTCGACGCGGTGACCGGTCATGCTGGTCGCCAGCCGGTCCAGGCCCGCCTTGCGCCAGTCCTCGCCTTCAGCACGACCCCAGGCGAAGGTCTCGTTGCTGATGGGGGCGCGCCAGGCGTCGAGCTTCGGCCCACCTGCGAGCAGTTCCTGACCGTCGGCGCGGATCGACGACAGCGCACCGGTGGTCTTGTCGAGCTCGTAGGTGACTCCCGCGGCCGAGGCCCTCACCTTCGTGCCCTCGTCCTCGACCTGCACCGGCGGGCCTTCCGCCGGGCGCCGGTCGAGACCGGGAACACGGGTTCCTGCGAGCGGGAACTGGTCGTGGGCGAGCACGTGACCGGCCGGAACCCCGTGCTGGGCGCCGGTGGTGACCGCTTCGACGCTGAGGAACCGCTCCCGGTCGTCCGGGTTCGGCGGCAGCGGCAGCGCTTCGGTCCACGTCGAGTTCGGCCCCACCCGCAGCGGCTGCTCGTGCTCGGCCACGACGCGGGACCCTTCGGTGACCTTCCACCGCAGCGCGAGCTCGTCGGTGCCGGTGAACTGCCTTTCGTTGGTCACCGACAGGGTCTGGTCGTCGAAGTCGAATCGGAGGGGCTGGTGCGACCAGGCCATCTGGGCCGCCTCCGGTTGCGGCCGGCGATCGGAGCTGACCAGACCGTCCACACCGGACAGGCTCGAACCGTAGGACAGGTGGGTTCCGGCGTCCTCGACGCGGTCGAAGTCCAGCGCGAGCAGCGCGCCGCCCACCGGCTCCGGTGCGCCGAGCTCGGCGGCGGTGAGCGGCCGGTCGTAGATGCGCGCGTCGTCGACCGCACCGCGCGCCATCCAGCCCACGTCGGACGGGTCGTTCCACGAGGTTTCGAAGTCCCGTCCGATGTTGACCTCGGCGGAGGAGGGGTCGATGGCGCCGGTGAACGGCGTGCTGCCGACTTCCTTGCCGTCGATGTAGAGGCGCAGCGCCGTGCCGTCGTAGGTTCCGCTGACCCGGTGCCAGTTGCCGTAGAAGTCGGCGGGCACCTGCGCCTGCACGGACCGCCAGGTGCCGCTGTGGATGAAGAACTCGAGGGTGTTCTCCGACTTCATCTTCAGCGCGTACTGGTGATCGCCCTTGCCCAGGATCCGGAAATCACCGGTCCACTTGCCGGGTTTGACCCAGGTGTCGAGGGTCAGGGCCTTGCCGGTGATGTCCAGCTTGCGGTCGCGGTAGACCTCGACGAAGTCGTCCAACCCGGACAGCGCCAGCGCTTTGCCTCGGTGGCCGTCGACCAGCTCCGGTTTCCCGGACAGGTGCGCGGAGATGCCGTTGCCGGAGGTGTCGGGTGTGATCCGGGTTTGCTGCCGGATGTTCTGCTCGGCCCAGTCCCAGATGAACCCGCCCTGGGTCTGCGGGTGGGCGCGGATGATGTCCCAGAACTCGTGGAAGTTGCCGAGGCTGTTGCCCATCGCGTGCGCGTACTCGCCGAAGATCAGCGGTTTCGTGGTGGTCTTGGCCTGGTCGGCGAACTTCTCCGGCGAGGGGTAGCGCGGGCCCCACACGTCGGCGAAGGGCGCGTCACCGTCGGGGTTGTTCGACTGGTGGTAGACCGGCCGGGTCGGGTCGTTGCGCTTGACCCAGTCGGCCATCTCGAAGTGGTGCGCGCCGAGCCCGGCCTCGTTGCCGGTGTCCCAGAGGAAGATGCTCGGGTGGTTCTTGTCGCGCTCGACCATGCCGATCATGCGGTCCATGAACGCGTCTCGCCATTCCGGCTCGTTCGCCTGGCACCACTGGGTGCAGTCCTCGTGGTTGTGGGTCTCGATGTCGACCTCGTCGTCGACCCACAGGCCGCGCTGGTCGGCCAGGTCGTTGAAGTACGGGTCGGCGGGGTAGTGGGAGGTGCGCACGGCGTTGACGTTGAGCTGCTTCATCAGCTCGACGTCGCGTTCCTGCGCGGGGCGGGGCACGTGCCTGCCGTGGTCCGGGTCGGTCTCGGCCCGGTTGACGCCTTTGAACAGGGTGCGCTTGCCGTTGATGAGCAGTTGCCGGTCGCGGATCTCGATCTCCCGGAATCCGACCGTCTCGCTGGTGATGTGGCCGACCGCGCCGTCCGGGCCGCTCAAGGTGAGCACGACGGTGTAGACGTTGGGCGTCTCGTCGGTCCACTTGGCGGGGTTGCGGACCGGGAGGTCGAGCTGGGCCTGCGAGTCGGGTCCGGTGACCTCGACGTCCTGGCTCACCGATCCGACTTCGGTGCCGCGCTGATCCCGCAGCGAGGCGGTCACGCGGTGCGGGCCGGTCGTTCCGCCTTCGCGGCGGCCGAGATCGACCACCGCCGAGAGGTTCGCGTCGGTGTAGGTGGCGTCGAGATCGGTCCGCAGCGTCACGTCCCGCACGTGCGTGGCGGGTGTGGAGTACAGCTCGACGGAGCGGAAGATGCCCGAGTAGCGCCACTGGTCGACGTCTTCGAGGTAGGAACCCGCGCTCCAGCGGTGCACCTGCACGGCGATGCGGTTCTTGCCCGGGTGCAGCGCCCGCGAGATGTCGAACTCCGCGGGTGTGTAGCCGCCCTGGTCGTAGCCGATGTACTGGCCGTTGACCCAGACGAAGAACCCGGAGGTGACCCCTTCGAACCGGACGAAGGTGCTGCGCTGCGTCCAGTCGGCGGGCAGGTCGAAGTCGCGGGTGTAGGCGCTGGTGGGGTTGACGTCGCGAGGCACGTGCGGCGGGTCGTCCGGCTGCACCTCGGTGGCGATGTTGCGGAACATCGGGTGGTCGAGGCCGGCGGTCTGCCAGGTGTGCGGCACCGAGACGGTGCGCCAGCTCGACGAGTCGTAGTCCTCGGCGTAGAAGCCGGGCGGAACCTCCTCGGGCCGGTCGGCCATCGCGATCTGCCACTGGCCGTCCAGCGATCGCGTGTAGGGGGTGCCTTCCTCGCCGCGCGCCGCCGAGTCGACGTTGTCGTACGGGCGGAGTCGGGCGTGCGGTGCTTCTTGGCCTTCGGCGACCTTCTGCGGGTCGTCCAGGTAGGCGTGCACGTCGCCGCCCGGCACGCCGTTGTCGGGTGGTTGAGCGGACGCGGCGACACCGGTGGTGCTGAGGAAAGCCAGTAACAGTGACACAAGAGCGAACAACCGATACACGTTGAACCTCCACGGTCAAACAGGATCGCACAGAAGAACACAGCATCGACCGTCGATCGTCAAGGGTTCCTTTGGGGCATCCCGGACGTCGCGGAGCGCCCGACACGACGAGAGGCGGGGGGGGGGGGGGGGGGGGGGGGGGGGGGGCGCCGGGGGGGGGGGGGGGGGGGGGGTGGGGGGGGGGGGCGGGG